>CACWTF010000029.1:14768-32950 GCA_902763685.1 methanogenic archaeon | reverse complement strand
GTGGCCCTCGTCGATGTTGGAATCCAGGTTCTCGTGGGCATACCGGCGGTTGCCATCCATGATGATTCCGATGTGCTTCGGAACGGGTCCCCCCTCGCGCACTTCCTTCCTGAGCCTGCGCTCATAGGTGCTGTAAACCTTCTTGGAGACGAGGTCGGGGACGCTCATGATGAATCACTCGAAATCCTCGGGGACCCCGGCCGCTTCCAGACCCAGGTCCGCACAGCCGATGGCGGCGACGGCACCGATGATACCGCCGGTACCGGTGACGCTGATGATCTGCACGCCGCAGTCGGCGGCGACCTTCTCGGCATCCTCGACCTTGTACATGATGCTCTTCGCACTCCATCCGAACTCCCTGAGCTCGTCGGGGATGGAGAGACCCTGGAACACGGTCATGACCGCGTCCTCGGAGTAGGAGTTCCTCTTGATGTAATCGAAGCAGTACTCGATGAGCTTGGAGATATCCTCTACCCTCACCGCGAACGAGACCGCCGTGGAACAGCAGTTGGTGGTCTTGGTGGGGGATTTGGGGTTGAGCTGGATGATCTTGTGCTCCATGAATATGCCGTAGGGGCAGGACTTGGCCATGGCCAGGGAGGTGGCCCAGGTGGCTCCCTTCTCCTTGGTGTCGGTATCGTCGATACCTATGATCACACGTACCAGCTTGGGGGTGATGATGTCGACGTGGGCGGTGTGTCCGCCTCCCATCTTGAAATCGTCCGGGTATTCCGTGCGGAGTACGTCCTTGCAGCCGGGCAGGCATGCTCCCACACCGACCGACGCACCGGCGATTCCGTACCAGGTGGTACGGACCTCATTGCCTTCGATCCTGCATGCACATATTCCCTGTCCGCCCAGTTCGGCGGAAGCGGGACCGAAGTTCAGTCCCTTCTCGCCGAGGCTGACGTCCATGACGATGGTGGTACCTTCGCTCACGACCTTGTCGATGACCCCTCCGGTACGCCTGCGGTTCACCACGTCCCACTCTGCGGACCCGTGGGCGGAACATTTCTCGATGATGCGGACCCTTCCGGTCTTCTCATCGACGATGGTATAGAGCCCCTGACAGAACATGGGGCCGTATTTCGCTTTGACCTCGTCGGGTCTGAGTATCGTTACCATTTTCAATCCTCCTCGTCGCCTTCGGATACGAAGATACAGTCGGCAGGCACCCTGTCGCAGAGGTAAACTGTCTTGGCGGCCTTGCCGATGGGGAATCCTTCCTCCGCACACCTGTCGGTATCTACACCCAGGATCACCGGGTCCTCGATCCTCACCTCTCCCGCATGGAGGGCATCCTCGAACGTGGCGGAGAGATGGACCATCGCGCGGTCGGTGGGCTCCAGACCTTCTTCCATGATGATGTCCGCTTCCTCCTCGGATGCGGGATAGTAGAGGTATCTGGGTATGTTGTTGGTAGGGAGGTTCAGATCCAGTTTGATGGTGTGTCCGTAGGTGGCACGCACGGACTGTCCCTTGATCTGGTATCTGCCCTTTGGATCGGTGAGTGCGAGAGCATCGATGTGGAAAGGCCTGAGCCATTTCACGCGGGAGTTGTGGGATTTCATCGTGTCCACGATGTCCTGGATCCTGACGAAACCCTGTTCGGTCATCTCCAGGGAGAACTTTCCGTGGCGGAGGATGGCGGCCATCATGCGGCCGAGTTTCTCCACTTCGAAATCGCTCATCACGAATTTCCCATTGCGTCCGCAGACGGGACACTTGTCCCTGCGGAAATATCCATGCTCTTCGCATTCGTTGATCATTTGGTTAACCTCCTTTCCGCTGCTGTCACTGTGTTGGACATCAGCATGCAAATGGTCATCGGCCCCACTCCTCCGGGCACGGGGGTGATGGCTGAGACCTTGTCCTTTACGCTGTCGAAATCGACGTCGCCCACCAGCCTCTTGCCGTTCTTGGCGGTGGGATCGTCTATCCTGTTGGTCCCGACGTCGATGATCACCGCACCTTCCTTCACCATATCGGCGGTGATCAGTCTGGGTTTCCCGATGGCCACGATCAGGATGTCGGCCATCTTGGTTAGTTCGCTGAAGTTCGCGGTACGCGAATGCACCACGGTGACCGTGGCGTCGGCATTCTCATCCTTCTGCATGAGGATGTTGGCCAGGGGCTTCCCGACGATGTTGCTGCGGCCCACGATGACCACGTGCTTCCCTGCGATCTTGATGCCTGACCTCACCATCATCTGATGGATTCCCGCGGGGGTGGCAGGGAGAAGGTCGGCCTCTCCGATGATCATCTTACCCAGGTTGAACGGGTGGAAACAGTCCACATCCTTGTCGGGATCGATCGCCTTGATGACCGCCGACTCGTCGAGATGCTTCGGCAGGGGCAGCTGGACCAGGATTCCGCTGACTCTGTCGTCGGCGTTCAGTTCCCTGATCTTGGCCATCAGCTCTTCCTGGGTCGTATCAGCGGGAAGGATGTGCTGGTAGGAATTGATACCCAGTTCCACACACTTCTTGTCCTTCATCCCGACGTATACCTGCGATGCGGGATCGTCTCCGACCAGGATTACCGCCAGACCGGGAACTATGCCGTTCTGTTTCAAACGGGCTATCCTATCCCTCAGATCGGCATAAATCTTCTCCGAAACGTCCTTCCCGAGAATCAGGTCTGCGGCCATACTTGCCCATACCTTGGCGGACATATAATAATACCGCACGCGTGCCCGTGCGAATCAGTGGATGCTGACCGCATCCGAGACAGCCATCGGCTGACAGCCGAGGTCCAGGAGAGACTCCAGAAGTTCTCTGAGACCGCGGACGGTCTTCCCGATATCCTCCTCGGTCCGGATACCGTTCATGCGGGATTCACAGATGTGCCAGGAGTGGTCGCAGAGAACGAATGTGCCGTCATCGGGGACCGATTCGGCAAGGCTTATGAACGATCCGTAGTCCCGTTTCCCCTCGTGGGCGGGCCATAGGTAGGAGGTCCTGCCGCTGCCGGGATCACGCAGAACCGGCAGTTCGGAAATACCGTTCGGAAGAGGATACGGCCTGCAGGATTCCGCCGGCGAATACAGTGAGGAATCCACACTGAAGCCGAGTCCGGGGAGCATACCGAGCAGTTCGGGGGTCGCCTTCATGTAAGGGAAACGGATGGAACGGGGGCGGGTACCAAGGAGGTCACGGATCGTATCCGAGGTCTGCTTCAGCAGTCCCTCCGCGGTTTCGATGTCCAATAGAGTGAAATCCTCGTGCGAATAACCGTGAGCCCCGACCTCGAATCCGTCGAGGCAACCGCGTGAATCCTTCACGGCTTCCAATGTCTGGCACTCTGCGAAGAACGTCGCAGGTATACCGAGTTCGTCGAAAAGATCCGTCAGGATGGTCAGTCCCCTGACGGAAGAGATGAAACGGGGAGAGGTGCCCTCCCCCCGGTCGATGGACCCCGCTTCCCGGATACCCGGGAGCGGGACGTTCGCATCGCGGTCGAGATCGACCGTAACACAGAGTTTCAGCTCAGTTCACCTGGGTTCGGGGGTGGAGATCCTCTTGATGAGCATACCCTCGATGGTAATGGGACTGTACCTCTCGGCCATGTCCTTCGCCCTCAGGAGCTTCGCCTCGTTGTCGGCGTACAGGGTGAACAGCACGTCGCCTGCCTCGACCCTCTGTCCCTTCTTCTTGAAGAGGAGGAGTCCGGCACCCTTGTCGTTGGCGGAACCGCAGGCCTTGGCCACGGCGACCAGGTCCTTGTTGCTGATGCTGTTGACGTATCCGGACTTGGGGGCGAGGATGTCAGCAGAATACTTCCCGGGCTTCAGGTCCGAGGATTTCAGGTCGGCACGGCCGCCCTGGGCCACGACGATCTCCATGAACTTCTTGTGGGCCTGTCCGGAGGAGAGGATCTCGCGTGCCTTGCGGACACCGTCGTGAAATCCTGCCATCTCGAGGAGGATTCCAGCACACTCGCATGCCTTCTCCACCACGCTGGCGGGGTGCTCGCTGCCTTCCAGGACACGGATGCACTCCCTGGCCTCCAGGTTGGGACCGATGGCGCTTCCCACCGGCTGGTCGGCGTAGGTGATTGCACACTCGACGTGGATGCCGAGCTTCTCCCCCAGGTCGGTGAAGTCGCGGGCATAGGCACGGGCCACCTCGATTGTGGGGACCTTGGTACCCGCACCGGTGGGGATGTCCACGAGCAGGTAGTTGGCATTGATGGCCAGCTTCTTGCTGAGGATGGATGCCAGCATCTGGGGGCGGGGGTTGATGCCCAGGGGGTGTTCGATCTTGATCACTATATCGTCGACGGGGGCCAGGTTCATGGAGCCGCCCCATACGAAGGCTCCGCCTACGGTCTCTCCGATCTCCTTGAGCTTGTCGGTGGTGACCTCGATGTTGCAGAAGGTCTCCACGAAATCCGAGGTACCGCAGGCACTGCTGATGGCACGGGAGGAGGTCTTGGGGAGCATCAGACCGGCCGCCGCACAGATGGATACGACGATGGGCGTGATCTTGTTGCCGGGGACGCCTCCGACACTGTGGAAATCGAAGATGGGGCCTTTCTCGAAGGGTACCCTGTCGCCGGTGTTCACCATAGCCTGGGCGAAGGCCGCGATCTCGTCGAGGTCCATCTCGTTGATGTAGAGGGCGGTGAGCCAGGCGGACACCTCGATGTTGGAGAGACTGCCTGCGTAGATGTCGTTCACGACCGCTTCTATCTCTTTCGGTTCCAGCTTCTGGCCGTCCATCTTCTTGCGGATGGCACGGACGCTCTCGGGCGAGGGCGAATAGTTCACCTCGGCCTCTTCGCCATTCTTGACGCCTACCCTCTTGGCCACGGACTCCGGGATCACCATGTTGCCTTCGCCGATGAGGTTGGAGGAGACCAAGAGCACGGATACCTCTCCCTTGGGTCCCCCGATGCGGACACGGTCGTTCTCCCTCACGCCGATGATCGCACAGTCGTCGGGGTCGAGGAGTGCCTCCGGGATGGAGGTGAGGACATCCACGACCTTACATTTCAGCTTCATTTGGTACCCCACCTGTCAAGGGCGAGCTGCAGCTCGTGATGGGTCTTGGCGTATTCCTCGATAGGTATTCCCTCGAAGGCAGAATCGATTGCCTGGCACATCGCTTTGGCTCCGGCCCTGACACCCTCGGGGTGACCAGCCACTCCGCCTCCGGCCTGGATCTGCACGTTGTTGCCCGCTGCCTCTACCACCTTCGGTACGATACCGGGGAACATGCCTCCGGAACAGACGGGCATGACCTTCTTGAAAGGAACGTCGTCGGACTGGCATGCGTCCTGGTTGGCCTTTCCTTCGGCGATGGCACCCTCCATCTTCCCGACACCGAGCGTACCGATGTGGAGTGCGTCGCCTCCGCACATGCGGACGAGCTTCGCGATGACCCTCATGGCGATTCCGTTGTAGGGATCCTTGGTCATGGCAGCATGCATGGTACGGTGGACATGGACCGGGATCTTGATCTTGGGGTCCTCGGCGACCGCCTGCACGGCACCGTAGCCGCAGGTGATGACGTCCACCATCAACTGGGTGGCTCCCCAGGACTGGACGTCCTCCGCCAGTTCGCGGATGTCCTGACCGTTGGTGCTGATGTTAATGGCGTGGACCATGTGGTGTCCCTCCTCGCGGAGCCTGTCGAGTGCCTCGGCGACCGCTTTGGTACGGGCCTCGATGGGACAGAACACCTGGTCGACCAGGGTCTCGTCGTCCTTACCGTTGGTGAGTCCTCCGCTTCCCGCCTCGTAGATGTATTTGGCGGTGTCCTCGGGGGAGAGACCGATCTTGGGTTTCACGATAGTACCCACCAGGGGCTTCTCGGGATGGTGCAGTATCTCCCTGAGTCCCTTGTCGCCGAACTTGGGTCCCTTGTACTGTCTGAGGATCCCCTTGGGGAACTCCACATCCTCCAGCCTCACGCCCTTGAGGGCCCCGAGACCGTAGAGGTTGCCGGAGATGACCGAGAGGATCTGGGGGACCGCACCCACGCGGATGCTGAAGTCCTCCTCTGGGTATGCTATGGTGACCATGTCGCCGTCGATGGCGGTCACCTTGGCCGCATATTTGCTGAAGACGTCGTCGTTCAGGGTGGAGATACCGGTCCAGGTGCCGGTGGACTGCTCGGCCGCGATGGCCTCCGCTGCTTTCTCTATGGGAAGGTCGGTGGACACGCGGTACTTGGTGATGACGTACGCATCCTTGTCGAGCTCCTCGCCCAATGCCATGTATGAATAGCTGTTCATGTTTTCACTCCAAGTCGAAAATTGATTCTCCGAACTGCTTCACCATGACGCCGTATACTGCTCCGGGCGACATGATTCCGACCTCGGTGATGATATTGTCGATGTATTTCGCGGGGGTCGTGTCGAAGACGGGATTGAACACCCTGACGTTCTCGGGAATCTCCCCGGGCCTCACTACCTCGCTTATGTCCCTCTCCTCGATGGTGACGGTATCGCCGAACATCGTCTTGGGGGAGAATTTGTAGGTCTCGCTGCAGACGTTCACCTCCGCACGGGCCTCGTTGGCTGCCATGGCCACCTGGGAGGTCCCGATCTTGTTGATGAGGGAACCCGATGAGGTGATGGTGTCCGCTCCCACGAAGACCCTGTCCACGCGGGACATGACGGACCTGACCGCACTGTCGATGATGAGCGTGGTATCCACCCCTCCCTTGCTGAGGTCGTTCACGGTGAGTATGCCCTGTCTCCAGGGGCGGGATTCCGTCGCATAGACCTTGATGTCCTTTCCCTGCCTCACCGCTTCGAGGATCACGCCGATGGCGACGCTGCTGTTGCAGTGGGTCATCAGGACGTCCCCGTCCTTGATCCTCTTGGCACCGATCCTGGCGATCCTCTGCACCGCCTGCTCGGAATTCGTCACGAATTCCTTTCCGTTGGCGATGACCGAATCCCTGGCAGCCTCGAAGGTCTCCGCAGAGGAGATCCCGCGGAGGGTATAATGCACCCCGTTCCAGAGGGAGACTGCGGTAGGGCGGGAACCGAGGATGACCTCGGATGCCTTCCGGAGGTCGTTCCTGAACTCCTCTAAACTGCGGCCTTCGTAAGAGGCGGCATAATCGGCGAGGGCCGTGGCACCGGCACGGGCGATCCTGCCCGCACCGCGTACGCGCATGTCCCTGATGTCCGATGCGGTGGCAGAAATAATTTGATTCACGCACCCCTAATCGGTCCCCAGGCTTATAGTAATAGCGCGGGGTTCTATAACGAAGTGTGTGGAAATCGAGTGGTTGATTTAGTTGTCTTTTGGTCAACAGATTTCAGTTTCGGTCACTTTCGGTACTTTCGGCGACCTCCCCCTGTGAACTTTATATACCTCGAAACAACGTATCCACAACGATGTCGTATCGTACCGTGAAGTTCCAGCTCTTCCCCAAACCAGAACAGGAGAAGAGGATGTTACTCAACCTGCACGCCTGCAGGGCCACCTATAACGATCTCAATGAATACTGCAGGGATTGTGTTCAAAGGTACAGGGAATGGCGCGAGAGTATGGGCGTGGATGAAGGCCAGGACGCTTCCCAGTACGGGACGGATACCAATCCAGTTCCGGGATTCCCGTCCATGTTCGACCTTACTGCCAAAGCGGGAGAACTTAGGGACATCAATCTCTGGAGAAGGGAAGCTTACGGCACCTCTGTCAGAGAAGTCGGTGCCAGGATACATAAGGCATACCAACGCTGGTTCGATTCTTTGATAGATGATCCTTCCGCAGGAAAACCCAGATTCAGGACTGACGGGAGATACGACTCGTTCACATATCCTGCTTATGAGCAATATCGCTTGGATACCCAGGGATTGTTCAGGGGAAAGAAGCCCCGTATGTTCCTCGGAGGTGTAGGATGGGTAAGGGCTTCCAACAATGGCATCATCAAGAGAGTTCCCACTGATTGCATGAAACAGGCTGTTATCTCCAGGAAGAAGATGGGCAAGAGCAACAAATGGTACATCACGATCTTCTGCGAATGTCTCGAGATACCCGACAATCGTACCTGGTACATGGATGCGGAAACTCCCGACCCTGTTGGTCTTGACCTGGGTGCCAGGAGAGTGGCAACACTGTCCGACGGCACGGTGGTCGAGAACCACCGTACCATGAGGAAGAACGAGAAGAGGATGGCGAAGATACAGCGCAAGATATCCAAGGCCGAGGAGGGTTCGGAAGAACGCAGGAAGTATCTGGGTCATCTCAGGCATCTGCAGAAGAGGATCGACGACAGCAAGAATGACGTACTGCAGAAAGCAACCAGATCGATTGTTCAGAATCACACGAAGATCTTCGTGGAGGATCTTTCGGTAAAGAAACTGATCGATTTACAGGACAACAAAGAATCAAGGAAACTGTTCCGCGATGCGAGCGCGGGAATGTTCATGAGACTGCTCAGATACAAGGGGGAGGAAACCGGGTCTGAGATAGTTCCAGTGGATCCCGCCTACACGAGCAGGATTTGCACCAAATGCGGAAAACTGAACAAACCGTTCAGCGAAGAGACCTTCCGTTGCAGATTCTGCGGTTTCACCAAACACCGTGATGACAACGCATGCGAGAACCTATTTAGACGCGGGATGGGGTTCGACATCCTCGGCACGTCATCAATTGCCGGAATTACCGAGGCGGAAGCCGAAGTGCATAATTGACAAATTGAGGAGGAATTCCATCCACTCAAAACGTCATAGAACCTAGCGCGGGCAAGTAATATCTATGCGCGATTACTACGGGGTAGCATGGCAGCAGGCAAGAAACACATCAGGATGAGGGGGGTCAAACAGGCCTCCAAAAGACTGGAGGACGACATCTTGGGACGTTCCAAGGACATCGCCGACAACCCCAGCCTGCTCAGGCCGATGTGTGCCGGAGGATGCAAGAAATGCATCTTCGACAAGGTCTTCAAGGACATCGACAAGGTGGCCGAGTACAAGAACGACGAATCTGTCTGCCTGAAATACGCTTCCAAGGGTTTCTTCGACGACATGGCCAAGGCCTATGCGGGAACCATCTCGCTCAATGCAGCCGGCAAGATCCCGCTTCTCGCCACCGCCACCCTCGCCGGGGAGAAGGTACCGTACGCTGTCAGGGGTTCCGTCAATCCCGCACTCCTCATAGGGTGCCAGCACTACGACGATCCCAAGATCAGGCTGCTCTATTACAACGGACTCATCAAGAAGCACAGGCTCCACCTGTACTCGTTCAACGACGGTCTCGTCTGTTCCGATGTGCCCAACATGCCCGAGGACTACCTCTACGAGGCCTGGTGGGACACCCCCTACAAATTCCCCAACGACGAGATTGACTGCGGCCACAAAGGAGCGGTATCCCTCAACATCCGCATCAAATCCCTCGATGCCACCATACACATCTGCGAGGACTGTGCCAAGGATGTGCCCACCCTCGCCTACCTCGTGTCCAAGGTCTGCGCCGCCGACGTGCTCGACGATTTCGAGGTCACCGTGGAACACAAGTACCACTCCGAGAACGAGTCGGGAACGGTAAAGATCGAGGGCGACGAACTCCGCCAGTACCTGGCCGGCAAACTCACCGACCGCAGCCTTGTAGAGAAGGTCAAAAGGGAACGTCTGGGTCTTCTCTCGCAGAGCAGCGAGATGACCCTCATCATCGGCGACAGGAACTACGGTTCCAACCTGTCGGGATTCATCGGTGACCTGGAAGGTCCGGAGGACGAGAAGGCCTGCCTCACCAACCTCCTGAACGACAGACCCATGGCGGTCGTGCTCAGGAACGGAAAGACCAGCGAAGCGATCTCCATCCTCTGGGACGACAACTGGAAGGCCATCATCGGAGCATACACATCCAAGGACTTCGCCGAGACCTACAACGAGAAACCGCGTGCCTCCCCCGCATCCGTGCTGGAAGAGGCTCACAAAGCATTCATCTCCAGGGATGTCGTGAACAGCCTGCCCGTTTTCAGCAAACCCGGGTACATGACGAAGCTCGCCGATTCCCTGGCCAAGGCCGCCAAGGTCGGAGGATTCCCCATGCTCCACGAGACCGCCCTCGCATCCACCGTGAAGGATTCCAAATCCAGGGCACTGGTGGCGGCTTTCGTATACATATACGACGACAAGGCCGACCTGCACTTCACCCTCACCCCGGAGGACCTGGACTTCATCGAGTTCCTGAAACCCTTCGTCAAGAAGGTCATCGATGCCGACGGCAGGACCTACAGGGACGATATGAACACGCTTCTGATGGCCAGCAGCTCAGGCGAGACGGTCTGAGGGGAATACCCTCACATCCGCCACATAATGCGATACGGATGGGGCGAAGGACTTCACTTCTATTATCCTCTCGATCTCGTAATCCTTCCCGCATGCCTTTGAGAAGATATCGTTCACGAACTTCTCCTGCTGTCCGGTGGGGAAGGTATCGTGATAATGTATGATGCATCCGGGTTTGGCCAGTTCCAACGCCTTATCCAGGAACTGCGATGTGGTCTGCACGTAACCCATCAGGATGCGGTCGGCGAATCTCCCGCCGGCGATATCGCGGTTGTCCCCCAGGATGGGGATCACGTTGGTGATCTCGTTGAGACCCAGATTGCGTACCAGGAATCCGTAGGAATTGGGGTTCTTCTCGCAGGCGAATACCCTCCTGGCACCGGAGAACTTGGCAAGGGGGAGCGTGAAATAACCGATGCCCGCGAACATATCGACGACGGTCTCTCCCCTGCAGTCGAGGTCCTTCATGCGTCTGCGTTCCGCCAGATTGCCTGACGCGAACATCACCTTGGTGACATCGAAACAGTAGCGGATACCGTTCTCCAGTTTCACCGATTCGCCGCCGGAACCGTAGAGGAGACACATATCCGGCTCCCTGAACTCGCCGGAGACCCCGGAGACATCGGCCCAGACTGACCTGGCATCGAGGACCTTCGCATAGGCACGGCCGATCTCCTCAGCGTATTCGAACAGGGCGGGATCTATCTTCACGGTGACCACATCGCCTGCAATCTCCCACTTGTCGGGGAGCAGGGGATACATCGACGGAGGTACTCCCTCCAAATGTGCCAGGATGCGTTCGAGAGGAGGACGGGAAGCCTCGGAATAAGCGGGACCGGAGGTCAGTTCCAGGCCGAGCCGGGAAGCCTCTTCCTCGCATCCCGCGAGGATCGGTACCAGTTTGCAGCCGTCGGCGGAGGTGATCCTGGCCGAGAGGTCCACGATACCCATCTTCTTCATTAGTGGGATTAGTTCGGATGCCCTGCTGTCGGGCACTGCGGCCTCGGAGACCTGCTTCATAGGAGGTGCCTCAGGTAGATCTTCAGGAGGGTGCTCTTGACCCCTTTGCACCTGAGGATGGGCCTGACAACGTTGGAAGGATCGTCGACGTCGATCTCGGAAAGGAGCTCGCTGATATCCTCGCGTGCATAAAGATGACCGATCTGGCACAGTTCCTCGTCGGTGAGCATGTCGAAGTATTTGCGGAGCCTCATGCCGCCGTTTATCGATTTGCCGATCTCCCTCTTCCAGGAACGCTCGTACAGTGCCAGGGTCGAGGAGGTGAACATGTTCATGGAATATGCACGGTTGATCGTCTCGTTCAGCAGGGGAGCGGCCTTCGATATCGGATACAGTCCTCCTCCCGAGACCGGTTTCACCTGACCCGCGGCATCCCCGATGAGCAATGTGCGGTCTGCGTAGGACACACGTCTTCCGCCTATCGGGATCTTACCGACGTAGGTGGCCAGACGCCTGCGTTCCGCCAGACCGGTCTTGTCCAGCAGCCTGTTGAGATATTCTATCGGAGGTCCGTACTCGAGACCGACCCCAAGACCAATCCTGGTCTTGTCGCCGAGCGGGAGCATCCATGCGAAGAAACCGGGGGCCACGTCGCGACCGAGCCACAGCCTCATGCATTCCTGATCGTCCATACGGTACTCCACATCGGCCTGGGCACCGCGGATGTACGAACGGGCGGCGTTGTTGCCCAACGATGCGGCCACCAGGGAACTCTGGCCGTCCGCACCTACGAGGAGATCGGAGGTTATGCTGCCGGAGTTGGTGTTGATGGTCACGCCGGATTCCGTCACCTGGTGGTTCTTGTAACGGATACCGTACTTCATCGTGACGCCGGCGGCCTCAGCCGCATCGGCCAGCTTGACATCGAAATCGGAACGGTCTATGACGTAGGCGTAAGGGCTGCGTCTGCGGGTGAAGATACTGGTGGAATCGGGAAGAACGACCTCCGCTGCGGAGATGATCCCTTCCACCTCGGGCTTGACGCCCATGTTCTCGATGACCTCGCCGGAGACCACCCCCGCACAGTGCACCGGGGTGCCTGATACGTGGTGGTCCTCGATGAGAGTGACATCGCGGCCGGATGATGCCAGCAGTCTGGCGGATAGGGTTCCCGCAGGACCTCCGCCGACCACTGTCACATCCGGCATTGGATCACTTACTGTTTGCCGTTGACCTTCTCGTAATCGGCCTTGAACTTGGCGATTCCTTCGTCGGTCTTCGGGTGTTTGAGCATGAGCTCGAGGATGTTGAAGGGAATGGTCGCGATGTCGCAGCCCATTTCCGCCGCATCGAGGACATGCATGGGGTTCCTGATGCTGGCTGCGATGACCTGGGTTCCGTATCCGTAGTTGTTGAGGATCTGGACGGTCTCGGCCAGCATGTCGTTTCCGCGGTCTCCGATGTCGTCGAGCCTTCCCACGAAGGGGGAGACGTATGCCGCTCCCGCTTTGGCTGCCAGGAGTGCCTGGAGAGGGGAGAAGATGAGGGTGACGTTCACATCGATGCCCTCGGAGGACAGGACCTTGGTGGCTTTGAGGGTGGCCTCGCACATGGGCAGTTTGACGTTGACGTTGGGTGCGATCTTGGCAAGCTCGCGGCCTTCCTTGATCATTCCCTCGGCGTCGAGTGCCATGACCTCTGCGGAGACGGGACGGTCGCCGAGGATCTTGGCGATCTCTGCCACACGGGAGGGGGTGTCGGTGCCCTCTTTGGCGACCAGACTGGGGTTGGTGGTGACTCCGTCGAGGATTCCCCAGCTGTCGATTTTCCTGATCTGGTCGAGGTTTGCGGTATCAATGAAGATCTTCATGTGTTTCAGCTCCTTCTGTTGATTGTCTCTTTTGCCTTGTCGGCGATGTTGCGGGCGGTGAGTCCGTATTTGGCGAGGAGTTCCTCAGCCTCTCCGGATTCGCCGAAGGTATCCATGGTTCCTACCCTGCCCATGTGTACGGGGCAGTTCTCGGACAGGCACTCAGCGACGGCGGAACCGAGTCCTCCGATGATGCTGTGCTCCTCCACGGTGACCACGGCGCCGGTCTTCCTGGCGGTGGCGATGACCGCTTCGGTGTCGAGGGGTTTCACGGTGGCCATGTTGATAACCTCCGCACTGATTCCCTCCTTCTCCAGGAGTTCGGCGGCCTCCAAGCTGGTCTGGACCATCTGTCCGCAGGCGATGATGGATACGTCCTTGCCTTCGCGGATGACGTCTGCCTTTCCGATCTGGAACTTGCAGTCCTTGTCCTTGATGACGGGGAATTCGGAACGGCCCATCCTCATGTAGGCGGGACCTTCGTGCTCCGCCAGGGCGAGGGTGGCGGCGTATGCCTCGTAGGCATCGCAGGGTACGACCACGGTCATGTTGGGGAGGGAACGCATGATGGCGATGTCCTCCAGGGCCTGATGGGTCGCACCGTCGGGTCCGACGGACAGACCGCAGTGGGTGGCCACGACCTTGACGTTGAGCTTGGGATAGGCAACGGCCATCCTGATCTGCTCCCAGCACCTTCCGCTGGCGAACACTCCGAAGGTGGACGCGAACGCGATCTTGCCGGAGGCTGCCATACCGGCAGCGACCCCGATCATGTTGGATTCCGCGATACCCACCTGGACGAACCTCTCGGGGGCCGCGGCCTGGAAATTGGAGGTCTTGGTGGATCCTGCGAGATCGGCATCCAGGACGACCACGTCGGGATTGGTTTCGGCCAGTTTGGCCAGGGCCTTACCGTAGTATGAACGCTGTGCGAGTTTCTCTCCGCTCATCTTATCACCGCCTTGAGTTCGGCGACGGCTTTCGCATATTCCTCGGGGTTGCAGGCCTTTCCGTGGAATCCTGCGTTGTTCTCCATGAAGGAGACCCCCTTTCCCTTGACGGTGTTCATGATGATGACCGTGGGGTTCTTCTTGGAACGGGCGGCCTTGTCGCAGGCTTCGATGATCTGCCTGATGTTGTGCCCGTCGATGATTATGACGTTCCATCCGAATGCCCTGAACTTCTCGGGGAGGGGATCGAGACCCATGACCTCCTCGGTGTTACCGGAGATCTGGAGCCTGTTGCGGTCGACGAGTGCGGTGAGGTTGGAGAGACTGTAGGCATGGGCGAACATCGCCGCCTCCCAGTTCTGTCCTTCCTGGAGCTCTCCGTCGCCCAGCATGCAGTAGACGCGGTAGTCCTTGCCGTCCATCTTTCCGGCCAGGGCCATTCCGCAGGCCATGCTGAGTCCCTGACCGAGGGAACCGGTGGTGACCTCCACTCCGGGGACGTCGTGGTATGCAGGGTGTCCCTGGAGCCTGGTACCGATCTTCCTGAGGGTCTTCAGTTCGTCGACGGGGAAGAAGCCCCTCTCTGCCAGTGCGGCGTAGAGGATGGGGGCGGCGTGTCCCTTGGAGAGGACGAACCTGTCCCTGCTGTCCTTGTAGGGATCGGCGGGGTCGATGTTCATGACGCGGAAGTAGAGCGTTGCGACTGCATCGGCTGCTGAGAGTGATCCTCCGGGGTGCCCAGAACCCGCTTCGGTGGTCATCTCTATGACATCGAGCCTCATCTTGTTGGCGATGTTCTGCAGTTCGTCGATATTGAGTTCTGCCATCTCTCTCACTCGTTCTCGATCCTGGGAGCCAGGAGATAGGTGATGTGTGCGTGGCCCTCAGCGATGTCGAAGAGAAGTTTGACCGGATAATCGGTGTCGAGCTGTACTTCGACAGACTCGGAGGGGATTACCTTCACGATGTTCGAGAAGTAATCCAGGGGATACATGCTGTGAGCGGGGGCGTCGGCGGAGATCTCGAGCTCGGAGGCGGGGACCCTGAGGCTGGCAAGGTCGGTGTCTCCTGCGCAGGAGAGTTCGAATCCTTCCGAGTTGACCTCGAGCTTGATGTGGTCTACATCGGAGATGGATTCCGCGGCACGGATTCCCTTCTGAAGCTGGTCTAGGGGGACCTTGGCGGATACTGCGAGGTCTACCTTGGGCACCTTGGGGTCGCTGAGACTGCCGGTGTCGACGAGTCCCATACGCCTCTCGATGTTCCCGATGGTGACGGTGAGCATGCCCTGCTCGGGGTTGTGGCTCATGCGGATGGTGTCGCCGGGGCCTGCGAGCTTCAGGACGGATTTGATCTTGTCGAGGTCGAGTCCGATCTCGGTGTCGTCCGCTTCGTAGCTGATGAAGGCGTCCTTGTCGACCACCATGTCGATCATCGCCACATGGGAGGGATCGATGGCCTTCATGGTGAGCGAATCGGGGTGGATGGACATCTTCACTTCGTCAACTACCGTAGCGATGATATGGATGAGATTCTTGAAAGTCTCGGATTTCATCTCTGCGTTGAACATCCTTACCACCTTCAGTACTCTCTCCAGTTGTAGTTGCACTTGCAGCAGCGGTAGATCCTGGTCTCAGGCTCATCTGCTGCACGGGTCTGTCTGATCACAAAGTATGCCTCGGTGTGCTGACACTGGGGGCATAGGATGTGAGTCTTCGGGAGGGTAGCGTCATCGTTGGAGATGACAGACATCTCGTTATCCTTGGACCTGGACTTGTATACCTTCGCTTCTCCGGTAATATCCATTGTCTTCGAACAAGACTTACATGTGTACTTCCCGTCGACAGGAAACATCATTGAACCGCATTCTGGGCAAAACAAATTTATCAGCCTCTATACGGTTTCGTCAATGCCTCAGACTATTTATTTGTAGTGAAAAGAAAGACGCACGCACGCATCGCGCGTGTGAATTTGGAAGAAAATCGATGAAAAAGTTTGAAGGGGGTGTTACCCCCTTCTGGTTTAGCGCTTCTTCTTCTTGGTCTTGGCCTTCTTGAGAGCACGGGTGTTCTCCTTCACGGCGTCGTAGACGACCTCGGCCTCCTTCTGACCGTCGGTGACGTCTGCCTCCTTGAAGTGGAGAACGATCCAGGACTTCTTCTGAAGAGCCTCGTCGTTGCGGTTGTCGGGAGTGTCGCCGTCGATGTAGACTGCGACCTTGCTCTTGACGAACGCGAAGGGGATGTAGTAGGGACCGTAGTCCTTCCTGCAACGGAGACCCTTGTTCCAGCATGCCCTCCTGACGAATCCGCTGGGGGTGTCGGGAATGAGTCCGAGATCCTCATCGCTGAGTCCGAGGTCGTCGTCGGACATCTCTCCTGCGGGCTCCTCGTCTCCGGTGCTGACAACGATTCCGGTGAGTGCGGAGAGCTTCTTGTAGAGCTCGGGGTCAGCAACGCTGATGACGGCCATAATCTCGTAGTCGGACATCTCGCATGCCCTGTCCTCGCCGACGGTGGCGACGGTGACGTTCCATCCCTGTTCGAGGAGCCTATCGAGCTCGGATTTCTCCTTGGCAGGCTCTTCCTCCTTCTCTTCGCTGGCTGCTGCTGCGGCTGCACCTGCAACGGCTCCGGCGGCGGCTGCACCTGCGGCCTCGGTTGCGGAGGCGGAGGATGCTGCTGCATCGGATTTGCTCTCGGCAGCGGCTTCTGCATTCTTCTCAGCTGCTGCGGCTTCGGTCTTGCTCTCGGCAGCGGCTTCTGCATTCTTCTCAGCTGCTGCGGCTTCGGTCTTGCTCTCGGCTGCTACCTTGTTGTCGGCGGCTGCTGCCTCAGCCTTCTTCTCAGCTGCTGCATCTGCCTTCTTCTCAGCTGCCGCCGCGGCCTCGGCCTTCTTCTCTGCGGGTGCGGCTGCGGCTTTCTTCTCTGCGGCTGCTGCCTTGTTGTCGGCGGCTGCTGCCTCCTCCTCTGCGGCGGGCTTCGCTACAGGGGGTGCGGCGGGAACTGCAGGAGCTGCGGGAACGACTTTCCTCTCCTCCTCAGCCTCGACTGCCTTCTGCTCCTCTGCGGGCTCGGCCACTGCGACGGGCTTGGGCTTGACAATCATCAAGAGGACACCGAGGACGATGACGATGATCATCTCGACGAGGGGAACGAGGATCTTCAGGTCAAGGGCGAAGACGATGATGACCACGAATGCGAGGATGATGGCAACGTCCGCAAGGGCGTAGTTCCTCTCTTTCGCACATCCGAGTCCGAATGCACATGCGACTGCGACCAGGACGGCGGTGAGCACGGTGACCATCTGGTCGTAGGTGAGGGTGTTCATGTTACCCTTGTTGGCACAGACTGCGATGACTGCACCGAGGAGGATGAGGAAGATTCCGTAGACGGAGAATGCTACGTTCTTCTTGATCACACCGTTGGTGACAGCGACGTATCCTGCCATGGCGGCGAGGATGCCAGCGAGTCCGGAGATGTATCTGAATTTCTTTACGGCCTCGAATGCTTCGAGGGTGTCGTCGGTAAAACTGAGACCGTCCATGACGCCCAGAATGACCGCGACGAGGAATACCAAGCCGGCAGCGATAGAAAGGATGCCGGAAGCTTTAGCTAAACCGTTCATGTATTGGACATCGTAACTGTCGATATAATAGTTTGCGCACGTCACGTGAGGCCGGTTGCCATTTTTTCGCATTCTGGCACATGAAAACCTGTTTTTCGGGAGAGATTCATAATAATCATCTGGGTCTTTCTTCTGCCCAAGCGGGACTCAGTTTTCACCGATTTTGGTATTCTGGCTCTATGTCCCGTCTATCAGATGGTTCCCTGCTCGCGGACGGTTTCCCGCTCGTGACGCGCGCGGGTAAACATAATATATAGTGAGCCATTAGGTCACCACATTCACGCACGGTATAGCCGATGCGCTAACAGTCTAGGAGAGCAGGTCTCTCCGTTCACGCCTAACGGCATTCACAGACAAAAAGGAGATAAACCCCATGAAAATGAAATTTAACTTCCTTGGCGGGGCCGACATCGTCGGACGTATGGCCATGACCATGGAAGGCGACGGAAAAACGATGCTCGTAGAGTACGGGATCAGTCCTACCAAACCCCCGGAGTATCCTCTCCCGGTCCCCAGTAAGA
>CACWTF010000029.1:0-14741 GCA_902763685.1 methanogenic archaeon | reverse complement strand
CACCCACAGCCACCTCGACCACTGCGGTCTCATCCCCGCGGTGTGCGGAACCCAGAACTGCGAGCTGTTCACCACCCCCCTGACCGCTGAGATCTCCGAGCTCATGATGTACGACAGCCTCAAGATCGCCAAATCCGAGGGTTACCCCCAGCCTTACACCCCCGGGGACATCGAGAGGACCATGAAGCACGTGGTCCCCCTGACCTTCGGCGATACCATCGAACTCGGTAAGATCAGCTGTACCCTCCGCTCCGCAGGACACGTCCCCGGAGCCACCATGTTCGAGTTCCAGGGCGACAGCAGCACCATCTACTCCGGAGACATCCACACCGAGGACCAGAAGCTCGTTCTCGGTGCAAGGCCCCGCGACTGCAAGAACCTCTTCATCGAGGGAACCTACGGCGGCAGGAACCACCCTCCGAAGGAGGACAGCATCAACGCGTTCATCGCCAAGATCGACGAGGTCATCGACCGCGGAGGAAAGGTCATCATCCCCTGCTTCGCAGTAGGAAGGACCCAGGAGATCATGCTCCTGCTGAAGAACCTCGGCTACGAGATGTGGGTCGACGGTATGGGAAGGAGCGTCACCAACCTGTTCCTCGAGTACCCCGAGTACATCAGGAACGCCAAGTCCCTGAAAGCCGCCAAGAGGACCTTCAACGAGGTCAGGAACAACTCCATGAGGAAGAAGGCCGTCGCAGGTCAGATCATCGTCACCACCGGCGGAATGCTGGACGGAGGACCCGTGCTCACCTACCTCAGGACCCTCAGGGAGGATCCCAAGAACGCCATCCTCCTCGTAGGATACCAGGCTGAGGACACCAACGGAAGGATGCTCATGGAGCAGGGCTACATCAACCTCGACGGCGAGATCGTCAAGGTCGCCTGCGAGGTGCAGAAGTTCGACTTCTCCGCACATGCCGGCCACGACCAGATCGTGGACTTCATCAAGGCGTGCGACCCCGAGAACGTCATCATCATGCACTCCGAGACCAGGGAACTGTTCCTCCCGGACCTCGAGGATTACAACGTGATCCTCCCCTCGCCCAACCAACCCTTCGAGTTGGACATATGAACGTCCCAGACCTGCGCCCGTTCCTCGAGGAGGATGTCGGAAGCGGTGACGTCACCGCGGATATCTTCCTCCCGGACCGGGACGGCAGGGCCATCATCACCTGCGAATCCGACTCCGTGGTCGCAGGACTGGATGAGGCAATCACCATTTTCGCCATACGCGACGTCAAGACCAAGGCCTTCGTGAAGGACGGGGATTTCGTCAAAGCGGGGACGGTCGTCCTCGAAGCCAAGGGATCCCTGAAGGCACTCATGACCTGCGAGAGGGTCGCACTGAACTTCCTCATGAGGATGAGCGGTATCGCCAACCTCACCCACAGCATCGTCAGCAGGATACGGGAGAAGGACGACCACCTCATGATTGCAGCCACCCGCAAGACCACTCCCGGATTCAGGTATTTCGAGAAGAAGGCCGTCGCCCTCGGCGGCGGATGGACCCACAGGTTCGGCCTCTACGACATGGTCATGGTCAAGGACAACCACATAGCCGCTGCTGGCGGAATCGATGAGATCGCAAAGCTCATGAAGAATGTGCCAGAGGGTCTCAGAGTGGAGATAGAGGTGCTGGATTTCGACGAGGGCATCAAGGCCGCAAAATGCGGTGCGGACATCGTCATGGCGGACCATTTCAGCCCCGAAGAGACCAAGAGACTGAGGGATGCCATCAAGGCCATCAATCCGGACATCCTGGTCGAGGCATCGGGCAACATAACCTCAGAGACCGCGATAAATTACGCAGGCTGTGCGGACATCGTCTCCCTGGGAGAGCTCACCCACTCCCCGAAATCCACCCACTTTTCCATGGATATCGAATGAGATATCTATCAGTGCCGCCATTCATACCTCATGGCACTAGATTTCAGTCAGTACACCTGCGAGTACTGCGGGGCACCCTGTACCCAGGTCCTCTTCGCCTGCTTCCTCTGCGACAAGAAGGAATGCGTGGACAAGGCCAGGGAAGACCGCGGAGGACCCGGGGGCCACATGAAGAGGAAGGCCCAGGGCCAGTCCATCGACCCTGCCGACATCATCAGGGAAGACATGATCACAGAGTCTTCCGACAAAAACTAAAACGACAATCTGCCAGGGGGGAAGACCCCCCTGGACTTTTTCCTTTGATGTTTCATCCGTGCCTGAAGACACGGCAGCCGGTGTAAATCATCGCGATGTTGTACTCGTTGGCAGCATCGATGGACTCCTGGTCCCTGATGCTTCCTCCGGGCTGGATGATGGCGGTGATTCCCGCTTTGGCGGCTGCGTCGACGGCATCCCTGAAGGGGAAGAACGCATCGGAGGCCATGACGCATCCCTCGGTGGGCTCGTTGGCCTTGAAGGAGGCGATCTTGGCGGAGTCGACACGGCTCATCTGACCGGCACCGATTCCGACCGCGTGCTCTCCGCGGACATACACGACAGCGTTGGAGGTGACGTGCTTGGCGAGCTTCCATGCAAACAGGAGCGAGTGGATCTCCTCCTGGGTGGGTGCACGCTTGGTGACGACCTTGAGGTTGTTGGGGTCGATGACGTCGGGCTCGTCGGTCTGTACGAGGAGTCCTCCCTGTACCTTCTTGGTCTTGGTCTCCCTGACCCTGTAGGCGGGTCCGATGGGCTGGTTGGTCCTGAGGAGGCGGATGTTCTTCTTGGTGGAGAGGATCTCCAGTGCCTCGGGTTCGAAGTCGGGACAGATGACTGCCTCCACGAAGTACTCGTGGATCATCTTGGCGGTCTCGACGTCGCAGGGCCTGTTGAGTGCGATAACACAGCCGAATGCGGAGAGGGGGTCGACATCGTATGCGACCCTGAACGCCTTGGCGATGGTGTCCTCGCTGGCGAGTCCGCAGGGGTTGGTGTGCTTCATGATGGTAGCGGTGGGCCTCTCGAAGTCCATGACGATGTCCAGGGCTTTGTCGAGGTCGAGGATGTTGTTGTAGGAGAGCTCCTTTCCGTGGAGGATCTCCGCCTTGGCGACGGTGACGCCGGCGGTGAAGGGGGCCTTGTAGAACGCTGCCTTCTGGTTGGGGTTCTCTCCGTACCTGAGGTCGCAGACCTTCTCGACGGGCTGGGGCCAGGATGCGGGGAACAGGGCATCCTCGAAACGCTCGTTCATCTGGGATGCGATCATTGCATCGTAGTTTGCGGTGGCGGTGAATGCCTCGGCCATGAGCTTGGCGAGGAGCTTGTCCTCCACCTCTCCTCCGTTGGCCTTCATGGACTCGAGTACGGGTGCGTACTGTCCGGGCTCGACGAGGACGGCAACGGATTTGTAGTTCTTGGCGGCGGCACGGATCATGCTGGGTCCGCCGATGTCGATGTTCTCGACGATCTCCTCCAGGGTAGCACCCTCCTTGAGGACGGTCTGCTTGAAGGGGTAGAGGTTGACGACGACCATGTCGATGGGCTCGATTCCCATGTCCTTGATCGCTTTCATGTGCTCTGGGACATCCCTCCTTGCGAGGATTCCCGCGTGCACCTTGGGGTGCAGGGTCTTGACGCGTCCGTCAAGCATCTCGGGGAAACCGGTGACTTCCGCGACTTCGGTGACTGCCACTCCGTTCTCTTTCAAAAGACGGTAGGTTCCGCCGGTGGAAATGATCTCCACACCCATGGATGCCAGTTCCTTGGCGAAATCGACTACCCCGCTTTTGTCGGATACGCTGATAATTGCTCTCTTGATTTTGACCAGTGTATTGCCTCCAGTAAGGGTTACCTTTGGTAGTGGTTTTCGAATTACTCACACCCTACATAAACTGTCGCAGAGGGGACGGAGAACGGGTTATAACGTCGCACTGCATTCCGCACATCCGTGAAGAAAAAGGACCTCGAAATAGCCCTCGAGAAGGTGCGGCCGTTCACCAATCCCGACCCTGGATTGGAACAGTACCCGACACCTGCCACCATCGCCGCCGACATCGTGTTCTCAGCATACGCGGCGGGGGACATCGAGGGCATGAAGGTCCTCGACCTGGGATGCGGCACTGGCATGTTCTCCATAGCGGCCGCCCTCATGGGTGCGGGAATGGTGGTAGGTTACGACATCTCCGAGAGCGCTCTGGCACTGGCAGAATCCAATGCTAAACAGTTCGGATTGGACATAGAGTTCAGACAATCCGATATCTCATCGGTTTCGGAGGGTGCGGACACCGTGCTGATGAATCCCCCGTTCGGCAGCCAGAGGAAGAACGCCGACCGTCCCTTCCTCGACAAGGCCATGGAATCCGCCGATAGGATCTACTCCATCCACATGGCTAACACCCTGGACTTCATAGAGAAATATGCGGAGAAGAACGGACGCAGTCTCGTATCTTATAAAATTTATAAGTACGTGATTCCTCATACTTTCTCGTTCCATACCAAAACGAAACAAACCGTGGAGATTGCCGCGGTCCTTATCCAATGACATTCACAGAGAGATATCATGAGCGAAAAACAGGTTCTGCCCGGTGACGAGATCGCAGTAGAAGAGGAATACGTCGCCGCCGAAGGCACTTACGTTAGAGACGGCAAGATTTACGCATCACAGGTGGGCACCCTCATCCTGGACGACAACGAGTGTGTCGCCAAGGTCGTGTCCTACAACCCCCCGAACGTCCTCGAGATCGACGACATCATCTACCTCACCATCGACGACACCAGGAAGACCATGGCCACCGCCACCGCCATCGCCTCCGACAAGACCCAGAGGGCAATCTCCAGCAGCACCGTCGCCACCATCCACGTATCCAAGATCTCTCCCGATTACACCGACAACGTCGCCGACGAGTTCAGGAAGGGCGACCTGGTCCGCGGACGCGTCATCAGCGTCAAACCCTCCCTCCAGATCACCACCAAGGACCCCCACCTCGGAGTCATCCGTGCCCAGTGCGGGATCTGCAAGACCGAGCTGGTTCCCAAGGGAAAGAAGAACCTCTTCTGCCCCAAATGCAAGAGGTCCCAGCCCAGGAAACTGGCGGACGATTACGGAGACGTGAAACTCTGACCTCGGAAACCCAGCGGGAACTCGAGAGCCTCCGCAAGGAGGTCGCCGACCTCAGGTCGGAGATCGATACCCTGCGTGATTTTGTGAAGGCCCTGTATTCCCTCATGGAAGAGGGGGAACAGTACGAGGCCCCCGAGGGACTCCCCGCATCCATAGATTTCGGAAGGATCAACACATGAAGGTAGTCTGTCTGATGTCCGGCGGGATCGACTCCCCTGTGGCCGCTTATATCATGGCCAGGGCCGGAGCCGAGGTCATCCTGCTCCACATGGATAACCGCCCCTATGCGGACGACAGACCCATCGAGAAGGCCAAGAAGATCGCCGCCCAGCTCCGTAAGGTGACCGGACAGCCCATCCCGCTCTATTTCGCACCCCACGGCGTCTCCCAGCAGAAGATGTCGGAGAAGATCGACAGCCTCTACACCTGCGTCATGTGCAAGCACGCCATGATCCTCACCGCCAAGAACCTCTGCATGAGGCTCGGTGCGAAGGCCATCGTCATGGGCGATTCTCTGGGACAGGTCGCTTCCCAGACCCTCATGAACCTGAAATCCGAGAACATCGGAGTCAACTTCCCCATCCTCAGACCCCTCATCGGATACGATAAGCTGGAGATCATCGATATCGGGGAGAAGATAGGTACCTTCGAGCTCTCCAACCTCCCCGCCAGCGGATGCACCATACTGCCGAAGAAGGTGGTCACCGAAGCGGAGATGAAACTGACGAGCCAGTATTATGAGGCTACCGACATCGAGGGACTCGCCAGAACCTGCGCGGAGAACGCGGTACTGGATCAGTGAGAGTGCCTTTTCTTATCGGTGTAGGCGTAGAATGCGGGACAGGAATCAATCTCGACCTCGTCGTAGATCATGTCCGCGGTGATCTTGTCGATGTAAGGTGCCTGCACACGGGAGACGTAGATGGTGTAGTCACCGACAGGGATCTTCAGATCGGTGTCCTTGGGTCCTTTGACCTCGGTCGAAACGAGTGCGGGGCCGAGACATGCGGTGCATATACGGAAATCGTGTTTCTCGCGAAGAATGTGTTCCCTGACCGCATCATCCACTTCGATCTGCATAATGAAGGGATTGCGAAGCAATATATGACGTTATGCGAACTCAGCTGAAGAATCTCTTGACTTCCTCTACGGGGTCCTTAACGGGAACGGCTCCGATCCCATCCAACGTACCTACCCTGCGGTCCAGGATCACGGCGATGCCCCGGTCCTTCTCGGAACGTATCAGCCTGCCGATGGCCTGACGGATCTTCCTGACGGCCGGGACCTTCACCGCGGTGTCCCAGCCCTTCCCGTAGCGGGTCTGACAGTACCTTATCAGGGCATCCTGTTTGGCCGACGGACGGCTGTAGGGGATGCCGACGATGATCGCCAGCTCCAATTCCCTGCCGGGGAAGTCCAAACCCTCGCTGATACGTCCGCCGGTAACTGCGAAGAGTATGCCTCCCTCGTTGCACCTGAACTCGGTGACCTGCTCCATCAGTTCCGACTGAGGCATGTCCCTGCGTTCGTAATAGATCTCACGGTTCAGAAGTGCTGGCACATTATCTGAGATGAATCTCTCCATGAGGGAATACGAGGGGAAGAACACCGCGGTGCTGCGGTCCACGCAATTCACCAGGGAGATCACGTAATCCTTCAGACGTTCATAGGTCTCCCCGCCGTCGTTCAGTTCGTCGTATTTGGTGGAGACATCCTGGACGTAGCAGACCTTCAGGTTCTCCTTGGGGAAAGGCGAGGGGAAGCACCGCAGCTCGGGTTCGAAAAGGTCGAGTTCGCTGGCGTAGAGCGACAGGGGCTCCAGGGTACCCGACATGTGCACGGTGGAGCGGCACTCCAGCAGGGGAAGGGCCATGTCCCTGGGATCCAGACAGTAGGCTTCCAGGGCGGGATTCTCCCCTCCGGAGACCAGGAACACGTAGGGCCCGTCGCTGCAGACGGTCCAGGAGATCATCGCCCTGGCCAGGGTCAGGATGTGGGAACGGGGGAGTTTGCGTTTGAGCCTCTTGGCATCGGCGATGCCCTCCCCCACGCCCAGGAGGCTGATCAGCATGTTGCGGATGTCCACAGTATTCATACCCAGACGTCCCATCATCTCCTCCTGGAGATAGCCCTGGGGGATCATGTCGTTCTCCCTCACCAGGAATTCCGTCTGGGCATCGTAGAGTATGTCCTGCATCATGGTGACGACATCCTTCGCGGTGATCCCCTCATACACCTCCGGGTCACCGTTGTCTTCCGCCTCGTTCATGGTGAGCTCCAACGACCTGGCGGTCACACGGTAGGTGTCCAGCTCCCTAAGGTAGGAGGGGAGGTTGTGGGCCTCGTCGATGATCACCACCGCGTTGTGCTCGCCGATACCCAGCCACTCCAGGAAGTGCTGGCGGATGTTGGGGATGAAGAAGAACGCGTACGGTGCACTGACCACGTCGGCATACTGCAGCATGCGTTTCGAGGTCTCGTACGGGCATATGCCCGAGACTATGCAGAAATCCCTGAATCCCTCCGGGTCTGGCACGGAAGACCTCATGAACGACACGCAGGATTCCAGCTTCTCCGCGGTGATCGCTTCGAAGTAGGCACACCTGCCCGCATCGGTGTTGCCCTTCTTCAGTACCTCGCACAGACGGGAAAGTTCCTCCGAGGTCCCGCCCGACAGTTCGCGGTTGTTCTGGACCAGAGGGCAGGTGGACGGGCCGCGTCCCTGCATCGGCACGCAGATTAGTTCGGTCTTCTCGGAGACCGCCTTGGCCTCCATGGAGATCTGCCTCTGCTGGGACTTCGTTCTCGTAAGGAAAATGATCTTGTTGGGGGTGCCGGAGACCGCTTCAAGAGAAGACACCAGTGCGACCGATGTCTTCCCCGTACCGGTCCCGGACTCCATGACTATATGATGTCCGTTACGGACAGAATCCCGGACCAGGCGGACGATGTCCTCCTGGCCGGGCCTGTATGGATAAGGAAAAAGGTTCGGAAGGCTCATTCCTTCTCTTCGACGTGCCTGAACCAGGCTTCGCGGGGGAGGTTCTTGTAGATGTCTACCTCTTCCTCCACCTCTTCCTCGGCGACCGGCCTCTCGTTCTTAATGAGTTCCTCGATGCGGTCGTTCCTGAACAGCCAGTAGTGGATCCTCCACTCGCGGCCGTCGTAGAGGGTGATCTCCTCGCGCTCGGTGGTGAGCACGCCGGAGTCCTCGAGCATGTAGAACGCATCGCGGTCCTCGGGTTCGAGGACGTTGTCGATGATCCTGTTGGAGTATCCAAAGAAGTTCAGCACATGCTGGGCAAGGTCGAACGCCTCCTCGTGTTCCAGTTTCATGTCGCTGTCGATGCTGTGCTCGATCGCAAGGGTCAGGTCGTCTACGGTGATCATGTTATCAGCCTCAGTTGACATTAACGAATTTCGCGGTTCCGTCGATGGCACTGGCGAGCTCGGAGACGATCTTGTCGTCGAGTGCCTTGCCCACGAGGAGGACCATGAGGGCCTTTCCGCTTCCGTTCACGGATACGGCCATCTGCTGGATGTCGATGCCGGCCTTACCGAGGACGGTACCGACGGCTCCGACCACACCAGTCTTGTCGGTGTAGTTCAGGAACACCATGTTGCCGGCGAGGGGTACGTTGAAGGAGTAACCGTTGTAGCCGACCAGCCTGGGCTCGTCGCCGAAGACGGTACCGGAGATGGTCTCGATGTCCTTGCCTGCGACGGTCTTGATCTCCAGGATGTTGGAGTAGTTGACGGATCCGGGGTTCTTGGAATCCTTGATGTCCACTCCCTTGGATTTGGCGACGGGCTCGGCGTTGACCATGTTGGCGTTCTCGAGTCCCACCATGTCCCTGATGAATCCCTTGACCGCATAGACGCGGAGGAGGTTGGTGTCGCCGTTGGCCATGTCGCCGTTGGCGACGACCTCGAAGCTGTTCACGTTCTTGCCTGCATTGAGGTGGTTGGCGAACACTCCGAGTCCCTCTGCGAGGGGGACGAAGGGCTCGGTCTCGGGGGTGAGCTTTCCGCGGGGTGCGTTGATGGCGTTGGTGATGATTCCGTCCTTCAGGTACTTGACAGCGGAGTTAGCGATATCAACCGCGACCCTGAGCTGTGCCTCTTTGGTACTAGCACCCAGGTGGGGCGTGGTGACGAGGTTGGGGAGCTCCAGGAGCTTCTTCTCCTCTTCGCTGAGGGGCTCGTTGCACCATACGTCGAATGCCGCTCCGGTGATGACGTTGTCCTTGAGTGCCCTGTAGAGAGCATCCTCGTTGACGATACCTCCGCGGGCCACGTTGGCGATTCTGCAGGTGGGCTTCATCATCTTGAACTGAGCATCGGAGATCATGTCCTTGGTGGACGGGAGCAGGGGGCTGTGGATGGTGATGAAATCAGCAACCTTCACGACCTCGTCCGCGTTGGGCAGGAGCTTGATACCGATCTCGTCGAGGACCTCCTGCTTCGGGGGGAAGGGATCGCTGGCGACCATGGTCATGTTGAATGCCTTGAGCCTCCTGGCGACCTCGAGTCCGACACGGCCGGTTCCGATGATACCCAGGGTCTTGCCGTTGAGCTCGACTCCGGTGAACTTGGACCTGTCCCATTTGCCCTCGTGCATGGACTGGTGGGCCTGGGGGATGTTCCTGGCCATGGCGAGGATCATAGCGCAGGTGTGCTCCGCTGCGGAGAGGGTGTTGGCGGAAGGGGTGTTCATGATGAGGATACCCTTCTCGGTTGCATAGGGGATGTCGACGTTGTCGACACCGACTCCGGCACGGCCGATGAGCCTGAGCTTCTTGGCGGCATCGATGACCTTCCTGGTCACCTTGGTACCGGAACGGATGATGAGTGCGTCATAATCGACGATCTCCGCACAGAGTTCGTCCTCGGTCATCCCGGGCTTCATCACGACGGGGATTCCGGAGGCCTCGAGGATATCGAGACCCGCTTTGTCGAGTTTGTCAGATACGAGAATCTTGGTGGTCACTGTTTCATCTCCTCGAGTGCTGCGTCCATGACTGCGATGAGCGCTTTGATGTCGGTGCAGGTGAGGTCTCCCATGTGTCCGATCCTGAAGGTGGTGTTCTTCGCGGAACCGTAACCGTTGGAGATCTCCATGCCCATGGATTTGATGATGGAATGGAATTTGTCGAAGTCGAGGTCTCCCCTCTTGACGACGCCGATGGTGTTGGACTCATACCCTTTCTCGGGGAACACACCCTGCATCCTCTTGCATGCCCAGCTGCGGACCATGTCGGCCATCTCCTGGTGCCTTCTGTACCTGGTGGCCATTCCCTCCTTCAGCATCTTGTCGAGCTGGTAGTCCACACCGTACATGAGCGATACGGGCGGGGTGGTGAGGGCATAGTTCTCATCGTTCTTCTCCTTAAGCTTGGTGAAGTCGGCGTAGAATCCCTTGTTCTCGACCTTCTCGGACTTGGCGAGGAACTTGGGGGATACCGCGGCGAACGCCATTCCGGGAGGGAGGGCGAATGCCTTCTGGGTTCCGAACACGACGGAGTCGGGCTGGACCTTGTTGAACTTGAGATCCATGGCGAACATGGAGGTGACGGCATCGATCATGATGAGGGAATCGGGGTTCTGGGACCTTACCTCCTCGGCGAGTGCGACGGAGTCGCAGTAGACTCCGGAGGAGGATTCGTTGGAGACCCAGTGGACTGCCTCGGTGTCCTTCGCGACCTTGCCCTAGATGTCGGCGGGCTTGACTGCCATTCCGAGGGGGACCTTCACCTTGTCGACGGTCTTGCCGTTGGTCTCGGCGACCTCGATGGACCTGTCTCCGAAGGAACCGGAGGTGAGTCCGAGGGATTTCTTCGAGATACCGCTCCTGGCGGCTCCCTCGAGGAGAACGGTGGCGGAACCGGAGACCATGAGGAAATCGTAGTTGGTGTCCAGGACCTCGCGGAGCTTGTCCTCGATGGATTTGTGGAGCTCTTTGTATTCCTTGCTCCTGTGGGTGATCATAGGCCTGTCCATAGCCTTGAGGGTGTCGTCGGCGACATATACGGGACCGACGGTGTACAGTTTTCTGCTCATGAATATCACTGGGCCGTCCTAAGACGGAACAAAAGGACAATGGAGAGCCTGTATTTATTATAATGTAAGAATGCGGGCGCGTACGCCCGCGTGGAGTTTGAGGAATTCACAGGGAGCCCATGAATTTCTTGATTCTGGCGATACCTTCGCGGATGTTATCCTCGCTGGCGGCGTAGGAGATCCTGAAGAATCCCTCCCCGTGGGGACCGAAGGCGATACCGGGGGTGACCGCCACATGGGACTCCTCGAGGAGCCTCGTCGCGAGCTCTGCGGATGAGATGTCCGCATCGTACTTGGGGAAGAGGTAGAAGGCACCCTCTGGCACTTTGCACTCCATGCCGGGGATCTCGGCGATGAGGTCGAGTGCGAGGTCGCGGCGGGACTTGAAGCGGGCCACCATCTCCCTGACGGGTTCCTGGGTCCCGGTCAGGGCCTCGACGGCTCCTTCCTGGGCGAATGATACACAACAGGACACGGTGTGTCCCTGGAGCTTGTTGAGGTCCTTTATGTTCTGCTCGGATGAGACCGCCCATCCGATCCTCCATCCAGTCATGGCGGCGGTCTTCGAGAGTCCGGAGACGGTGATGGTACGTTCCAGCATGCCGGGGATGGAAGCGATGGAGAAGTGCTTACCGGAATAGATGAGGTTCTCGTAGATCTCGTCGGCCAGGATCATGAGGTCGTGTTCCATGGCGATGTCGGCGATCTCCCTGATGACCTTCTCCGGGATCACGCATCCGGTGGGGTTGGAAGGGGTGTTGAGGATGATCATCCTGGTCTTGGGTGTGATGAGGGATTCCACCTCCGCAGGATCGAGGACGAATCCGTTCTCGAACTTCAGAGGAACGTATACTGGCACTCCTCCGCAGAGCCTGATATCAGCCTCATAGGTGACCCATCCGGGATCGGGCAGGAGGACCTCGTCCCCGGGGTCGATGTAGGCCATGGCCGCCATGAAGATGGCGTGCTTGCAGGGGGTCACCAGGACGTTCTTGGCGGTCACGTCGAGTTTGTTGAAGGACCTGGCCCTGTCGGCGATGGCGTTCCTCAGCTCGGGGATACCGGTGCTGGGGGTGTAGTGGGTGAATCCCCTGTCCAGGGATGCTTTGCATGCTTCCGCGATGTTGGCAGGGGTGTCGAAGTCAGGCTCTCCGAGGGAGAAGGATATGATGTCCACGCCTTCGGCCTTGAGCTGACTCACGAGATTGGAAATGGCGAGGGTACCTGAAGCGGGCACCTGTTGAAGTCTCTGTGAAACCATGTTAATCACTTCTGAAGCTCAGCTCATGAGTTCCTTGAGCTGATTGCTGGCTATGGCATCCTTGATCTCCATTGCCATACGCCCGCCGGTGCTCATGCCGGGATAGATCATCTCAGCGTAGGGAGAACCGTTGATAAACGGATTGGTACCCGCGACGATCCTGGTGGAGATCTCGAAGACCCTGAACTCGAGCTTGTCGTTGACGACGGTCTCGAGACAGAACGGTCCCCACATTCCGCCGAAGAGCTCGTAGGAACGGTTGACGATGTTCTCCGCCATCTCGAAGGCCTTGGGAAGAAGGGATTCACGGATGACGACGGGGGTGTTCCCGGTGACCACGAAGGAGGGGTAGAGGCCGTGCCTCTTGGCATCCTCGATGGATCCGAGCTTGTACATCTCGTCGATGTTGGACTCGTCGCGGCGGTCGATGGAAAGGAGTTCCAGGGATCCGCCCTGTTTGATGGTGTAACCGTCCTTCTTGAGGGGATCGTAGAAGAAGTGGAGGTAGTACCTGGTTCCGAGGCAGTACTCCTGGATCGTGTAAGGCTGGCTGTTGTCGATGCCCATCTTGAAGTCGGGGTAGTCCTTGGCGATGAAGAATCCGCGTCCGCCCTTAGCCCCGTGGTATTTCACCATGACGGGTTCCTTGATCTCCCTGGCATCGGTGATGAGACGGGGCATGGGGGCTCCGGCGGAGGTGATCCACTGCCTCTGGAGGACCCTGTCGGACTCCCAGGACAGCACGCCACGGTTACCGTAGGAGGGGACCTCGAAGTCCTCGAATGCCTTGGCACCCATGTATTCGACGAACGATCCGTGGGGGATGATGATCGCATTCTCATCCTGGAGCTCCCCTACGCGTTCGCTCATCTCTTCGTAATCGAAATATTTGATAAACTTGTCAGGCTTGGCAAGGGGGAATGCATCGTAGATACGCTCGTTGTTCTTTGTAACGAGTCCGATAGTCCTGAAACCCATCTTGCGTGCGCCGTGGAAGATCTGCAGAGACGAATGGGAGCAAAGAGTCGCTATGGTGATCTTGCTGGGATCGTATCCGTCGAGAATTTCATCGATCTTCTTCTTTGGAACCATATCCCAAGATTGCCTTGTCCTTTTTATAAGTATGCGCGGGCGCGAACGCGGATGTACCTGCTAACTGTACGCACAACGTTTAAAATATCGATGCGTCGATTGAGATGACGGACTCGGGAAACCGGGTTCAGGCAACAACAAAACTGCCTCACCGAAGACTGAATAAAGAGGCCTAAAAATGAGTGATTCTGAGATAGATTTAGAACCCCTTGTCCAGGAACTGTACGCAGCCCTGGACGGCAAAGTTACGGAGGACGTCCTCCGCAACGAAGTGAAGAAATACATTGTGACCTACAAGACCGGAGTCACGATCGCCAAGGAGAGCATCCTGAAAAGATACAACAACTCCAGGCAGTCTGGCACTGTTGTCAGCAGTGCCAGCGTGACCAAGAAGATCGGCGAGCTCGAGGGTACTGAGATGAACGTTACCGTCGTGGCCAAGATGATCTTCGTAGAGAAGAAGGAGGTCACCATCAAGAACGTACCCAAGACCATCATCTCGGGTATCGCGGCCGACGACACCGGCACCGCACCGTTCACCATCTGGAGCGACGCGGGCGAATACGAGAAGGGCAAGGTATACACATTCAAGAACGCCTACACCAGGACCTTCAGGGACCAGGTGCAGCTCAACATCGGACTCCGCGGAAGGGTGGAACCCAACAACGAAGTGACCTTCGACGCACCCGCTTCCTCGGCACAGTCCTCCTCAGCTCAGGACATCGCCATCGGCGACATAACCGAGCAGACCAAGAACGTCAACGTCACCGGCCGCATCACAGGTGTGCAGACCAGGACCATCAGGGTGAAGGACGAGGACAAGACCGTCTGGGGCGGACTCATCGCCGACAGCACCGGCAGGGTCCAGTTCACCTCCTGGAACGATTTCGGCCTCACCGAGGGCGAGACCATCTCCGTCAAGAACGCCTACATCCGTGCCTGGAAGGGAATCCCCCAGCTCAACATGGGCGACCGCACCACCGTGGAACGCGTCGATGCGGACATCGGGGTGATCACCACCGGCCCCACCAAGAAGACCGTCGAAGAGGTCATGAAGGTCGGCGGAGGACTCGATATCTCCATCACCGGCACCATCGTGGATATCAGGGCCGGCAGCGGTCTCATCAAACGCTGCCCCCAGTGCAAACGTTCCGTACTCAACGGCGAATGCAGCATCCACGGACACATCGAGCCCACCATGGACCTCAGGCTCAAACTCACCATCGACGACGGCACCGGAGCGATCAGTGCCATCCTCAACCGCGGCGACACCGAGAA
>CACWTF010000028.1 GCA_902763685.1 methanogenic archaeon | reverse complement strand
TCGATCCTGTCCATGGGAATGCCTCACGGTTTCAGGAGGTCGACCATGGCGACCATCTCGAGGACGGCGTCCTCGGGGCTCACCCCATCGAAGAGTTCGGCACCGAGGTTGCGTGCCTTCTCCTCCGATGCATCGCACAGGGAATCGTCCCTCACGGCCCCCAACCTATCAAGTGCCAGATCATCCGAAATATCGAAAATGGCGGCGACCATCCCGCCGTTCCCTTTGGGTTTCATCTTCGCCAGGACACGGCCGATCTGCCTCTCCCCGGCCGCGTACAGGACGGTCTCGGTCAGGATGTTCTTGGCACGGTTGGTCCCCTCGCGGAACGCCCTCTCGGCATGCTGTACCGCGGATAAGATATGATCCTTCCCGCATACCACGGACGGGTCGAACAGAACGACCTCCCCGCCCAATCCCGTGAAGTGGGACACCGCCTCATCGAAGGAGAAATCGCCTCTCAGACCGATTACCTGAACGCTGTTCACGCCTACCCGTATGCGTACCCCGATAATAAACCGTTCTCGTGCGCGTACGACATTATTAATTATCACGGCGATATGGCCCGATGGAGAAAACAGTATGAGCGAATGGGTACGTATCGCAGCCCCTGCCACCACATCCAACATCGGAGCGGGATTCGACGTTTTCGGTCTCGCTTTCCACGAACCCCACGACATCATCGAGGGAAGGAAGATCGATTCCGGAATCGTAATCAGCAGCATCGAGGGTCCCGGAGCGGAACTCATCCCCACCGACCCCGACAAGAACTCCGTCACCATCGCACTCAAGGAAGTGCTGAAGAGGGCGGGTGCGGATTTCGGCGTCGAGGTCAGGATCATCAAGGGCATCAGGCCCGGCAGCGGTATGGGTTCCTCGGGAGCATCCTCCGCAGGCGGAGCATACCTGGGACACATCCTCACCGGCGAGAAACTGCCCATCAACGAGGTCGTCATGTGCGCGGCCGTGGCCGAGGGATACACCTCCGGTACCATGCACGCCGACAACGTCGCACCCTGTATCCTCGGAGGTTTCACCATCATCCGCTCGTACGAACCCTTCGAGGTCCTCAGGATTGAACCCCCGAAGAACCTCGGACTCGTGGTGGCACTCCCCGACGTGGTCGTCATGACCGCCGATTCCAGGGCGGTGCTCCCCGAAACAGTAAGGATCAAGGACCTGGTCTACCACGTGGGCCACGCCTCCTCGCTCGTCTACGCCATGATGTCCGGCGACCTCTCCCTCATCGGAAGGTCCGTCGGCGACGTGGTGTTCGAGCCCGCACGTTCCAAACTGATCCCCCATCTGAAGGAAGCGGAGAACGCCGCCATGAACCACGGTGCGCTCGTATCCTTCCTGGGAGGGTCCGGACCCTGCGTGATGTCCTTCTACGACAAGGACACCCACAACGGCGAGATCATCGCCGAGAGCGTGAAGAAGGTCTTCAACGAAAACGGCTTAAAATGCGATGTCTGGGTCACCGAGTGCGGCACCGGATGCAGAAGGTTATGAACATGGCAGATCACAAAGTAGTATGCTGGGAATGCGGCACCGAGGTAAGCGACCCCTACGCCAACCTCTGCCCCAAATGTAAAGGACTCCTCACCGTCAAGATGGACCTGACTCAGGCCAAGAGCATGAACCCCGAGGACCTCCGCAAGACCCCTCTCGGAGTCTGGAGGTACGCCCCCTTCATGCCCGTCGACGAGAAGAACAAGGTATCCATCCAGGAAGGAGGAACCCCTCTCTACTCCACCAAAGCACTGGGAGAGGCCGTCGGCGTCCCCGACACCTTCGTCAAATTCGAGGGACTCAACCCCACCGGATCCTTCAAGGACCGCGGTATGACCATGGGTGTCTCCCATGCCAAGGAGCTCGGTGCCAAGGTCGTCGGATGCGCATCCACCGGAAACACCTCCGCTTCCCTCGCAGCTTACGCATCCAAAGCCGGAATGCAGTGCGCTGTCTTCCTCCCCTCCGGAAAGGTCGCCATGGGAAAGCTCGCACAGGCACTCTTCTTCGGAGCCAAGGTGCTCTCCGTCGACGGTAACTTCGACGATGCCCTGGCACTCGCCAGGAAGATGCACGACGAGAGGAAGATCTACCTTCTCAACTCCATCAACCCCTACCGTCCCGAGGGACAGAAATCCGTCCTCTTCGAGATCATCGACCAGCTCAACTACGAGGTGCCCGACAGGATCATCCTCCCCGTCGGTAACGCAGCCAACATCTGGGCCGTCTACAAGGCATGCACCGAGCTGAAGGAGGTCGGATGGATCGACAGGATCCCCAAGCTCACCGGTATCCAGGCAGCCGGAGCGGCACCCGTAGCACAGGCATTCGCCGAGGGTACCCGCGACTTCATCGCCGAGCCCAACCCCGAGACCGTCGCCACCGCCATCCGTATCGGAAACCCCATCTCCGGAAAGAAGGCGCTCCACGCCATCTACGACACCAAGGGATACTGCACCACCGTCACCGACGAGCAGATCATCGAGGCCCAGCTTCTCCTCGGAAGGAAGGAGGGCGTCTGCGTCGAGCCCGCATCCGCCGCTTCCGTCGCAGGACTCAAGAAGCTCAGGGAGGAGGGAATCATCGAGAAGGATGAGAAAGTGGTCTGCATCTGCACCGGAAACGGTCTCAAGGATCCCGACACCATCCTCAACAACGTCCCCAAGCCCATCCCCTGCAAGAACGAGGTCGCGGACGTCGAGCGTATCCTCAAGGAACAGTGAAACTCATTACCGGGGGTAATCCCCGGATATCCTTTTATACTCTGTTTCAGATTGTTTGATTCCTGATAAGACCCGTGGGATAGGTCGCCATTTGGCGGCCATTAACGCCTGCGGGCAATGGATGCTTTCCGTATTCTTGAAGATACTAAAATGATATTTTGAAGATACTGACCGAGAGGTATTATAAAAGACCCAGACTGGTCAGAATATGTCGAGGGAGGACTGCGACGGTTTCTTCTTCCCGGGGGATTTCTTCTTATCGGGTTCCGGCTCGGCGGGCTGGGGACTGTTCTTCGCCTCTTCCTCGGCGGCCATCTTCTCCAGCATGTACTCCATCTCGTCATCCACGGTCTCCCTGTAATCGTCCTCGACCGTCTCGTGGGAGTAGCCCGCCTGCTCCTTCAGGCTGGCCGCCAGGGACCTGCCGATCTTGGGCATGGCCGCCAGTTCCGCCTCGCCGATCCTCGTTATGTCGGCACGGCCCTTGATCCCGGCGTCGAAGAGCAGTCTCGCCCTCGACCTTCCCACACCTCTGAATGATACCAGGGGGATGAGCTCCTCCTTCACACCGTAACGGACGCGGGTGAGCAGCGGACGGATGAGTTTGGACGCATCGGGATTGAAGATCAGGGCGATCTCGTTCATGGCGTAGAGGATCCAGTCGGCGGAATCGACCCTGGAACGTATATCCCCGGGACCGATCTTCATCACTTCGGTGAGGGCGTCCTCAGACATCTCGGAGATCCATCTCACGAGCAGAAGAGCGGTCTTAAGGTCGGCCATGTGGTTGTCCCAATCCGCCTCTTCGTCGATGGAACCGCCGCATTCGTCCTCGATGGTGCACAGGAACCTCTCGTCGTATTCCATATCGAGAGCCTCCAGTTCCGGGACGTCGTCCTTCTTGGGGTACATTCCCATGACGTCGGGGGTGCAGGCGATGGCCTGCATGATCATCATCTCGTCGGTGTCCTGGTCCATCTTGAGCACGGCCTTCTTCAGGATCACAGCGGTCCACGGATCGATGTACAGGTCGGACACCCTCTTCCCGAAGGGGAGGATGCGGACCCTGTCCCCGTCGCGTTCGACCATCTCCTCCTCCGCGAGGAAGTCCACCACGTTGGAGATCACGCGGTCCACCCCGTAGAGTTCGAAGGTGGCACCGTAGAAGGTATCGTTCATGAAATCGGCGATCTCCCCCTCGGACTCCGCATCGCCCGTGGCGATAAGACCCAGGAGGTGGCTTCTGAGTATCCTCTCGTTGCCTAGTTTGGATGTGAGGCGTTCGGTGTCCTGGAAGACGTAGTCGTCCATCAGGTGGTCCCTGTCCTCCAGGGATTTGGCGATGAGCACGGCCTCTCCCCACGGGTCGTAACCGGGACGTCCGGCCCTTCCGCACATCTGCTTGATCTCCATCACGGGGATGGGGACGTTGCCGGCATTGGATTCGAAACGGGAGGTATCCCTCACGATGACCCTTCTGGCGGGGAGGTTGATTCCCGCCGCGAGGGTGGGGGTGGCCACGATGCATTTGATCTTCCTGCTGCGGAAACCGTCCTCCACGCACCTCCTCTGCTTGTATTCCAGACCCGCGTGGTGGAACGCTATGCCGCATGCCACGCACTCGGCGAGCTTCTTTCCAACGGAGGTGCTCTCGGTCCCGCCTTCCAGCATCTGCCTCTCGGCATCGGTGATGGAAGCACCGGTGAGGTCCTTCATCTTCTTGGCGAACTTGCTCGCTACGGACTCGGTGGAACGGCGGGAGTTGACGAATATCATGCATTGTCCGCCCGCCTGCACGGTCTGTTTGATCATCCCCCACAGTGCCTCGGATTCGTGGGGCACCTCGATGGTGGAACCGTCGTTGAAGTCGATGGTGTCGTCGAAGAACACTCCTTCCTTGAGCTTGGTGGGACGCCAATCCATCTTCACGTGTTCGGCGTTCAGCCACAGTGCCAGATCGAGGGAATTGGATATGGTTGCGGATAAAGCGATCACCTGCAGGTGCCTGTTCCTGCGCATGAGTTTGGTGATCGTCACCTCGAGGGTAGGGCCCCTTCCGGGGTCGTGGATCATGTGTACTTCGTCGGCAATGATCATGCCGAGGTCCTCCAGCCACCTGTTGCCGTGGCGGATCATGGAATCCGCCTTCTCGGATGTGGCGATGACGATGTCCGCTCCGGAAACATCATCATCCCTGTCGGGGTCGCCGGTGGTCTGCACCACATGTACCCCCAACTCGGAGAACTTCGCAAGGTCGTCCCTCTTCTCCGAGGCCAGGGCCTTCAGGGGGACGATGTACATGACCTTCTTCTGATTCCTAAGAACGGTGTTCAGGGCGGGGATGAAACCTATCATCGACTTACCGCTGGCCGTCGGGACCGCTGCGACCAGGTTCTTCCCCGTCAGGGCCTTGGGGATAGCCTCCGCCTGGGGAGGATACATCTCATTGAATCCCTGTTCCTCGAGTGCATCCTTAAGGCACTCGGGGATGTCAAGGTCCCTGAATCTCATGAATGGACTAACGGGGAGGCACGTATAATAGTTTAGCCCGCGTCAGACGTAGTCCACATTCTGTCAGGTGCTCTTTTTTAATATTAAAAAATAATAATCCAGCCCTAATGAAAAACAGAAGCGCCGTCGTTACAGTTCTGGTGGCATTTGCGATGGTCCTCCCGGCCATGTCCTTCCTCGCGTCCGGTTCGGATGTGGATACCGATGATATCTCCACCTATCAGAGGGACAACCTCGGGAACCTCCGCCAGATGGTAATCTACGACGCGATTCTCGGTCTTGCGGACTCGAGCGGGCTTCCCGTTGACGACGATGCAACCGGTTCGGCCGGCGATTACTACTACGAAGTCCCTGTCTCAGGAATAACCTGGTCTATCGACGGCGTCACCGACGATGCCATTCTGGAGAAGGCCTGGATAAGCGATGCGGAGAAGGCGCTTCTCGCCACGAAACTCGACAATCCTTATGCGTTCTGGGCCTGGACCTCCTCCAAGTATCTCCCCGTGATCACCGTGACCGCACACAGTGCATCATCTGTCACCTTCAAGATTGCGGTCGAGGACTGTTATGCGGTAGGCATCAAACAGATGGTCACCGACGCCAAAGCCAAGGTCGCGGAGATAACCGTCAGCGGTTCCAACGATGCCGAGAAAACCAAAGCGATCAACGGCATCGTCACCGAGTACGGATATTCCGAGGATTTCACCAAGGATCCCTACGCACGCACCGTTTATGCCCTCGTACCCGAGGACGGCAGCCACAAGCTCTCCTCCGAAGGAGCCGCCGCTCTGTTCAAGGCACTCTGCGACAAGGAGTCCGTGAAATGTCTCCAGGTCAGCGGAAAATTGATCGACGATACCAAGAAGTACGACTGGCAGTGGAATTACGTCAGCATCGACAACACCTGGTTCGCATACGATTCGGGTTACAACACGAAATACTCCGACAGCGAAGCATGGCTCGCCGCCGGTGTCTACAGCAAGGCCGGCGATAAGACATTCGGCGTCATCCACACCGCGATCATGCCGTCCGGCAACCTCATCCTCAGCTATTACGGATACGGCTGGCCCTCCAGCACCGATCTCTGGGAGCAGATCTCCGAATATCTGCCCTGGGTCCTCATCGGGATCATCTGCGTCATCCTCGCGATAGTCCTGGTGATCATGGCACGCAAGGGGGAGATCTGATGGAAGGGGTAAATCACAATCATTATATAGAAGAGCAAACTAGCTATTCTGTTAAACCAGAAGGGGAAAACATGGAGAACAAAGATGAGAACGATACCGTTCTGACCGATGTCACCGTGGAGGACTGGATTTCCAACCAGTCGTTCAAATCCACCAGGGAGGTCGAGATACCTGAGAAGATGTCCGACCGTGTCATCGGACAGGACCGTGCGGTAGAGGTCATGAAGAAGGCCGCCGCACAGAAGAGGCACATGATGCTGATCGGCGACCCCGGTACCGGAAAGTCGATGCTTGCCAACTCGATGGTGGAGTATCTGCCCAAGGATGAACTGCAGGACATCGTCGCCTACAGCAATCCCGAGGACGAGAACGAGCCTCGCGTGAGGACGTTCCCCGCCAGCAAGGGTAAGATGGTGGTCCAGCAGCAGAAGGCACAGGCCGCCATGGCCAAGAACCAGAAGAGTACCTCCTACATGTACGCATGCGCTGCCATCGTCATCCTCGGTTTCCTCGGTTCCTTCGTGTTCAGCAACTTCTACGTCCTGTTCATCGCACTCTTCGCGGTGATGATCATCCTCATCTTCGCCAGGAACCCCATGACCAGCAGGAACGACAATCTCTACGTCCCCAAACTCCTGGTGGGACACGATGCATCCGATATGCCCCCCTTCGTGGATGCCACGGGAACCCACTCCGGAGCCCTTCTCGGAGACGTCAGGCACGACCCCTACCAGTCCGGCGGTCTTGAGACCCCTTCCCACCAGAGGCTGGAGGCCGGAGACATCCACAGGGCCAACAAAGGTGTGCTCTACATCGACGAGATCAACACCCTCAGGCCCGAGTCCCAGCAGGCTCTTCTCACCGCCATGCAGGAGAAGAAGGCATCCATCACCGGTCAGTCCGACCGCTCCTCCGGAGCATTGGTGAAATCCGAGCCCGTCCCCTGCGACTTCGTCCTCGTCTGCGCGGGAAACCTCGATGCCATACAGGGTATGCACCCCGCCCTCAGGTCCAGGATCAGGGGATACGGTTACGAGATCTACATGCGCAGCAACATGCCCGACACCGACCAGCACAGGATGGACATCGTCAGGTTCGTGGCCCAGGAGGTCAGGAAGGACGGCAAGATCCCCCACTACGACAAGTATGCTGTCGGCGTTATAATCAAGGAAGCACAGCGCCGTGCCGGAAGGAAAGGCAAACTCACCCTCAGGTTCAGGGAGCTAGGAGGTCTCGTCCGTGTCGCGGGAGACCTTGCCGTGGCACGCGTCGCGGGTGTCGTCACCCGCGACGATGTCCTCGCGGCCATGGGCAACGCCCGCAGTCTGGAACAGCAGATCGCCGACCGTCAGGTCGAGGGTACCATGAGCTACAAGCTCTTCGAGGTCACCGGTTCCAAGGTCGGTCAGGTCAACGGTCTTGCGGCACTCGATCCCGGAAACGGAATGGCCGAGTACTCCGGAATCATGCTGCCCATTGTCGCCGCCGTGGTCCCCGCCCACAACAAGGAGGGCGGAAGGATCATCGCCACCGGTAAGCTCGGAGAGATCGCGAAGGAGGCTGTCGAGAACATCTCCGCCGTCCTGAAACAGGTCACCGACGGTGAGCTCTCCAAGTACGACATCCACCTCGAGTACATCGGTACCTACGACGGGGTGGAGGGAGATTCCGCATCGGTCACCATGACCACCGTCATCCTCTCCGCGTTCTACAACATCCCCATCAGACAGAACGTTGCCATGACCGGAAGCCTGAACGTCAGGGGACAGGTCCTGCCCATCGGAGCCGCCACCGCCAAACTGGAGGCCGCCGCGGGTGCGGGAATCGTCACCGGACTGGTGCCCGTCAGCAACCTCAAGGACGTCATGATCAGGCCCAAGTTCTTCAAGACCATGACCGTCTACGGAATGACCACCTACAGGGATGTCGCCGAGTATGCATTCGAGGACTGCCCCGCCAAGGAGGAGCTCCTGAAGAAGCTCGACTATCTCAACCCCAACGGTTCCACCGCAGTGAAGCTGGAACCCGTCGTCGAGAAGGAGTACACCGAGGAGGAGCTCAAGGCAGAGGCCGAACTCGACAGGGAGGAGGCCGAGAAGGTCCAGCCCGCAGAGGAAGCACCTGCGGAGGAGATCCCCGCTGAGGCAGCACCCGCAGAGGTCCCCGCCGACGGTGAGGAAACCAACAAGGAAGAATGACCCAGAGGTGAGATGATGGTGAGCGATTTCAGCAAGTATTCGCTGGTTATCGGAAGATTCCAGCCCCTGCACATGGGACACATGGAGGTCATCCGCAAATGTGCGGACGAATCCGAGCACCTCACCATCGGTATCGGAAGCGCCCAGTACTCCCACACCACCGAGAATCCCTTCACCGCCGGCGAGAGGTACCTCATGATCGAGGAGACCCTCAAGGCGGAAGGCATCACCAATTACTCGATCGTACCGGTCGAGGACCTCAACAGATATTCCGTCTGGGTCTCCCACGTCGTGTCCATGTGCCCGCCCTTCGCGTGCGTGTACAGCAACAACCCGTTCACCAAGCGTCTGTTCACCGAGGCGGGATTCGATGTCAAGGCATCGCCCCTTTACAACCGTGCCATGTACTCCGGAACCGAGGTCCGCAGGCGTATGATCGCCGATGAGGACTGGCAGTCCCTGGTGCCCCCGGCGGTCGTCACTGTCATCGACAAGATCGACGGTGTCGGCAGGCTCAAGAGCTTCAACGGCAAGGACGCCGAACTCTGAGGCTTCGGGATGAACGCCGAGATCGCCGAAGAGGTACGCAGGTTAGCAACGCTCGCTTCCGAGAAAGGCATCACCGTATGTGCGGCCGAATCCTGTACGGGAGGTCTCATCGGAGCTTCCATCACCGAATACCCCGGTGCTTCCGCTTTCTTCATGGGAAGCACCGTAACCTATTCCAACGAATCCAAGGAGAGGCTCCTGCATGTACCGCGGGGGATACTCTTCGCCTATGGTGCCGTGAGCCATCAGACCGCGGTCTGCATGGCCGAGGGTGCGAGGGCCCTCTACGGTGCCGACGTCTCCGTAGCGGTCACCGGTATCGCGGGACCCGGCGGGGGCACGCCCGACAAGCCCGTGGGATTAGTGTACATCTCGGTGTCCGACGGTTGCATGACCCAGGCATCTGAATTCCGTTTCACCGGAAGCCGCGGAGAGGTCCGCGAGGCCACAGTTCTGAACGCCCTCAGAATGCTTAACGCACTGATTGTCCAGATCCAGTGATTTCCCTTCTCACACCTATTCTGTTAAATATCACTTCGATATACAGAGTGTTAAGTGCTAACAATTAGCACGGGGACAAATACACATGACGTTCTTCGGACTGACCAATCTGTGGATCATCGGATCATACATCGGATGCATCCTGACGGTGATAGCCTGCTGCTACATCGGTTTCAAAGCAAAGGACCTTAACTCGGACGATGAGGGTGATGAGTGATGGCAGAGGGAGTATCCATACCCATCTTCGCCGTCATGCTCGTGGTATTCGCCGCGGTCACCATCTTCCTGGGTCTCTACGGTTACAGGAACACGAAGAACAACAGCGAGTTCCTTCTCGGAAGGAACAAGACCAATCCGCTGATCATCGGACTGTCCTACGGGGCCACCTTCCTTTCCGCTTCCGCCGTCATCGGTTTCGGCGGACAGGCGGCCACCCACGGTCTCACCGTCATGTGGCTGTGCTTCCTCAATCTCTTCGTGGGATTATTCGTGGCGTTCCTGGTTTTCGGTCCCCGCACCAGGAAGGTCGGAAAGAAGCTCGGAGCCGCCACCTTCGCCGATCTCCTCGGTAAGATGTACAGATCCAAAGGGATCCGCGGATTCACCGCCCTTCTCATCATAATAATGATGCCCATCTACTGTGCGGCCGTCCTCAAGGGAGGCGTCAACTCCGTTGCCGTCCTCACCGGACTCACCGATTACTACGATGCAATCCTGATCATCCTCGCGGTAATCGTCGGAGTGTATGTGGTGTACGGAGGAATCATCGCCGTCATGTACAACGATGCCCTTCAGGCCGCCATCATGTTCGTCGGTATGCTGGTCATCCTCATCGTCACGTTCAACGCGGTCGGAGGAGTGACCGAGGGATTCACCGCTCTCAGCGAGATCTCCACCGGAGAGGCCTCCGGAGTCCTTCCCGGATTCAATGGATGGACCGAGGTCGCCGACTTCGGAAGCAACGAGTGGATGTTAGTCGTCACCACCTTCTTGATGGGAGTAGGACTCGGTGTGCTCACCCAGCCCCAGCTCATCGTCAGGTTCATGTCCGCCAAGGACGACAAGATGCTCAACCGTTCCCTCATCGTGGGAAGCATCTTCATGTTCCTCATCGTCGGAAGTGCGTACACCAGCGGTGCACTCTCCAACGTGTTCTTCATGGACGAGCACCACCTGGCCGCTTCCAGGTACGTAGCGGGTCTCGGACTCGGTACCGATTTCATCGTCCCCCAGTACATCCTCGAGGTCTTCGAGGATATCTTCGGAGGCGACTTCTTCATCTGCCTCTTCCTGCTGTCCCTGGTATGTGCCAGCATCTCCACCATCAGTGCTCTCATGCACACCATCGGAGCTGCCGGAGGTTACGATCTCTACACCATCGCGGAGAACCACAAGAGCAAGAGGGAGAAGGATTCCCAGAGCGTCCGCATCAACAGGATCGTCACCGCCATCATGATGGTTCTTGTCGTGGTGTACTGCTACCTGATGCCCAAAGAGATCATCGCCAAGGCGACCTCCCTCTTCATGGGTATCACCGCCGCCGCACTGCTCCCCGCCTTCGTCCACGGACTCTACACCAAGGGTGTCCCCGACAAGATGGCGGCCATCGCGAGCATCACCGTCGGAACCGTCGTCTACCTGTTCTGGGCACTGTTCATCAACAGTTCGATGTCGGTATTCATGCCGATATGCAAATGGATTACCGGCGACGCGGTCCTCTTCCCCGACACCTGGCTGGCATTCTGCGACCCCATGGTCATCGCCCTGCCCCTGTCCATCATCGTGTTCGCGGTGATGAGACTCGTCTCGAGGCAGTCGGAGAAATCCGCGGGCACTCCCGCTTCCCAGTAAAACCAAAAAACTCAGGACTTCCAGTCCGTCGAGAGACGGCTGGTGTCCTGATCCTCGTCCTCGGACGTTTCCTCTTTCTTTTCGGTCTCGTATCCGTGGATGCGGTTGTAATCCTCCGCGGATACGCCGTTGATCGTCACGTTCTTCGGGGTCTGTCCCGTCATCCCGTAGTGGATCCCTGCGATGACGATCGCCATCCCTACGAACATGAATATGCCGGGGGCCATGTACATGAACCACATGCCCTCCTCGTCCGTCGGAAGGAACAGGAAGAGGATGACCACGAAGAACAGTCCGAACAGGAAGAACACCGATCCGAAGAGGATGAAGAATATGCTGACAGGCTGCACCTTCTTCCTGGGTTCGGGAGTCTGGGTCATCTGTTGGTTATCGTCGCTGTGGGGCACCTCGGGGCGATAGGTGTCCCTGCCTGAAAGACCGTAACCCTTGTTCTTCCTCTCCTGGTCGCGGAGATAGTCGTCGTAGCTCTTGCCGCCGATCATTCGTCCTGCCCCAACATGACGAGGATATAAACGGATTTCATATGTAAGTGGTCATCTCCTCGATCGGAGGCATCTCCGTGTGGAGGTGGCTGGGGTGGGACCTCTCCGAGGGATATCCGAGGGTCAGGAAACCCTCCGGCTGTATGTGCTTCGGCAGATCGAATTCTTTGTAAACATCGTTCCTGTCGAATCCCCTGACCCAGCAGGAACCCACGCCCATCTCCCAGGCTTCGAGCATCATGTGGGTGATGGCGATGGTGGCGTCCACGGTACCTAGGTTCTGTCCGTCGGGCATGGTGGCCGCCCTGTCGGTATCGCTGCAGATGAGGATCATCAGCGGTGCGTGGAAGGTGTAGCGGGTGACGTTAGCAGCCTTCTTCAGTCCCTCCTCGCTCCTGAGGACGTAGAACCTCTGGGGTCTGCGGTTGCATCCGGTGGGTGCGACCTGTCCGGCCCTGAGGATACGCTGCAGTTTCTCATCCTCGACAGGTCTGTCGGAATATGATCTCACGGAGTATCTCTCTTCCATCAGTTCGAGGAAATCCCTGTATCTGCGTGTTTCGACTGCCATGGATGCGAATGGTTCCCGCAGTATGAAAACACTGCCCCGGACAATGTGTTTATACGTGCCCGATTATCACGGGCACATGCAGCACATCATGACCGGAAAAGTCAAAGAGGTCTACGCCATCGACGACGACACCCTCGAGTTCGCGTACACCGACCACATTTCCGTTTTCGACAAGATCATCCCCTCCATGATCCCCCACAAGGGAGAGACCCTGTGCAGGACCGCCAAGTACTGGTTCAACATCCTCACCAAGGAGGGAATCAACAACCACTACATCTCCGAGCCCTCCAAGGACAGGATGGATGTCAAGCGTGTGCAGATCATCCGCGACTACTCCAAGATCGACGGGAACACCAAGAACTACCTCATCCCCCTCGAGGTCATCTGCAGGTATTATGCCGCGGGATCCCTCCTCGACAGGCTGAAGTCCGGCAAGGTCAAGCCCGAGGACCTCGGTTTCGAGCCCGGACACGAGGTGAAGAAGGGAGAGAAGCTCCCCAAGCCTTTCGTCGAGTGCACCACCAAGCTCGAGGCCACCGACATGAACCTCACCACCGAGGAGGCCAAGAAGATGGCCGGACTCACCGATGAGGAATACGACAACATCGTCGCCACCACCCTGAGGATCGACGAGATCATCGCCCGCGAGGCAGGCAAGAGGAACCTCATCCACTGCGACGGTAAGAAGGAGTACGCCTTCGACAAGGACAGGAAGCTCATGGTCATCGACACCTTCGGAACCCTCGACGAGGACCGCTGGTGGGACGCTGAGGAGTACGCCAAGGGAAACATCGTGGAGCTCTCCAAGGAGTTCGTCAGGCAGTACTACCGCGAGACCGGTTACCACAAGGCCCTCTACGACGCCCGCGAAAAGGGCGAGGCAGAGCCCGACATCCCCGCACTCCCCCAGGACATCATCGACCGCGTCAGCAAGCTGTACGTCGATATGTACGAGAGGATCACCGGAGAGAAATTCTGATAAACATCAAAACAGGGGTCATCCGACCCCTGTCAAATTTCCATTTACAAATTATTAGGGGAACTCATTCGAGTTCGATGACCATGCGGTTCTGTCCGATGGGACATTCCGCCTTGCCGTTGACCGAGAGAATCTTGACCTTGGTCTCCCTGTCGATTCCGTCAGGGTTGCATTTGTGGTAGTGGGGGCATCCGACCTGTCCGCATTCCGACGGGAAGAAGGTGATCAGCGAACCGTCTATGGCATACTTCTTCTCGACGCAGACCGTCCTGCACATCCTTTCCACCTCGACGATGCGTACTTTTCCTTCAGTGAGGTAGCACTCGTGCTCGGGCTTCCTGACGTTCACGATCCTGTATCTCGCACCCTTCTCCAGGTTCAGGCAGATGTTCTTCAGCTTGCAGTCGGTGCATTCGATCTGCTCGCCCATGAACACGAAGGTCCTGCCTTCCTCTGCGATGTCCTCGCTGATAAGGGTGATGAGGGGCTGTGCCATCAGATCACCCCCGTGGTGCGTGCAAGGTTGATCGCTGCGTTGCGAGAGAGTCCCGTGTCCCCGAGGATGGTGAACCTCTCCTTGCGTACCTTGTTGGCAGCCACTAGAGCATCAACGACATCCTCATCAGAGAGTCCGAGCTCGGCGGCTGTTGTAGGCGCACCGATCTGCTTCAGTGCGTCGCGGATCTGTTTCCAGTTGCCTCCCTGAAGGTGCATCATCATGATGCATCCGACACCGCACTGTTCGCCGTGCATGGCCTTTCCGGGGTGCAGGAGGTCCAGGGCATGGGAGAACATGTGCTCCGAACCGCTGGTGGGCCTGGATGTACCGGCGATGCACATGGATGTACCGGAAGCCACCACGGGTTTGAGCACATACCATACGCTCTCCTCCATGCCGGGTCTGATAACGGGTGCGGCCTTCATGATGCTCTCCGCCGAGTATTTCGACAGGGCGTAGGCGGAGGAGCTGAACTCCTCGTCGCGGATCTTCCTCGCGAAATCCCAGTCGTTGAGTGCTGTTAGATTCGATATGACATCAGCGCAGCCGGAGGCGAGATACCTGTAGGGTGCCTTGACGATGATCTCCGTATCGCCGATGATGGCGGTGGGCGGGGTGGCGGATACGGTGAGCGGAGCACCCTCCTTGGTCTTGATGGACGCTCTGTCGGAGCAGATACCGTCGTGGGCGACGGAGGTGGGGATGCTGACGAAGGGCAGCCCCGTCTCCTTGGAGACCATCTTGGAGATGTCGATCTTGCTCCCTCCGCCGATGGCGAGGACGAATTTCGCATCGGCTTTGCGTGCGGCCTCGACGGCCTTGTCGATGTTGTCCTGGTCGGTGCTTCCGACGAAGACCTTGGACATGGCATAGCCCGCATCGGTCATCTGGTCGTCGACCAGCTTCCCTGCGGCCTCGTAGGTCTGACTGCCGGTGACGATGAGTCCCTCGTGTCCGAAGAGGAGGGAACGGCAAATATCGGCGGTCTGCTGAATGACCCCGTGGCCCAGCATGATGCTGCGGGGGAAATTCATGGCCCTGACTTTAAGGAAATCTCCGTCCATGTCCATATTGGGGACGTATTTACTTAAAATTATTAAAACACACTGAACATATATCGTAATCATGAAAGTCACGGTCCTCTGTGCCAGCGGGAACACCGACGGCTGCACCCACGCCCTCTGCGAAGGATTCGTCAGGGAGTGTACGAGCAGGGGACACGATGCGGAACTCATCGACCTGGGAGCCCTGGATATCGAGGACTGCACCGGATGCGGGGTCTGCCGTAAGAAGGGAAGGTGCATCCTCAGCGACGGTTCCGGGGAATTATTTGCGAAGGTGGAGGATTCCGACATGATCGTGATGGCTACGCCCATTAGATTCAACGGTCCCTCGTCGATAATGAAGAGGTTCATCGACAGGCTGAATCCCTATTGGCTGTCGGACAAGCCGCACCCTTCCAAGGCATGCGGCATACTCTGCGGGGGAAGTCCCGAACCTGTCTTCTCGCATGCCCTCTCGGAATTGAGATCGGCGGCGGTGACGCTGAAGGCTGATTGGGCCGGGGAACTGCTGATTGCGGATACGGACAGCCGCGGATGCGGCGGAGCCGACGTGAAGGGATTCGCGGAAAAGGTCCTCAGCTGAGTTCTATCGGGAAGAGATCTTTGGCGAGAATGTGCACATCGGTGCCGACGGTACGTGCGGGACTGTACGTTATCAGGCCTCCGCATTCCGAGAGGAGATCCTTCCAATCATCATCCGTTATGCTGCCGTCCATATCCGCCACCATGATGTTATGGAAGCCGATCCCGGACAGCATCCTCAAAAGAGCCAGAGGGTCCTTTCCGACGCATTTCCCGTGTTCGCAGACGAGCAGCGGTACGCAGTTGTCCGATACATCGTAGATGTCCTTCAGGACGGAATCGTTACGTACGCAGTGGTAAGGGAAAACGAGTTTGTCCGCATAACCGATGAACGCGTCGAGTACATCGATATCGTCGTAGACGGGTTCCACCAGCCACAGTTCGTTGCCGGGGACCTTGGCGAATTCCATCAGGGAGGCGTTGAACTTCCCGCGGTTCATCCCTTCGATGTCCACGGCAAGGACCTTCCCGCGTTCCGCACCGATCTTGAGTTTCTGCACGGCATTGATCCTGACCTCGGGTTTCACCGACAGTCTGCCTGCGGAGCGGATCGCGGGCCCGGTGAACAATTTCAGGTCTTCGAGAACGATGTATGCGAGCGGAATTGTCTGCATGATTCGATACTCGGTAATGCCGAGGGAACGATAAAAGTTGTGAAAAGGGGTGGGGCCCTAAGGCCCCTGAGGTTTTCAGAATCAGAATTTGATGATTCCCTTGTTCTTGAGGATGGGCATGATTCCGCCGATGATGGTAATGATTCCACCGATGTAGACGAGATATATTCCGATTCCCATATCCGCAACATCGCTGAAGTGCGTACCGTACGGCAGATTCTGACTCCAGAAGAGATAGGTCACGATAACTGTGACAACTGCGAGAATGAGGGCAACAAGTCCGAGGAGGTTGTTGATCTGTTCGTATTTCTCGGTGTTCATAATCAAAGGCATGACAAGCAGTCCAAAGGAGATGACTCCTGCAAGGAGTGCTACGAGGGGGGCCCAGGTATAGTCAACCTCGTCGAACTCGTGGTCTTTGTTGTTAAAAACGTCCCAACCGCTGAAGTCATCTACCGGAATATTCGGGTCAAGCCAAGCGGTGAAGACTCCGATGATGAGCATCAGTGCCCCAATGAGGCCGATGATAACAAGAAGATTCATTTCTTTCATTTCCATTTCAAATCACCTATCAAGATGAATGTTGCATCCCATGCAACTGTGCAAATCATTGCTCTTATGCTATATATACATAGTTGAGCAGGTTCAACCTAATCCATCCATTTTCAACAGACCCAGCAATGAAAAATTCATTTTTTGATGGATACGCAATAGTTCACATTCCCATACTGTTTGATTTATAAGCCCGTAATCGGATATCACCTGCATGGCATCTTACCAGTGTCCCAAATGCGGAAACGTGTACGAGAAGACCTACGCCGCCGGCGGCTGCACCCCTGTCTGCTGTGGCGAGAAATGCGTCGAGCTGGAGCCCAAGACCGGCATCCCCGACGAGAACAAGCACGTCCCCTATTTCGAGAAGGTCGACGGCGGAGTCCTCGTCAAGGTCGGAAAGGCTGCACCCCACCCCATGGAACCCGACCACTACATCGTGTACATCGAGATCTGTGCGGACGGCGTACGCATGAGGAAGTACCTCAAACCCGGAGACAAGCCCGAGGCATTCTTCAAGACCGACGCTTCCAAGATCATCGCCAGGGAACTGTGCAACAAGCACGGTGTCTGGACCTTCGAGTGAAACCTTTCCAGGGCCGAAAGGCCCACCTTTTCAATCCAATTTTTGTAGCATATTTATCTTCGATATGTGATGCAGTGGTATTCACCGGTATCAGCCGGAGGCAGTCATATGGTCGAAGCAAAAGCAACAGCAAGACATGACAAACTGGCGAAATCCAAGCAGCAGAAACTCGAATCCCTCGAGGGCAGGCTGGCCTCTGAGAAGGCGGCCCTGGGCAAACTGAAGGCCGACCGCAAGGCCGAGATCAAGGCACTCCCCAAGGAGGAACAGGCGGCGGCCAAGCAGAAACTCCAGAAGGAGCTCGAGGACATGAAGAGGAAGATCGCCTCCACCAAGGAGGAGATCGCCGCCCAGAAGGCCGAGATCAAGGCCGACAAGGCAAAGACCAAACAGCAGGAGTGATCCCTTTTCATCAAGGACCGCTGCAACGCGGTCCGTTCATTTTTCACTATTCTGGCTCTTGTGTATTGGGGCGTTCAATCTATTTGCTAAATGCATATTTGCATCCAAGTCGATTCGAGGGCCCCGCTCCCTTTTGTTTAAATACGCGCGTACTGTTGGCAGACCGATGAGATCCGAACGCACCGGAGAAGCCAGCAGGTCCGAGGACATGTTCACCGTCAGTCCCTACAATACCGCGGTTCTCTCCGGCAGGGAACCGCTGAAAGGGGTGGAGATATTCGATACCACTCTGAGGGACGGGGAGCAGACCCCCGGTGTCGCCCGCACACCCGAGGACAAGGTCCGCATTGCCAAGGCACTGGACCTGCTCGGCGTGAGCTATATCGAGGCCGGCTTCGCGGGTTCCAGCGAGATCGAGAAGCAGACCTTCAGGCA
>CACWTF010000027.1 GCA_902763685.1 methanogenic archaeon | reverse complement strand
ACGTCACCCTCTTCGCCTTCTCCTCCGAGAACTTCAAGCGCGACAGGACCGAGGTGGATTTCCTGATGGAACTCGCCGAGAATTCCTTCTACGAGATGGCCGACAACCCGAAGATCCACCGCCACCGCGTGGCCATACGTGCCCTGGGTGACATCTCCTCGCTCCCCGAATCGGTCCGCAAGGCCATTGATTACGCCACCGAGAAGACCAAGGATTACAGCGATTTCACGATCAGTATCTGCCTGGCCTATGGCGGAAGGCAGGAGATCGTGAATGCGGTGCGTCAGATCGCGGCCAAGGTGAAATCCGGCGAACTGGAAGTCGAGGATATCAACGAGGATCTTTTGTCATCTCATCTGTACACCGGCGACATGCCCGATCCGGACCTCATCCTGCGTACCTCCGGGGAGGTGAGGGTATCCAACTTCCTCCTGTGGCAGCTCGCATATTCCGAACTCTATTTCACCGACGTGTTCTGGCCCGGATTCAGATACATCGATTTCATGAGGGCCATCCGTTCCTATCAGCAGCGTGGAAGACGTTACGGGAGCTGAGTCCGATGGCCCATTACGACATGGTGTTCATCCACGCCCCGACCGTTTACGACTTCAGGAAGAAGCCCATATTCTACGGTCCCGTCAGCGATGTCATCCCGTCGTCACCGGTATTCGAATGCTATCCCATCGGGTTCATGACCATCTCCGCCCATCTCATGGCGGCCGGCTACAAGACCCGTATCGTGAACATAGCGGGACTGATGCTGGCCAGCGAGAAGTTCGACGCGGAGAAGAAGATCCGCAGTATCGATGCCGACGTGTACGGTATCGATCTCCATTGGATGCCCCATACCCACGGGGCCCTGGAACTCGCCAAGATAGTCAAGAAGTACCATCCGGACGCCAAGGTGGAGTTCGGAGGGTTCACATCCTCCTATTTCTGGGAGGAGCTCATCGCCAAACCTGAGATCGACTTCGTCATGAGGGGAGATACCACCGAGAGGCCCACCGTGAAGCTCCTGGATACCCTCAGCAGGGGAGGAGACCTGTCCGAGGTCCCCAACCTGGTCTGGAAGGATGCTGACGGCAAAGCCCACAACAACGGCATAACCCACGTCCTCGAGGATCTCGACAGCGTCATCTTCGATTACGGCGTGATGATCAAGAACGTCATGCGCACCATGGACGTGGCCGGTTCCCTGCCCTGGAAGGCCTGGGCGAAGACCCCGCTGACATCGGTGTTCACCGTCAGGGGATGTTCGGTCAACTGTGCCGAGTGCGGAGGTTCCCGCGATGCGAACAAACGCGTCGCATGCAGGGGTAAACCGGCATTCAGGAGCCCGAAGAAACTGGCCGAGGACGTGGCCAACATCCACAATTACATGAAGGCCCCGATCTTCATCGTGGGCGATCTGAGGCAGCACGGGATGAAGTACGCCGACGAGTTCCTCAACGAGGTCAGGGAGCTGGACGTCGACAACCACTTCGTCATAGAGCTCTTCAACGGCGGGAACGAGGAGTACTTCCGCAAGGTGGACCGTGCGTTCGGAGCCGGATGGAGCATCGAATTCTCTCCCGACTCATACGATGAATCGGTACGTCTGGCACTTGGTAAGAACTATACCAATGAGGCCATCGAGAAGACCCTTCCCGCGGCATTCAACAGCGGGTGCGGAAGGTTCGACCTGTTCTTCATGACCGGTCTTCCCCAGCAGTCCCGCGAGTCCGCCATGGAGACCGCCCGCAGCGCCAAGCATCTCTGGGACTGCGTGGGGAAAGACGACAACCTGTTCATCTACGATTCCCCCTTCGCACCCTTCGTCGATCCCGGCAGCAGGGCCTTCGAGGAACCTGAGAAATGGGGATACAAACTGCGTGCACGCACCCTGGAGGACCACAGGAAACTGCTCGACAGCCCCTCCTGGAAGCACACCCTTTCCTACGAGACCGAATGGATGAGCCGTGACGAGATCGCCGAGACCTCCTATGACGCGGCCATCGTACTCACCGATGCCCAGCTGGCCTCCGGACGCATATCGGAGGAAGGAGCCAGAATCCGCAACGAGAGGACGGAGACCGCCCGCGGCATCATGCACGTTATCGACGAGGCCCTGCTCCTGGAGGATCCCGAGGAACGCGACAGGCGTCTGTGGGCCATCAAGGAGGACGGAACGAGGCTGATGGATTCGACCATCACCGACAAGAACGACCTCGATTGGAAGACCGGTTCGATATGGTCCAACGCCCCGCGTGTGGGAATGGGTTTGGTAAGGAGTTTCTTCCATAGGAAGAAGTGATGGCACCGTTTTTAAGGTGCTGGCATATCAGTTCTTACCCATCTCGATGGAACGTTTCACACATGCATCCACGCAGCGGATCATGGTGTCTTCCAGGTGTTCGTCGCGGAGGACCTTAACACCTTCGATGGTGGTTCCGCCGGGAGAGCATACTCCGTCCACGAGCTCCTCGGTCTTCATGCCGGACTCGAGGATCATCTTGCCTGCACCCACCAGCGACTGACCTGCGAGTACGGTTGCCTGTTCCTCGGTGAGGCCGTATTTCATTCCCGCTTCGATCAGTGCGTGGGCGGCGATGTAGAGGTAGGCGGGGGAGCTTCCGCAGATACCGGTGACTGCATCCAGGTCGCATTCCCTGACCTCGGCGGCCAGTCCGATGGCCGAAAGGACGGTCTCCACGTTCTTCTTGTCCTCTGCGGTGCATCCTTCGGACATGACATAGCCTGCGGCCCCTTCGAGGACCATGCAGCAGTGATTGGGCATGACCCTGACGATGCGGGCCTCGGGAGCATAGCTTCTCAGGGTCTCGATCTTTACCCCTGCCGCGATGCTGATGAGGAGCTGGTCCTTGCCGACCCTGACCCCCTCGTCCGTGAAGAGGGAACCGATGTATTTCGGCTTGATCGCGAGCACGATGATCTCTGCCTGATCATCCATGTCCGCAGCCTTCTCGAACATCCTGATTCCGTACTTCTGGGTCATTCTATTTCTGGTGGCTTCGGAAGGGGCACATGCGATGATCTCGTCCTTGCTGTAGACGTTCTTCGCGATGAGTCCTCCGATCATCGCACCGGCCATTCTGCCGGCACCGATGAATCCGATTTTGGCTTTCATGATTGACAGACGATTCTCCTACCATAAAAAACCCCCTATATTCGTATCAGCATATTTTCGGAAAAAAATATTCTTTATTATTGCGAGTATATAAAGGCAGACGCGAATTTTTATCCTTTCTTATTATATAGGAAAAAATCATCGAGACCGCTAATGTCACTAATCGCAAGCTATTTGCCTTTATTGTTCGTGGGAATTCTTTCCCTCGGGTTTGCGCCGTTGGCATGGTTGGTTTCGAGGGTCCTCAGGCCTTCGCAATCATCGAAGTGGACAGAGGAGACATACGAGTGCGGTTCGGTTCCGATCGGCGACGCTCGTGTCCAGTTCAGGTTCCAGTACTACGCATACGCTCTGATTTTCGTGGTATTCGATCTGGTCGTGACATTCCTTATGATCTGGTCAGTTGCATATGCCGGACTTTCCGACATCGCAACCGTATGGATGCTCCTGTTCCTCGCTATCATGCTGCTGGGTGTGACCTACGCGCTCAAAAAGGAGGAAGACATATGGATATGAGCCTGTACCCTCATGCTGTTGCCATGAGTGCTGATGAGTTTATGTCGTGGTCTACCGCGCTCATAAACGACCTCATCAGCTCTGGTACCAGGAGGACTGTTGATAAGCTCACCGGACCCATCTGGTCCTGGGCTATGAAGAACTCCATGCACCCTCTTCACTGGGGACTTGCATGTTGTGCACTGGAGATGGCACAGGCTTCCGCTCCCCGTTTCGATGCGGAGAGGTACGGAATGATCTACCGTTCATCCCCTAGGCAGACCGATATCCTCCTCGTCAACGGATGGATCTCCAAGAAAATCCGTAACGACATCAGAAGGCTGTGGGAAGAGATGCCTGGACCCAAGTGGGCAGTCGCCATGGGCGAGTGTGCCATCTCGGGAGGTCCCTGGTATGATGCATACAACTGCATCCAGGGTCTTGACCAGATCATCCCTGTCGACCTTTACATTCCCGGATGCCCCGCAAGGCCCGATGCAATGATCGACGGTTTCATGCTCCTGCAGAAGAAGATTGACGAATACTTCAAGAGAGGAGTCATCCTCAAAGACAGGCAGGGACTCTGATGGATCTAACAGTACGCGAATACCAGGAAGGCTGGGAGAGCGAGATCAAATCCAAGCTCGAGTCCCAGTTCTCCGGCAAGCTCACCGTCACCAAGACCGAGACCCGCAGGGTCTACGCTCAGGTCGACAGGTCCGTCAGCAAGGCCGTATGCCAGTATCTGCACGACGAACTCAGCTTCGAGCACTGCGCCACCGTCATCGGTGTCGACCTCGGAGAGGCTGAGCAGAAGATGCAGGTCGTCTACCACATCGACAACTACACCCTGTACAAGGGAGTCGTCGTCGAGCTCACCGTCGATGTTCCCTACGATGATCTCCACATCGAGACCGTCTCCGATATCTGGGGCGGCGCCAACTGGCACGAGAGGGAGACCTGGGAGCTCTTCGGAATTGTATTCGACAACCACCCCAGGCTCGAGAGGCTTCTCACGCCTGACACCTACGAGTTCTTCCCCTTCAGGAAGTCCTATAAGCTCAGGGGGTCCCAGTGATGACCGACGAAAAGAATACCCAGATTCCTGACGCACAGGCAATCGCAGAGGGTGCAGAAGTCACCAAACAGATGGTCGAGGACTACAAGGCCAACGCCATCGACATGGACAAGATGTGGATCACCATGGGTCCCCAGCACCCCTTCTCTCACGGTCTTTGGACCCTGAAGATCTGTGCTGACGGAGAAATCGTAACCGATGCCGACCCCATTGTCGGATATCTCCACAGGGGTTGGGAGAAGGAGGTAGAGAACAGGACCTACCCCAAGATCATCCCCATGGCAGACCGTCTCTGCTATGCCGCATCGATGACCTACACCCACCTTTACTGCATGACCTGCGAGAAGGCTCTCGGAATCGATATTCCCGAGAAGACCAAGTACATCAGGATCGTAGCTGACGAGATCAACCGTCTCCAGTCCCACCTCATGTGGATGGCAGCGGTCGGTACCGACCTCGGAAACTACACCGCCTTCCTCTGGTGTTCCAGGGAGAGGGAGTACTGGATGGATATGAACGTCAGGCTGTGCGGTGCCAGGAGTACCACCAACTACCCCCGTATCGGAGGAGTAAGGAACGATGTTTTCGACATCGACTGCGACCTCCCCAACGAGGAGGACCACTCCAGGTTCATGAGGGATCTCATCAGGTGCTGCGACCACTTCGACAAAGCACTCTGGGATATCATCTACCTCATCGACAACAACTCCACCTTCGTTTCCAGGATGGTCGGAAACGGTATCATCACCAGGGAGCAGTGTGCCAACCTCGGTATCACCGGTCCTGCGGCAAGGGGTACCGGAGTCGACTACGACGCCCGCCGCGACGATCCTTACGACAACTACGACAAGGTCGACTTCGACGTCCCCGTCATCAAGACCGGAGATTCCTACTCCAGGTACATGGTCAGGGTCGAAGAGATGTTCCAGTCCACCCGTATCATCAGGCAGGCCGTCCAGAAGATCAAGGCTCTCGGAAGGAACGCCCCCTACAGGCTCAAGGTCCCCGCCAACATCCCTGCTGGAAGGACCTTCTGTAAGCTCGAGGATCCCCGTGGAGAGTCCATGATGTACCTCGTGTCCGACGGAACCGACAGGCCTTACAGGCTGAAAGTGCGCAGTCCCATCTTCGTGAACGTCTCCTCCTCCAAAGCCCTCCTCGAGGGATGCAGGATCGCAGACGTTCCCGTAATCATGGCAATGATCGACATGTGTCTCGGAGAGACCGACAGGTGATATGATGGCATACTCTTCTATTATCGACTGGGTAACCGCCACCTGGGGAACCCCTCTCATGGAGAGAGGATTCTATCCCTTCGACGATTACAACCTGCCCTATCACATCTCCATGGCACTGTGGAACATCATCGGAGGAGCCATCGCATGGCTCATCAACCTCCTGTTCCCCGGGAACTCCCTTTCCGAGTGGCTCATCAGTCCTTACACAAACGAGATCTTCGCACTCGTGCTCTTCATGGTCATCATCTTCGCCGTGGCCTTCATCGCTGTTCTCATCTCGCTTTGGGAAGAGCGTAAGGTTCTCGGAAGGGCCATGGACCGTCGCGGTACCATGATCGGTATGATGGGATTCCTTCAGTGTGTCGCTGACGGTCTCAAGACCTTCATGAAAGACAACGTCTACTCCAAGAAAGTAGATGAGATGACCTACTGGTGGACCGCCTCCCTCGTAATCGGAACCTCTGTTCTGATCGACTGTATGGTACCTCTCTCCAGTAGGTGGTTCGTTGTCAACTACGACGCCGGACTCCTTATCATCATGGGTCTCTACGCCCTTGCTCCGTTCTTCATCCTCGTATCCGGATGGGCACAGAACAACAAGTACTCCCTTATCGGAGGAATCAGGGCAGCTGAGATGATGATCTCCTACGAGGTCCCCATGCTCATCATCATCGCCTCCGCATGTCTGCTGGCAGGCTCCATGAACATCGGTGACATCGTCAACGCACAGAGCGAGATCTGGTTCATGATCCCCATGTTCGTCGGTTTCGTCACCTTCGTCATGTGCGCCACTGCCGAGGCAGAGCGTGCACCTTTCGACCTTGCTGAGGCAGAGTCCGAGCTCGTCGAGGGATGGCAGACCGAGTACGGAGGAATGAAATGGGGTCTCATCATGCTCGCAGACTACATGAGGGGTTCCGTATCCTGCGGAATGATCGTTCTCCTGTTCTTCGGAGGATGGACCATTCCCTTCGTCAGCCTGGATTACTTCCTCGGACCTGACGCTGTGGACAACTGCCTCTACTGGTTGCCTGTACCTGAGCTCATCTTCCTTCTCAAGGGCTGGTTCGCATTCTTCCTGATGATCATTATCAGGTGCGGTGTCGGACGTGTCAGGACCGATACGATCCTCAACCTTGGTTGGAAAGTGTTCATGCCTCTGTCCGTACTCAACCTGATGATCGTACTCGTTCTCTTAGTTACGGGGGTCTACTGATGACTATGGAATATACAGAGAAATACAGGGACGGCAGGCACAAGACCTGGAAGGACCTCTGGATCGTTAGGCCTATCTGGGTAACCTTCAAGTTACTCCTGAAGACCACCTTCCACAGGCCCATCACCGTCCTCTATCCTTACGAATCACTCTGGAATCCCGACAACTATCGCGGACGTCCCGGACTTGATTTCAACAAATGTATCGGATGCGGAATGTGTGCAAGGATGTGTCCCTGCACCGCCATCATCCTCGTGGACACCCCCGACGATGAAGGAAACACCGTATCCAGGCCTCAGGTCAACATGGGTAGGTGCTGCTTCTGCTCCTACTGTGCAGAGTACTGCCCCACCGATGCGATGACCGTTACGCCCATCGTCGAACTCGCGGAGTACACCAGATCCGATCTGATCTACGGTCCCCGCAGGCTTGCATACGAGCACACCACCGAGGGTATGAAGGTTAAGAACGAGGTCACCCTTCTGTCCGACTTCCAGGCCGGACGCGAGACCAGGTACGACCTGTTCGAGATCGACCGCCCCGAGCTTGACAGTGCAAAATGTATCAGCTGTAAAAAGTGCCAGAAGGTCTGTCCTGCTGACGCTATCAAGATGGTCGAGCACGGTGTCAACGCCAAGGGAAGGCCCATCCTGTGGCCCGAAGTCAACAGCGAGAAGTGCGTCAGCTGCAGCAACTGTATCGACGCATGTCCCAAGAGTGCACTGCACATGAAGGAGGTTTGCTGATGGCTCTAATGGAATTTATTGACAGCATTTGGTGCGGATTATGCGATTTCGCAAGCTACGTTTGGGGTAACGCCGACCTCGTTGCATTCCTCTGCCTCGCGGCAATCGGAATCACCGCAGCGATTTACGTGGTAGCTGACAAACTGCCCGTTCACAGCGCCTTCTATCTGGCACTCGTGTTCGTGACCGTTGCCGTGACCTACTTCTTCCTTGAAGCGGAGTTCATAGGCGTAATACAGCTGCTCGTCTACGTCGGTGCCATCACCATCCTGTTTGCGTTCAGTATCATGCTCACCCGCAAATACATCAACGAGGAGGATTTCAATGATGAGTAAGAAAGCCGCTGCCGGTCTCGGTGTAGCAGTTGTTCTGCTGATCACCCTGTCAGCCTGTGTTTACATGACTGATTGGAACGGCCTCGGTCACATTAATGATGAGATGAGTAGTATCGACTACGGAAGCCACGACAGTTCCACCACGGACTCCATCTACGATGATTCCACCGGTGAACTCAGGGATGATACTCTCAACTACAAGATCTTCGAAGAATACGGACCCCTTCTTCTGGTCCTGGCTATGCTGATGTTCGGCGCTATGGTCGGAGGAATCTGCGTCGCAAGAGAGGAGGATGAATCAGTTGATACCGATTGAGTACTTCCTTACTTTCGGAGCGATCCTGTTCGTAATCGGAGCATACGGTGTCATGGCTAAGCCCAACACCCTGATTGTCCTGATGTGCACTGAGCTCATGCTCAATGCAGCCAACATCAACTTTATCGCGTTCTCGGCCTTCATGGGCGACGCATACGGACAGGTCATGGTCATCATGACTATCTCCGTCGCTGCCGCAGAGGTCGCAGTGGGTATCGCTATCCTGCTGAACGCCTATAAGGTCAGAAAGAGCACCAACGCTGACGATCTCACGTCTATGAGGTGGTAAAATGATGTTCATGGATTATGTATGGCTCGTACCCCTCATCCCCGTACTGTGCTTCGTCATCGTCGGTTTCCTCGGAAACAAGATGGGCCCCAAGGCCGCCGAGGGAGGATTCCTCGTTATCATCGGTACCGCGGCATCCTTCGTCCTCTCGCTCCTTGTCACCCTCGAATACGTCGGATTCATCGGAGACGGCAACCTCTATCCTAACGCAGTGGAGAACCACATTGATTGGTTCAAGATCGGCATCTACCAGCTGACCTTCGGATACTACATCGATATCCTCTCCTGTCTTATGATGCTGTTCGCATCCTTCATCTCCACGATGATCTTCACCTACTCTCTCGGTTACATGCACGACCAGGGACCCAGGCAGAGGAGGTACTTCGCAGAAGTCGCCCTCTTCCTGACCGGTATGCTGGGACTCGCAGTCTCCAGCAACCTCCTTGAGATGTTCATCTTCTGGGAGATCATGGGTCTCTGCTCCTACCTCCTCATCGGATTCTGGAGCTTCAACCACCCCGAAGGAGATGACAAGGCCGACAACGCCGCATCCGCAGCAAAGAAGGCTTTCCTCGTCACCAGGCTCGGAGATGTCTGCCTCATGGGAGGACTGTTCGTCCTCTTCTTCGCAATGGGCGGACACCTCGAGTACAACGTCGTGTTCAACGCCGACAACCTCGCCGCAGCATACGAGAACAACTCCGAGATGCTCACCCTTGCATCCCTCCTGATCTTCGGAGGAGTCATCGGTAAGTCCGCTCAGTTCCCGCTGCTCGACTGGCTGCCTGATGCAATGGCCGGTCCTACCACCGTATCCGCACTCATCCACGCCGCAACCATGGTTAAGGCAGGAGTCTACCTTGTCGCAAGGTGCTTCCCGCTCTTCGCCCTCGATGCGAACGTGATGCTGTTCGTAGCGGTCATCGGAGGATTCACCGCCTTCTTCGCAGCCTCCATGGCAATGAACAACATGAACATCAAGAAGGTCCTGGCATACTCCACCCTTTCCCAGCTCGGATACATGTTCCTGTCACTGGGAGCAGGCGGATACATGATGGCATGCTCCATCGCCGTCACCGGCGGTCAGATCGTCATCGAAGAGCCCGAGCTCTTCGCGGTCGGATGCCTCGGATACGCCGCAGGATGTCTCCACATGGTCAACCACGCATTCTTCAAAGCACTGCTCTTCCTTTGCTCCGGATCCGTCATCCACGCAAACGGAACCGAGGATATGCGTCTCATGGGAGGACTCCACAAGAAGATGCCCAAGACCTCCATCACCATGCTCATCGGTACCATGTCCATCGCAGGATTCCCCTTCTTCGCAGGATTCTTCTCCAAGGATCTCGTCCTTGATGTGGTCTTCGAAGTATTCGAGGAGAGCTGCGGAACCGAGGAGATGATCTTCATCGCCCTCTGGATTCTCGGTATCGTCACCGCCTTCATGACCGCGTTCTACATGTTCAGGATGTGGTTCATGACCTTCATGGGCGAGTACAGGGGACACCACTGCCACGGTGAGTCTCCCAAGAGCATGACCGTTCCTCTCATGATCCTCTCCATCTTCGCCTTCGGTGCAGGATTCGCCCTCCTCCTCGGATGGGACGGAGTCTTCACCTTCATGGGCTCCGAGCACTCTGAAGGTCAGATCCTTCAGTGGATCGTCGGTGGATGGGACAGGCCCAACGTCGGTGTACACTGGCTCGAGGAACTCTTCACCAACTGGAAGACCTACGTAACCATCGTACTGGTCTTCGTCGCTGTTGCAATCGCATACCTCATGTACGTCAAGAAGTCCATCAACCCCGGAAAGTTCAGCAAGGACGGACAGTCCGTCCTGTACAGGACCATCTCCAACAGGTACTACTTCCCTGAGCTGTACAACCAGTTCTCCTGGAAGCTCGGATACGATGTTGCCAGGGGTGTCGAATTCATCGACAGGCAGATCATCGACGGTTCCGTCAACGGTCTCTCCAACGCAGTCGTCGGAAGCGGAGACCTCATGAGCAAGGCTCAGGACGGTAACCTCCACACCTACGCATCTGTCGTCCTCGGCGGTGTCGTCGTACTGTTCGTAGCTGCACTTGCACTCTTCTACTACGGAGGTGTATTCTGATGGATATGAACGAAATGATCCTGCCTATGCTGATCCTCCTGCCCCTCGTCGGAGCCTTCCTGACTCTGCTCATGGGCGGCAAGAGGGCCAAACTGGCCAAACTGGTCGCACTCGTGTTCACGGTGGCAACCTTCGCGGTTTCCCTCCTGCTCATGATCACTCCTGTCGGTGAGCTTGACAAGTTCAACTTCACCGCAGACTGGATCAGTGCCGGCGGACTCAAGATGTCTTTCATCTTCGTCGTCGACGGACTCAGCATCCTCATGGTCTTCCTGACCGCAATGCTCGAAGTGCTGGTCATCGCCTTCTCCTACAAGGAGAGCGACAGGCCCAACTACTTCTACGCACTGCTCCTGGCCATCGAGGTCGGACTGATGGGAGTTTACCTTGCCGCAGACTACTTCCTCTTCTACATCATGTGGGAGGTCAGTCTGATTCCTATGTACTTCCTTATCTCTTGGTACGGAGGTCCCAGGAGGCACTACTCTGCCATCAAGTTCTTCATCTACACCCACGTAGCATCCCTGGTAATGCTCATCGGAATCTTCCTGATGGTATTCCAGGCCGCATCCATCAACGGTGTCGCTGACTTCAGCTTCGAGGCAGTCAAGACTGCACTCAACGGATCCCCCGATTCGCTGTTCCAGTCGCTGGTCTTCATCCTGCTGTTCTTCGGATTCGCAGTCAAGATGCCTGCCGTGCCCTTCCATACCTGGCTGCCTGACGCACACGTAGAGGCACCCACTGCAGGTTCCGTCCTCCTGGCCGGAGTCATGCTTAAGATGGGTTCCTACGGTATCATCAGGGTCTGCCTCGAAGCTCTCCCCGAGGGAGCCAAGTACTGGCAGTACGTCATGATCGGAATGGGTATCCTCGCAATGATCTACGGTGCATACGCCTGTATCGCACAGAGGGACCTCAAGAAGATGGTCGCATACTCCTCTATCAGCCACATGGGTCTGGTAATGGTAGCTATGGGAACCCTCTCCGAGATCGGAATCGAGTTCGCCATCTTCCAGATGTTCGCACACGGTCTCATCTCCGCCATGCTGTTCCTTGTCTGCGGTACCGCGGGTCACAACTTCGGAACCAGAGAGATCCCCCTCATGGGTGGAATCGCCGGAAAGGTGCCTGTATACGCATCCTTCATGATGTTCGCATTCATGGCATCCCTCGGACTCCCCGGTCTCATCGGATTCTGGGGAGAGTTCGGAATCATCGCCGCCTTCTACCAGTGGATCGAGCCCAAGGACCTCATCTACCTCCTTGTGTTCTGTCTCCTGTCCCTCCTGCTCACCGCAGGTTACTACCTGTGGGCAATGCAGAGGACCCTGTTCGGAAGGCTTACCACCAAGATCGACACTGACCACATCCACGATGTGGACAGGGTCGAGGCAGTCGTACTGGGCGTACTGGCCTTCGCCATCGCAATCTACGGATTCTGGCCTGACCTTGCACTCAGCTATCTCGCTGACTATTCCGCATATGTAGGAGGTCTGATCTGATGGACGCAACCATATTCACCGATATCTTCGGATACTACACTGCGATCCTCCCCATGCTGCTGATTCTCGTCGGCGCGCTGGTGATGCCCGCAGTGTACATGTTCACCAGGAAGAAGATGGCGGTCACCATCGCCTCTCTTGCATTCCTGATAGCTTCGGCTGTAGTCAACATCATCATGCTGCACTACATCGATTCGCTGGGAGACTACATCTACTTCGGTAGCGAAGATGCACCGTACTGCGGAATCTTCATGTACACCTCCTTCGCGGGTCTCTTGATCCTCCTGTTCCAGGTCGTGGCGTTCTTTGCCATCCTGGTCTCCGGAGTCAGCAGCGAGGTCACCAAACTCCACTTCGGAGCATACGGCGCCCTCATGCTCATAGCCACCGCTGGAATGATGTTCGTAGTTAGTTCCACCGACCTCATCGGAATCTTCGTTGGAGTCGAGGCAGTCAGTATCAGCTCCTACGCACTTGTGACCCTCAAGAGGAGGGATCCCCGTGCCGCAGAAGCCGGTGTCAAGTACGTCATCATCGGAGGACTTTCCACCGCACTCACCATCTACGGTATCTCGATGATCTACGGTGCCCTCGGTACCATCGATCTCGCAGTCATCGGTGCAAAGACCCACGATCCCGACTTCACCTACAGTTGGGCATTCATCATCGGTATCGTTACCATGATGGCTGGTTACGGATTCAAGATCGCAGCAGCACCCTTCCACATGTGGGCACCCGATGTGTACGAGGGAGCCGCAACCCCTGTCTCCCTGTTCCTGGCAACCGGATCCAAGAAGATGGGTCTTGCAGTCTTCTTCAAGATCTTCCTCTTCATGTTCGTCGGTGTAACCGCAGTCAAGGTGGAACCTGTTCAGTACCTCTTCGCAATCGTCGCCGCAGTCTCCATGACCGTCGGTAACGTCGTGGCGATCGCACAGAACAACATCAAGAGGATGCTCGCCTACTCGTCCATCGCACAGGCAGGTTACATCCTCATCGCGATGGCGGTCATGACTCCCTACGCTCTCACCGGAGGTCTCTTCCACATGTTCACCCACGTGTTCATGAAGGGAGGAGCATTCCTCATCGTCGGTGCACTCATCTGTGCCGGTGTCGGTGAGAAGATCTCTGACTACAACGGACTCGCAAAGAGGAACCCCCTCCTGGCATTCGCCATGATGATCTTCCTCTTCTCGCTTGCAGGAGTGCCTCCTCTCGCAGGATTCACTTCCAAGTTCGTCCTGTTCTCCGGAGCAATCTACAACGACGGAGTCATGTCTCAGTGGATCTGGCTGGCATTCATTGCCATCCTGAACTCTGCGATCTCTCTGTACTACTACGTCAGAGTCATCAAGGCAATGTACATCGAGAGGCCTGCCAAGGGCGCAGACCAGAAGCTTGCCATCGGCAAGGTCTTCGGTTTCGCAATCGCCGTCTGTGCGATCGCGGTCGTCGTCCTCGGAGTCTACCCCGACATCATCCTTGATCCCTGTGCAACCGCAGCGAACGATCTGCTTCACTGGTGGATGTAAGACAGTCCAATAAACCACTTACCGGCCTCCGGGCCGGATCCTTTTTCGCTCATCCTTTTTTAGTCAGAATGCTATACTGTCTTGATTCACATGACCGTGGAAGACGAAGTACTCAAAGCCATGAAAGAAGCCGGTAAACCCCTCAGTGCGGGCGAGGTCGAGAAGATCACCGGAATCGACAGGAAGGAGATCGACAAGGCATTCAAGGAGCTCAAGGCCAAGAACGCCATCGTGTCCCCCGTACGTTGCAAGTGGGAACCTGCCTGAACCGACACCCCAACAGTCCCAGCCAAGCAGCTGGGACTAACATCTTTTTATACACTCTGGATATGTCTCAACAGATGGCAACCAACTGGTCCAGTTGTATCGCGTCCGAACTCGATAGGGTAGAGGGCGTTATGGAATCCGTCACTTCCAGTGCGGAGAATCCGCAGCTTCGCGAAATGTGCCAGTATGTCATATCCAACCACGGTAAGAGGGTCAGGCCCGCATTCTGTGTCCTGGCTTATTATATGCTCGGCGGAAAGGACCCTGCCCAAGCCATCGATATCGGTGCCGCGGTCGAACTCATTCATAACGCCACACTCATCCACGACGACATCAACGATGCGGGCGAGATGAGGAGGGGAGCCAAAGCACTTTACAAACAGTACTCTCTGGGTAAGTCCATCGTGGCCGGCGACTTCATGTTCGCTCTCGGTTTCAAACTCATGGGTTCCGCATCAAACGATGTCATCGGATTCGTCATCGATGCGGCATCAGCCATGGGGTCCGGTGAGTTCGACCAGAAGAAGTACGAGCACAACTACGCTGCCACCGAGGCAGAGTATGTCAAGATCATCACGGGTAAGACCGCCCGTCTCATCGAGTGTTCCGCCAAGTGCGGAGCATATCTCGCCCGCCCCGACGATATCGCCACCGTCGAGAAGGTGGGTAACATCGCATGCAACATCGGCTGTGCATTCCAGATCATCGACGATCTCCTGGATATCATCGGCATCGTCGAGAACACCGGCAAGAAGCTCGGCAACGATATCGTCGAAGGCAAGCCCACCCTGCCCACCATCTACGGTATGGAGGACCCGGAGTACGGTGCACGCATCCGTGAGATCTTCGCGGACCCTGAGACTGATTACGAGCAGGCCTACGAGGCCATCGAACTCATCAAGAAGACCGACTCCGTGGAGAGGTGCCGTGCACTCGCGAAGACCTATGCAGACAAGGCCCTGGAGGAACTCGAGGAGATCGAGGATTCCGAGTACAGGCAGGCGATGGTCGACCTCATCAAATTCATCATTTCCCGTGACAGGTGAAGATTATGGCGGAGAAAATCAAGACCGATGTTCTGGTTGTCGGTTCTGGCCCCGCAGGAAGTCTTGCGGCACGTTCCGCTGCCGAGAACGGGGTCAGCGTGACCATGATCGAGATGCGTCCCGAGGTGGGCGTACCTGTCCGCTGCGGGGAGCTCATGCCCTCCGTTCACGAGATCAAGGACATGTTCGGGGACCTTCCCGAATTCGACGAGCTCTTCGATCTCCCGTCCTCGCTCATGGTTCGCAATGTCGAGGCCATCCGCCTCATAGATCCCAAGTCCCGTACCTGGGAGTTCCCTTTCACCGGTTACACCACCGACCGCGACCGTTTCGACCAGTATCTGGCGGAGCAGGCCGTCTCGTCCGGGGCCGAGCTCATCAAATCCTGCCGTTTCAAGGGTCTGGAGAACGGTGTCGCGAAGACCACGATCGGTGACATAGAGTTCAAGGTGATCATCGGTGCCGACGGTCCCGGATCGCGTGTCGCCCAGAGCCTGGGTCTCCCCAGGAACAGGAACCAGTACCCTGCCGTCTCGGCACAGGCGGACGGCGATTTCGATCCCGTCATCCAGATGTTCTTCGGGGGCATCGCACCCGGGGCATACGGATGGATCATGCCCAAGGCCGGGCAGGCCAACGTGGGAGTGGGTTTCTCCCCCAAGTTCTCCAACGGCACCCTCGGCGAGTACTTCGACAAGTTCGTCAGGCTCCAGGGATTGGACGTCAAGACCAGGATCGAAGGCAAGTACGTTCCCAGCGAGGGACCCATCGCCAAGACCTACACCGATATCGGGATGGTGGTCGGCGATGCCGCAGGCGTCGTCATGCCGGTCAACGGAGGAGGCATCCCCCAGGCCATGATCACCGGCAGGATGGCCGGACAGGTCGCGGCCGACAACATCCTCGGGAACCGTTCCATTGCGGAGTACGAGCAGGCCTGGAGGAGCATCCTTTACAAGCCGCTGAAGATAGCCGCCGGCAACAAGAAGCTGGCCGATACCTTCGCGTTCAGGAGCGAGGGTTCCACCGCATTCTGCATGAGACTCCTCGGAAAGAGGCGTATGGGAAAACTCATCAGGTGCAAGCGTCTGTTCCCGTGATCAGCGTTTCCTGTGTGCCCGCATCGCCGAACCGCAGATCGGACAGTCGTCCATCTTCTCCTTGTACCATTTCCCGCAGCCGATGCACTGGTAGTTCCATTTCTCCACCTTCCTGATCCCTTCCTGGCCGACAGCCTTGTACGGGATGCCCATGATGCGTGCGGTGTTCTGTATGGAATAGTCGTCGGTCATGACCGTGCCGTTCACGTCCAATGCAAGTGCCAGCACCGTGATGTCGACAGGTGATAATCTTCCTAGATCGCCGCTCTTACGGGCGGCCTCTTCCACCTTCTTCACGGATGCCTCGGTGCAGTCGGAGACCCTCAGCAGGTCCCCCCAGAGGTCCAGCCTGTGGTCCTTGTATTTGGTCAGTTCCCTGACCACGCCGGGGGGGCAGACGGATTCCTCCTCCGGCAGCTGTTCCATGGAAAACAAGGCGGAACTGTCAAGGACTAGCATACTTTGGATATCGGGTCATCTGGATTAATCCTATCGGTCCGGGCGATACCATTAAAGGATTATTCTGTATCCCAGTAATATGGACGTCCTCGGCGTTGTCATCATCATCCTTAACGGACTTTGGCTGTTCCTACCGGCCATGCTGCCCAATTCGGCGGCAGTGGTGTTCGGCGGTAAGACCAAGATCGATTTCGGTAAATCCTGGCACGGCAAGAGGATATTCGGTGACGGCAAATCCTGGAGGGGATTGTTCGGCGGAGGTTTCTCCGGTATGTTCCTGGGTCTCATCCTCATCGGCATTTCCGCATTGTTCGGATCGGACGATTACTGGGGATTCGGCGGCTTCTACGGCAACATAGGGGTGCTCGCATGCCTGTCCTTCGGTGCCATCCTCGGCGACCTGCTGGCCGCCTTCATCAAGAGGAGGATGGGACTCGAGAGGGGTGCCAAGGCCCCCATCCTGGACCAGTACGATTTCGTCATCGGAGCTTTCCTTGTGACCTCCATCTTCTTCCCCGGTTGGGTCTACGCGAACTTCGTCGAGGGCTGGCACATCTGTGCCCTCATCTTCCTCCTCCTGATCATGTTCGCCATCCACCGCAGCATGAACATAATCGGGTACAGGATGGGACTCAAGAAGGAACCGTGGTGATTCATTTGGCAAATCTCAAGAGTTTATTGGAGGAGTGCGGAGCACTCCAGTTCGGCGAGTTCACCCTTGCATCGGGTGCCAAGAGCAAGTACTACATCGATATCAAGAAGGCGAGCACCAGGCCCGAGATCCTGAAGGTCATCGCCCAGCTGATGGCCGCCGAGGTCGCGAAGATGGAGAGGAAGCCCAAGAGGGTCGCGGGAGTGGTCCTCGGTTCCATCCCCCTCGCCACCGCACTGTCGCTGGAGACCGGAATCCCCCTCCTGATGGTCAGGAAGGAGAGGAAGGACCACGGTACCGGCAAGCTTGTCGAGGGAGAGCTCGAGAAGGGAGATGACGTCCTCGTCGTGGAGGATGTCATCACCACCGCCGGCTCCAGCATGAAGGCCATCGCCGCACTCCGCGAGGAGGGTGCCAACGTGGAGAGGATCCTTTCAGTCATCGACCGCGAGGGCGGCGGAAGGGAGAACCTGGCAGGCATCGGCGTGGAGCTCTTCTCCCTCGTGAAGGGTTCTGACCTGCTCAAGGACGCATCCCAATGATGAGGCCCGGGGAGGACTGCAGCCTCTGCGGTCTGTGTGCGGGACGTACCAATCTCGTACTGCCCTCAGGCGATCTGGCGTCCTCCGTGGTATTGGTGGGCGAGGCTCCCGGCGAGAACGAGGACCTGCAGGGCAAGCCGTTCGTGGGACGTGCGGGGCAGATCCTCAACCAGGCCATGGCCGATGTGGGACTCGACAGGGAGAAAGTGATGATCACCAACACCGTCAAGTGCAGACCGCCCGCGAACCGCGATCCCGAGAAGGAGGAGATGGCGGCCTGCAGGAAGTTCCTAGACAGCGAGCTCAGCGGCCGGAAGTGCATCGTGGGATTGGGTAAATCCGCGGTGAAGGATCTCCTCGGTTATGTTGGCCCCATGGCCCCTGTGGTGAACACCCGCCAGTATGTGGAGATCGACGGGGAGAGGATACTCTTCATCCCCACCTATCATCCCATGGCTTGCGTGTACCAGAAGGTCGCCAGGGAGAAGCTCAGGGAGACCCTGAGGATGGTCAAGGAGGAATTCGGATTATGATGGGTTTCGCATTGGACATGGACGGTACCTTGTATCATGGCGACCGGCCGATACCCGGTGCCAGGGAGTTCATCAACGGGCTGAGGGAGAGGGGAATCCCCTTCAGGTTCGTGACCAACAACTCCTCGCATCCGAGAGGATTC
>CACWTF010000026.1 GCA_902763685.1 methanogenic archaeon | reverse complement strand
ATCGGTGTGATGAACAAATTCGGATGCTCAATAGATGAGGCTCTTGACGCAGTGAACGTTGCAGAATCGGACAGAGATGCTGTTCTCGAACTCGTCGAGGAACTTCAGAAAACCCCCTGATCAAACCTTACACCAGCCCCGGAAGGGGCTGGCACATCTTCTGTAAACGATTGGAAACCCCGGTGTTCTCCAAAGGATTGGGGAACGGGAGATGCCAGGGGATCCTCGATGCGAAGTATAAAATCGACATAGACCTATCTTCACTCGAGAGGGTAAAGATGACGGATTGGGTCGCGGAGATAAAGGCCGACGGGATCAAAGAAGGCAGGAACAGGAAATCCGCCGAGGATATCATCATTCTCATGGATAGATATGGCGAGAACCTCGATAATGCACTCGACATCATGAAAGTTCCCGAACAGGACAGAGAAGAGATCCTCAGACTCGTCAGGGAACTCCAGGCCTCGTCCTGATCAATAACTTTACAGTCCCTAGGGGCTGGCTCATTGTGTGCCCAGCACACATGGTTGGAACCTTCGGGTTCCATCTCAAACTTCTTTGAGATTTCTTGGAGGTGTAAGTCCTCTACGGGCCCTTGAGGAGGGAACCGTTAGTCAGAGGCAAGGGAACATCCGTGAGGATGTGACTGAAAGAGGCCCGAGACAAAACCCCGAGCCTACGTACAGAAACCGCATGTGAGGTCGCTCAGGACGGATGACCTGGCAATGAACAGGGAAGTCCCATATCCCCACGAAGTCCTGGAGATAGATGCGGAGGTTAATGGGGGGAAAGAGACCATGCATACCTGGGGAGGCCTTGCGGTATGTCGCGATATAAGGCAACCCCGCCAGCGATGGCGGACTGAACCGCAAGGAGTCAGCAGAGGCCATAGTACCGTAAGAACGTCCCGACGGAGGTTCTGGGAAGGGCCGAACGCCAGTTTACAGCCCGCCGAGGGTGGAAAGGCAAGGATGAAATGACAAGCCAACGGAAAAGACTAAGAAACTACCTTCAGGCTAACGGACTGGAAGTCCGTTACACCGAAGGTGCGGATGGTTTCATCCTGCATGAAACATGGGGCGAGCTGAGCAAACCCGACCTTATGGACAGGGTTCTCGACAAAGAGAATTTCGATAAGGCAGTCCAAAGGGTCGTGGCGAACGGCGGTGCACCCGGTACGGACGGAGTATCCGTATCCGAGCTACCGAAGTTCGTCGAAGAGCATTGGAAAGAGATTCACGTCCAACTGCGGTCGGGACGGTACAAACCGTCCCCGGTCCGCAGGGTCGTGATTCCCAAACCGGACGGTGGGGAAAGGGATCTCGGTGTCCCGAATGTCCTCGACCGCGCTGTCCAGCAGGCCATAGCACAGGTACTGGTACCTGTGTACGAGCCTAAATTCTCTGATTCCAGTTTCGGATTCAGGCCGAACAGGAGCGCCCACCAGGCGGTTATCAAACTCCTGAACGACTACAACGAAGGATATGTCTGGGCGGTCGATATAGATTTGTCCAAGTACTTCGACACACTGAATCACGAACTTCTCATGAACATCATCAGGAGGGATGTCAAGGATGAGACCATATTGGTCACAATCAAGAGATTCCTCAAGAGCGGTGTCATGGTTGACGGGCTGTTGCAGGCGACCGACCAGGGGTCCCCGCAAGGCGGACCCCTGTCTCCTTTGCTTGCCAATATCTACCTCAACGAGTTCGATGATATCCTGGAAGAGAGGGGCATGAGATTCTGCAGATATGCTGACGACATCATAATTCTCGTCCGCTCCAGGAAAGCGGCCACCGAGATAAAGTACCTGGGATTCACCATCCACGACATCACTGGTCGCAACGGTCTCCGAAGGGTCGGTATCAGTATTCACCAGAAACCGATAACCCGCTTCAGGGACAAGGTAAAGCAGATTCTGAAAGAGAACTCCAATTGGACTGTCGCTCAATGTATGGCTGTATTCGGTTCATACGTACGCGGCTGGCTATCATATTTCGGATTGTCCTCCTCTAAGCGTCAGATCGAGGCCTTAGCCCAATGGGCACGGAGGAAACTGCGTGCCAAAATCTGGCATCAATGGAAGAAACCGAGGAACCGCTTCAAGAAGCTGATGGCTATCAGGCCGAACAAGTTTCACGTTGCAAGTTGTCTGACACATGCCAGGGCCCACGGGGCCTGGCACATGTCAGCCTACAGGCCCCTGCAATCAATCATGTCCAACAAATATCTCGAATCCCTAGGATTCCCGCCAATGCTCGAGATGTATGAGGAAATACATTCCAGACTGACGAACCGCCGTATACGAGAAGTACGTACGGTGGTGTGAGAGGGTACTGATGAGCACTTTCACTCATCAGGCCCTACTTGATTCTATCAATCTTATAATCCAGGTTTCCCGAGGGGGAGTAGAATCCGTCCGGGATGGATTACCCGTGAATCGGATATCCTCCAAGCCTGCATGATAAATAGAAGGCACTTGCGCAACACAGTACGCGACATCTACGCGGGCAGGCTTAACTTCCGGGTTCGAAATGGGACCGGGTGAACCCCGCCGCTATGGCCGTCAGACCATTCCTCTCCAATGGCGGAATGTATATAATCCTTTCTCAGACGTCCGCCTTGTCGGGCTCCACGACCGTCTCGCTGAAGGCGATGGTCTCGCCGGACAGGTACTTCATACCCCAGTCTGCGAGTTCCTCCAGGATGGGGAGCAGGCTCTCGCCCCTCTCGGTCAGGGAGTACTCCACGAACTTGGGAGAGGTGGAACGGACGTTCCTGAAGATGATGCCGTCCGCCTCGAGCTCCTTCAGCTGGAGGGTGAAGATCCTGGGGGAGATACCGTCCACCTTGCCGATGAGCTGGTTGAACCTCATGGGGGCACCGTGGCTGGCCAATGTGAAGATGATGGACGTCTTCCACCTTCCCTCGATGACCGACATGGCCGCGTCGATGGCACGGTCTGTCCGCGGTGCTTTCCTCATGCTATCTCCATTATCCTGGGGGTATTTAGCCTTCCCTATGAACGGGGAGGCCCGGCTCACTTCTTCTGGAACTTTCCGTCCTTCTTGTGGGTGACGACCCTGGCACCCTGGTTGTTGGCCTTGAGGGTCTTGACGTACTCCTCGGCCTCCGCCTTGGTGTTGAACAGCCTGGTGGCCTTGTCGTTCTCGGTGGCCTTGACCTGCCACTTGTTCTTCTCGGTGTTCTTGACGATGTGGTAGGTCTTGGTCTCGTTCCTGACAGCGGGCTTCTTGGCGGGTTCCGTCTTTGCCGCGGTCTTCTTCACCGCAGCGGGTTTGGTTTCCTTCTTCGCTGCCGCTTTGGGAGCGGTCTCCTTCTTGGTCGCTGTCTTCTTGGCAGCAGTCTCTTTCTTGGCGGCGGGTTCCTTCTCTGCCGCAGGTTTCTTTGCCACGGTCTTCTTCTCCGCAGCGGGTTTCTTCTCGGTTGCCGTCTTCTTCACCTTCGTTTCTTTCTTTGCCGCGGATTCCTTCTTACCCGCGGAACTGGTTTGCACGTAATAGCTCCTGTCGAGTTCCCTGACGGGTTTCCTCTCCTCGGGAGTCTCATCTTTCTTCTTCTTGCTGAAGAGTCCCATGGGGATCACTTGGTCTCGAGTACCTTGATCACATGCCAGCCGAACTTGGTGTGGCAGATGACCACATCACCCTGCCTGGCGTTGAAGGCGGCGGTCTCGAACTCGGGCACCATGTCGCCCTTCTTGAACCATCCGAGGTCCCCTCCTTTCTTCTTCGAGGGGCAGGAGGACCATTTCTTGGCCAGGTCGGCGAAGCTCTCGCCGGCGTCTATCTTCGCTTTCAGATCATTGGCCTTCCTCTCGTCCCTGACGAGGATATGGGCCGCGCGAACCTGATTTGTCATAACGAGGGTATTGTCATAAGGATATAAGTCGTTTTTTTAACGAATCTGGGTCATTCTCCCGGATTCTTCCCTTTCGGACGGGATTCGGTACCGTCGGCGGAGCGGTAGAACCTCTCGGTCCCCAGCGGCTGCTTCTGGTTCACGTACTCCCACTGCCATTCGGGACCCTCCTTCCGGCGGATCTCGTTGTTGGCGTTCCTGACCTCGGCATCGGTCCCCAGGACCACAGGTCCCCAGCGGGACTGCTTCTCGCCTATGGGATCGCCCTCCAGCACCCACAGTTCGGATTCCCTGTCGCCCATGGTGATCTCCACGGGAGCCTCCGGCCTGAGCTTGAGCCTGGTGTCCTCGTGGTACTCCTTCCCCGCGACGGTCGCCCTGCAGTCGGTGATGTATATGTTGCGGTGCTTCGCATCGGTGGGTCCCAGCCTCAGAGTGGAACCGGGACCCATCAGTACGCGGAGGATGAGGACATGGTGTGCAGGATCCGCCGCCCACGATCTCTGCGAGGGGACCTTTGCGGTCCTTCCCCTGAAGGTTCCCGCCAGCAGCGTGAAGGTGCATCCGTCCTCCGAGAACTCCTGCAGGTCCTCCTTCCACACGGTGTGGACCTCGGGCGGGGTGTTCTTCTCGCTGAGGGGGAGGTTTATCATGATCTGCGTGACCAGCTGCGGGTTCTCCCGGTCCTGGTGTGCCAGAGGGTACATCTCGCAGTGGCTGTAGAGTCCCCCGGCGGTGATCCACTGCATGTCCCCGTACCCGTATCTTCCCTGGTTCCCCTGGCTGTCGAAGTGGTCCACGTAGCCCTGGGGGACGTAGGTCACGGTCTCGTAACCCCAATGGGAATGGAGCTGGAACCCGGGGGTCATCTTGCTGGTGTACAGGCGGTAGCCGAAGAGGCCGTGGTAGTCGTTGCCCAGGTCCTTCTTCTCGATCTCCTCCTTGGGAGGGGCCTGCCTCTCGTTGCCCTTCGGATAACGGTCGAAATGATGCGATGCGAAAATGAACGGGTCCTCGAGGTCCCAATGAAGGTTCGCCACCATCTCCCTGAGGACGGGTCCGCCGTCCTTCTTCCTGCCGAAGAGTCCCATGGGCTGGAAATCCGTCTCTGGATAGATATTGCTTCCGTCGCCCTATATATACGACTTGGACATAGCTCGCATCATGGAAGGAGACGGAGTCCGTCTGAACAAGTTCATCGCAGAGGCCGGCGTGGCTTCCCGCAGGGCCGCAGACCGTATCATCGAGGAGGGCCGTGTCACCCTCAACGGCGAGACCGCGGTGCTCGGCGACAGGGTGCAGCCCGGCGACAGGGTCTGCGTGGACGGGAAGCCCATCTCCAAGGACACCGGCGGCACCGTCATCCTGGCATTCAACAAGCCCCGCGGACTGACCTGCACCGCCGACCACGGTGACAAGGACAACGTCATCGATTTCATCAACTACCCCCGCAGGATATTCACCATCGGCAGGCTCGACAAGGATTCGGAAGGTCTCCTTCTTTTGACCAACGACGGGGACCTGGCCAACAAGATCATGCGTTCCCGCTACGGGCACGAGAAGGAATACGTGGTCACCGTCGACAGGGAGATCACCAAGGATTTCATCCGCGGCATGGCCGGGGGCGTACCCATAGACGAGAACGTCGTTACGAGGAGGTGCAAGGTGACGGAGATCGACGCCTTCACCTTCAGGATCATCCTGAAACAGGGGCTGAACCGCCAGATCCGCAGGATGTGCGAGTACTTCGGATACAGCGTCGTGAAGCTGGTCCGCGTGAGGGTCATGAACATCGAGCTGGGACAATTGAAGGCCGGCCGGTACAGGGATATCACCCGCAGGGAACGCGACGAGCTGATGGCCGTCCTTTCCGAGAGCAGGCTCGAGGACAAGGACTGAGCATCATCTTCATGATCTTTTGGTATCCATTAATCGTTTGGACGGGGTAATTCGATTTTTATCTTATGGTGCTCTAGGAAACTCTATGCATGTATCCCGATTTGATTGAACACATTAAGTGTGTTTTGCAATCAAAATACACCTATTTGATATCTATTTATACTCAGACAATCATTATTCACACATGGCAACAGCAGCGTTCAGTGTCAGGATGGATGAGGATCTCAAGAACGATTTCGAGAAGACATGCGAATCCTTCGGAATCAGTATGACCGCTGCAATCAATCTTTTTGCGACTGCGGTGGTTAACGAGGGCCGGATCCCTTTCGAGATCAGGCGTAAATCTTCAGAAAGAGAAGAAGCCTTGGCATTGTTCAGGGCATCAAGAGCACATGCACTAGCCAAGTATCCGAACGGTATGACCTTGGACGAGATAAACGAGTTAATCGCGGCCACGAGAGCAGAAAGGAATTGAGATGGAAGTATTCGCGGTTATTGACACCAATGTGATGGTTTCCTATTTCTTATCTAGTCCCGATTTCCCGCCTAATACTATCGTGGAAGAGGCATTGGGTGGCAAGATAATCCCGGTGTTAAGTCCCTATCTGCTGAGAGAATATTATGAGGTTCTCCACAGGGCAAAATTTGAGGCATATTCGTCTGAAGTGGATGACTTACTAGAAAAAATCGAATCATTGGGAGTTAATATAGAACTGATCGATTCGTTAGGAATTCTGCTTCCAGATACCCAGGATGAACCAATATTCGAACTAGCACTGGCTACGCGCGATGTTGGTTCGTTTCTTATCACCGGCAACACCAAACATTTTCCTGCTGATGACTTCGTCATGACGCCAAGGGAAATGGCCGGCCTGCTAAGTATTCTCCCTTGACAGAAATAATGGTGAACGGGGGCCTGGGCCCCCTTGGTTTGATCAGATCGTGTTCGCTTCGACGATGCTGCGGTATTTCGCGATCTCGTCCTCGCTCATCGTGATCTTGGTCTTCAGCTGGTAGTCGGTGTGCTCGTTGAGACACTCTACATAAGCGGTGATGAGACCGTCGTCGTTCACGGTGAAACGGATCTTGATGGGCGTGGAGGTGGTGACGTCCTCCGGCAGCTTCATGGAGAATGAACCGATGAGGTTGGCCTCGGCGAGGTCGGTCCTCATCTCCTCGTCCACGTTGCGGGCGTTGTCCTCATAGATCTCCACATCGATGGAGATCTGACCGTCCACCCTGGGGCGGTAGGTCTTGGTGTTGACGATGGGCAGCGTCTCGTTCCTGAAGATGATGTTGGAGACGTACTCGTTGCCGCTCTCGTCCTGTACCTTGACACCGAAGGACTTGCTGAGCACGTTGTGCACCACGATGGCGTCCTCGGTCTCCTTGGCGATCTCGTCGAGCATCCTGGACTTCTCGTGTGCGTCGGCGGGGGCGTTGTTCTCGTCGATCCTGGTGCCCGCGTCGTGCATGACGTTGACGGACCTGCTGTATACCGCTGCACCCTTGGCGATGGACTGCTCGGGATCGTACAGCTTCACGACGGCCCCGGGGAATCTCTCGGAGATGGCGTTCTTGACCTGGGGCATCTTGGACGAACCTCCGACCAGGAGGAATGCGTCGATGTCCTCCACGGTCAGGTTCTTGGAGTCGAGGGTGGCGGCCACGATGTCTAGGGTGCTGTTCAGCAGGGGCTTGGTGGCCTCCTCGAACTCCTCCCTGGTGACGGTGTAGATGACCCTCCTGCCGCCGATGCTCATGGTACCCCTGGTGGATTCGGAGGTGGACAGCCTCTTCTTCAGGTCCTCGGCATCGATGATCAGTTTGTCCATGATGTCGGAGTCCGCCTCGATCTCCTCGTCGGTGAGACCGCTCATCTCGGCGATCTTGGGGATGAGGATCCTCTTGAGGGCCTCGTCCCAGTCCTTTCCTCCCAGGAACCTCTCTCCGTCAGTGGCGATGGCGGTGAACGATTTGCCGTCGATCTGAAGGACGGTGACATCGAAGGTACCTCCTCCGAGGTCGTACACGAGTACTTTCTTTGACTCCCCGTCGTTGTTGCCGAATCCGAAGCAGATGGCGGCCGCGGTGGGCTCGTTGAGGATGGTGACGTTCTGCAGTCCCGCGATCTTTCCCGCGTTGACGGTGGCCTCCCTCTCCTCCTGACCGAAGTATGCTGGCACTGTGATGACCGCTTTGGTGACCTCTCCGTTGTCGAGGCCGTGGGCGTACTCGAAATCCTTGATCAGTTTGGACAGGATGATTCCGGAGAGGGTGGTGGGGGTGTGCCTGATGCCGTCGATCTCGACGGTGTAGTCGCTTCCCATCTTCCTCTTGACGTCGACGATGAACCTGTCGGAGTTGTACATGAGGATCATGTCCTTGGCGGACGAACCGACGATGGTCTCACCCACGTCGTTGAAGAGGATGACTGAGGGGGTGGTGTCCTCCTGTTCGTAGTTCTTCTCGACCACGGGGTTGCCCGAGTCGTCTATGTATGCAAGGCAGGAATAGGTGGTTCCGAGGTCTATTCCGATGTTGTATTCTTCGCTCATTCGCAAACACTGTCCTTTAACCGAGGATCTCCATTACCTCGTCTGATTTCTTGGGTGCCGGTTCGGCGGTCTTGTAAACGTTTACCTTCTCCTTGAGAAGGGCACGGCCGTTGTATTCGTATCCGTCGGACAGACGGGCGGCAACGGTCCCGTTCTTGGAGGGATCGGTGGTCGGTACGACCCCGATGATCCTCTGGTGGGCCACGTCCACCTGGTCTCCGTCGTTGCCGTAGGGGCCGATGGCGATGCCCGCGTCGGTGAGCATGTTCTCCATGTCCACGAGATAAGCCTGGAAGGATTCCAGCACCTCCGCGGCAGTGAAGGCGTCGATGCTCTTGCCCATGTTCCTGCAGAGGGTCCTGTAGTCCTCCCTCATGAGGCACATCTTCTCCATCAGGTTCGCGAGCTTCTTGTTGGCGAGCTCACCGTCCCTCCTGGAGATCTGGGTCTTGAAGCTGTCGAGGGCTTCGCGGGAGAGGTTGCCGGCGGGAGCGGGTGCGGCGGGGGAGATGGTGACCTCCGCGTTGTTGGGTGCTCCCGGCAGGGTGGCCTCGGGATCGATTATGTCGCCCTGCATCTCGTTGAGGCGGTGCATGACGAACACGAGATCGTTCGCCATCTCCTCCATTCTGCTGTCGACGCTGATGAGTCCGGCGGCCACGCGGCCGTTGGTCTCCTTCATCTCGCTGACGGCATCCATCACCGCCGCGTTGCTGTCCTTCAGTCCGTCCACCGCGGTGATGACGGCGGTGTTGGATTCTACGATCTGTCCGTAGAGTTCCTTTGCGTTGCTGGGTTTCTTGGCGGCCCCGCCCTCGGCGGTGCTCTTCCTCGTCCTCTTGGGTTTGACGGGTTCCGCCGGTGCGGCCTCGCCCTCGATGAGTTTCTGTTGTGCGTCGCTCAAAACCATCTCCTCCTCTCGTTGGAATTAAGGAACCATATGACAGGGTCTTCTACCCTGTATGGTTCAACCCCTTTGATAAGCTTACCCTCAGCGGTATCGCTCCCTAGGGCGGAAACCGCGAAGTATTGATGGGTTGTGTACTTGTTTACCTCGTCCAGGAACTCCTGTCCGGCGTTCCTGCGGAGGTACTCCTCCACCTCGGCCCCGACCTGGTTGATGTTCACCGTGTCGGTGGTCTCATGCTCCCTCTCGATGTGGAGGGAGGACTCGGGTCCGAAGAGTGCGTCCTCGTCCTCCGCACCGTTGGCCGACCTCATGAGGAGGTCCACCTTGGTGAGGACCACGGCGAGGGGTATCGCGATATCGTCCTTGCTGCGGAGCTTGTTCTTGTCGCGTATGATGTCGGATATGTAGTTCAGGGTATCAGCCATGTCGGGGAACTGGTCCTCGACGGTGGGCAGACCCAGCCTGTCGCGTACCCTGGGGAGCTGCATGGGATCCACCAGGAACAGGATGCCGGATGCCCCGGATATGTATGTGCTCACGTTGAGGAACGAGAGCTTGTTGCCCAGGTCCAGGTCCGCTCCCGAGGTGTCCAGGAAGGCCACCATGCGGTGCAGGGCGTGGTTCTCCCCTCCCAGTTCGTAGAGCAGTGGGTCGCGGGTCTCTGTGATGTCGTAGGACGGAGTGGGCGGAAGGCATTTGCCCTCCAGGAACACGCGGTTGCGGTAGTCCCTGTCGAATTTGAGCACGGTCTTCTCGCTGGCGGGTGTGAACGGTATCCTGAATTCCCCGGGATAGATCTCCTCTATCCTCTTGATGAGCGATGCCAGATAATGGCTCTTGCCGCAGCCCTCGGTACCCATGATGACGAAGATGGTGGTACCGTTCACCTCCGCACCCGCGCTGATGGGTGCATGGCATTTGGGACAGAGTTTTACCGTGTTCCGGGTCTTGCATACGTCGCAGGAACCGTTGACCGAACCGCGGATGATGTGCTCGCGGGTGGTGATGGCCTCGGGGCTCCTGGGGTCGAGACCCAGGTACTCGGACTTCTCGACATCGATCTCCTCGTCGGGTTTGTAGCGGGAGCCGTAGCGTCTGAGCTCGGAGGCCGAGCAGGTATCGAGGAACGCCTTGGTGCATTCGGGATTTGTGCAGGAATAGTGTATCTGGGACAGATCGATGCTGCCGTAACAGCAGGGACAGATGTACCTTACCGATTTCTTCTTGGCCATTTCACTTCCTCCTGTTGTAGATGGGGTGTACGAAGCGGTATTTGTTGTACTGTCTCCTGTCGGGGAAGAACAGTCTCATCCTCGACAGATCCAGTTCGTCGCGGTCGGTGACGAAGAAGCACTCCGCCCGGCCGTTGGTGAGGACGATGGGGTCGTCGGATTCCCAGACCACGGTACCGTCCTTCTCCCTCAGGGGGATGCCCTCCTCGGAGCGTACCATCACGCAGCGGGGCAGGACGGACTCGTCGGGGCAGGAGAAGTAGATGACCACGCGGGTCTTCTTGCGGTCGCCCTTCACCGTCTCGGTGTCCACCGTGTACGTGACCTTGGAATACTCGCCGGAGTAGATCTGGGTGGTGAGTCCGATGGACTTCCTGGGCTCGCCCTCGATCCTGTATGCGGCGTAGACCGTCACCGTGGTGTTGCTGGCACCTCCCAGCGGGAACTCGATGAAGCCGTCGTTCAGATAGTCGTCGCGGTCCACCTCCATCTCGTCGTGGCGGTCGTTGCCGTCGGAGTCCTTGCCGTCGATCTCCAGCACCGCGAACTCGGCATCATCGGGCCAGGCCATGCTGAGCCTGCAGGTGCTGCCCTCCACGGATTTGGAGAGGTTGCTGAACGGACGCAGGTTGGCGATGACGAACTCCTTCCCGATGACCGCGGTGCTGCCGGCGGTGATGGTGGGGTAGATGTACATCACCGTGCTCTCGGGCAGTTCGAAGCGGTAGGTGTCGTCATCGGTCTCCAGGGGCTCGATGCGGGTCATGGCCGAGGACAGCTCCCTGACGGACATGTGGTTCACGCCGATGTCCAGTTTCCTGGAGCTGTAGTAGAGGGTGGCGTTGGCGGGACCGGTCCAGCTGGCTATGTAGTTGCCCTTCCTCCTGTCCCACCTGACCTCCAGGTCGTTGATGGGGTTGGGGAGTGCTGCCGTTGTAGCGGAGAATATGCTTCCGTACGAACGCTCGGTGGCACCGTTGATGTCGTATTCGGTCACGAACAGGTAGGTGTACGTCACGCCTCCTTCGAGGTCGTCGTCGTAGACCACGCCGTTGTTGTCGTGGAACAATTCATCTTCATTGCCGGTTCCGGCGGGCAGGCCCGCCTCCTTCCTCCAGATACGTACGCGGTCGGCACCGCGGGGGAGCTGGTAGTTCAGCCTGAAACCGTTGTCGGTGTTCTCGATATCGACATTCGTGACCTCGCAGAGCACGATGGCGGGTCCGCATTTGGAGCATTCCTCGGAGAGGACACCCCAACGCTTGGAGTATATCTTGTAATAGTATTCCACGCCGGGTTCGGCGGTCTTGTCGGAGAACGTCCATCCCTCGATCTCGGCGAGGGGTTTGGTGTACTGGTCCACCTCGGGGTAGGAACCCTCGTTCCTGTAGATGCAGAAGGTCATACCCCTGCGTTCCTCGGGGATCTCGAAGGTAAGTTCGATAACGTCGACGTTGGTCTGCACCTCCGCCTCCCCGGGTCCCTCGGGAGGGTACCTCATGAGCATGTTCACCGCATCGGGGTGGTCGGGGCAGATCTCGGAGGCGTTGATGTACAGTTCCATCGCCTCGCTGCCCTCGGAGTCGGCAGCTCTTACGCAGAGTTCATCAGCTTCGGCGACCTTCTTGCAGGCCTCCTCGTAACGGAGTTTCACGTCCTCCCTGTCGAGCAGGGCGGGGAAGTCAATCCTCCCCTCCTCCACCGCCTTCTTCAGGTCGTAGTAGTTGAAACTCGAGAAATCGTATGAGATGCGTTCCACCAGGCTGCAGACCCTGTCGTGGCACTCGTGGATCCTGGCCTTCAGGCCGGGGATGGAGGCGTACTGGGGATAGGTGTTCTCCAGGGCGGAGAGCTCGTCGAGGGCACGCTCGGTCATGCCGGCGGTGATCAGCTTGCTGATGCTGTCCTCGTACCCCTTGGCCTTGGACATGGAGGCGGCCAGTTCCACCCCGCAGTTCACGCAGTTGCGGTTGGCCGCGGTCTGTGCGGTACCGCATGCGGGACATATGGCGTTGATGGCGGAACCGCATGAGGGACAGAACTGGTTGTTCGGTCCGATGTTGATCAGCGATTTGCAGCGGGGACAGGTGGCGAGTCCGCTCTCCTCGGAGGAGAAGTTGGCGGGATAGAGCTTCTTGTAGCAGTGCTCCTCCAGGATCCTTATGCACAGGTCGCAGTCCACGCTGTCGGCGTCCACATAGGTGGCAAGGAGATTGTCGATGTAGGCACGGGTGAACTGCGTACCCTCGTCCTCCTCCATCTGCTCGAAGGCGGGTTTCAGGGCCTCGCAGCATTTTCCATACATAACGAGCTCGTCGAACTTGTCGTCGGTGGTGAGTGCGGTCTTGACCGCCCTGATGGTCTGCACGTAGAGGTCCAGGTTGGGGATCCTGCCCACCTTGGTGTTGCTGAGCCTCTTGGCCACGGTCTCGTAGATGATCCTGACATCATCCTTGCTGCTCTCCTCGCTCACCTTGTTGACGCTGAGGTTGAGCTCGGGGTAGCTGATGAGGTCGTTGATGAATTCGTAAGGGGTGAAGCATCCGAGTTCGTTCATCATCCTGAACGCGGTGTTGGTGTTGATGGGTACCGCACGCGGTGCCTGGGCGACCTTGATGCCCGATGCGGTGATGACCGTCCTGCCGTCCACCCCCTCCCATTTCAGCCTGTCCGCCAATTTGTCAGCGGATGCCTGGGGGATGATGATGCCGCCGTCATGGAGGATGATGGAGTCGCGTCTGATCTTGGAGGCCTTGCGTTCGAGGTACTTCTTGGCGTTCTCGAACTCCTCCTCCTTCAGCACGGAGCTGTCCATGGTGCTGCGGATGTCGGGGAGCAGTCTGAGGTACTGGGTCAGTTCGTACTTCTTCGACTTGGAGATATTCGCGCTCTTCAGCTCGCGGTCCCACCTCTCCTCCATGGTCTGTATGCGGCGGGAGATGTCCTCGTCCGTATACTCTTTCATCTTGTAGGGGTTCAGACCCAGCAGTTTGCAGTAGTTCTCTCTATCCTCGTACATTGTGTCACCTCAGATGCTCCATGATGGCGGTCGGGCAGTCTATGATCGCGGTCGCGATGGTGTTGATGGTCTTGCCAAGATTGTTGATGGTGGTGTACATCGCCCCCTCCTCCAGGGTGGCGATCTGTTTGAGGAACGACCTATCCGCATCGCCGAATCCGACGGCGACGATGTTGATCATCTCGCTCCTGCAGTCTCTCGCCTCGTCCACGGCGATGTTGCGGTTGCCCCAGATCCCGTCGGTCAGGATGACGGCGTACTTGGCTCCCGTCTCCCCGTCCATGAGCTCCCTGAGTTCGTAGAAGGGGTTGGCGCCGGTCCCTCTGCCGGCTGAGTTGATCTTCAGATTGTCCACGGCCTCCATCACGTCGGAGTCGTCGAGGGTCAGTTCCCTGATGACCTTCACTTTGTCCCCGAAACCGATGAGGGCGAATTTGGTGAACTCCCCCGAGAAGCTCATGATGAAGTTCTTCACCGCGCTCTTGACCTCCTCGAGATGGCTGTTCATGCTCCTCGAGAGATCCACACAGATGGCGACGCATTTCGCCACCCTCTTGTTGGTGGTCCTCTCCTCGGGTGCGTGTCCCATCCACGAGAGGTCCTCGGGTACCGTCTGTTCGATGATGGGCAGGGTGCTGCCGTTGCGGGAGGCCGAGACGGATACGGTACCATCCTCGCTGTAACTGTATGTTATGTCAATGACCATCCCCCGGCCGCTGTTCTGGAATCCGGTGATGACCTCCCTCTTGACGCAGGTGCAATCGAGGGGCAGGGGACTCTCCCCCTGCAGTACGAAGACCTCCACCTGGTCGGTCAGGTTGCCCTCCTCTATGCGGAAGGGTTTGGTCACCGAGACGGGTATGGGGGTGTTACAGGGTATCATGATGTCGTTGTAGTAACGGTTCACGTTGGGGTTGATAGAAAGGGCACCCAGACTGTGGGCGGTGACGTCCACCAGCTTGAGGTCGCTGATGCTGCGGTCCTCGTTGCTGTAGAGCTCCGCTACGAGTGCTGCTCCCTTGGCGACGGCGAGATCGGTGTCGCGGTGGGTCCTGATGTTCTCGAAGCCGTACTTCTCCAGGCTCTTCACGACCATCGGGAGACGGGTTGAACCTCCGCAGAGGAGCACCTCGTCCACATCCTCCTTGGTCATGCCCACGCTCTTGAAGAGCTCGTCGATGATGTCGACGGTGGCGTCTATGAGGTATCCGGTGGCCGCTTCGAAGTCATCCCTGCTGACCGAATACCTTCCGCTGTTGCCGTTGTAGTTCACGACGATGTTCACGTGTTCGGATTTGGAGAGCAGTTTCTTGTAATCCTCGGCGGTGGCCAGGAGCTCGAACCTCTTGCGGATGTCGTCGCGGGGGTCCTCCCCGAACTGGTCGAGGAACCTCTCGCACACAATGTTCACCAATGCCTCGTCCCAGTCCTTCCCTCCGAGGCTGTGGTCGCCCTTGGTACCCTTGACGATGATGGTCCCGTTGGAGATCCTCACGATGGTGACGTCGAAGGTACCTCCTCCGAGATCGTACACCAGGAGGGTCTTGCCGTCGGAGTGCTTGTATCCGTAGTAGATGGCGGCCGCGGTGGGCTCGTTGATGATCTTGCTGACCTTGATCCCGGCCTTCTCCGCGGCGGAGCGGGTGGCGGTCCTCTGGAGGTCGTCGAAGTAGGCGGGTACGGTGATGACCGCACTGTCGATCTTCTCACCGGCTGAGGCCTCCGCTTCCTTTATGAGCTCCCTGAGCATGAGTTTGGAGAGCTCCTCGGCGTGGTATTCCCTGCCGTTGTTGATGGCACAGACCTCCTTGGTGCCCATGTTGACTTTGAAGATGGATGCGATGACGCCCACCCCGCCTTCCTGCAGGGCCTTGGCCTCCTCGCCGATCAGGACGGAACCGTCCTCTAGGAAACAGATGACGGACGGCGTGATGTCCTTGAGGTATTTGTTGCGGATGATCTCCGCAGAAACAGATTTCCTGTCGTATCTGGCGACCACCGAATACGTGGTGCCGAGGTCAATTCCGACCTTCATTAGTGCATCCCTATGAGGGGATAATACGCGCAAAGATATAATAGTAAGGCTGGCACGTGCAGTAAGGTACATAATATTGATTTGCTACAATAACTATTATAAATCTATATTTAATGTAGTAAATTATGATTATGACTACGCCTATGATCCTGCAGACACTGAAGGATTACTCCAATCCTGCGTGCAGGCTCGGACGTATGGTGGATAACGGGATATACACGAAGGTAGTCAGGGGATTGTACGAGACGGACCCCGACACTTCCGGGTATCGTCTGGCACAGGCGATACGCAATCCGTCGTATCTCTCGTTCGAATGGGCCCTTTCCTATTACGGACTCATACCGGAGGCTGTGCGCACCTACACATGTGCAACCTATCTCACCCACAGGAGCAAGAGATACAGCAACCATTTCGGCAACTATTCATATAACGACACCGCACCGAAGGCATTCCCGTACTGCACGCGTATGTTCACCGACAACGGATACAGCTGGTGGATTGCGGAGCCAGAGAAGGCGATCTGTGACGAACTCTACAGCAAACCCCCGGTTTATTCGCTCAGGGATATGGAGGATATGCTCTTCGAGGACCTGAGGATCGACGAGGACGAACTGCTGAAGATGGATAGTGGGACGATAGCCGAACTATCGGGATTGTACGGGAGCTCCAATGTGAAACTATTCAGTAAACTGATGGGGAGGATGACGGATGAACAGCGAGATCAAGAACATGCTTAAGCAGACCGATCCGAACTTGGATCTGAGGGATAGGGTCAGGGAGGTGGTTCAGAATCTCACCCTATACGGCCTCAGCAATACCGGGTTCAGGGATCGGGCCGTGTTCTACGGCGGTACCGCCCTGAGATTATTCCACGGGTTGGACAGATTTTCCGAGGACCTGGATTTCTCCCTCAGGTCCCCCGACCCGGACTTTGAGTTCGATGAATACCTGCCGGATCTGGAAAATACCCTCTCCTCGTTCGGTATCCGTATGGAGGCCAAGGTCAGGCAGAAGAACGTGGAATCTACCATCAGGTCAGCCTTCCTCAGGGGGAATACGAAGGAACTGTTGCTGGAGATGTGCCCCGATGATGTCCCCAAAGGCATACTGGGTACCGATATCACCAAGATCAAGTTCGAGGTGGACATCGACCCTCCCCCGTATGCCAGATTCGAGAGGATGTCCTCGGCCGTTCCGTTCCTGTATACGGTGGATCTCTACGACCTGCCGTCGCTCTTCGCGGGCAAACTCCATGCGGTACTGTGCAGGAAATGGAGGAACAGGGTCAAAGGCAGGGACCTCTACGATTTCCTGTTCTACATGGCCCGCGATATTCCCGTGAACATGGAGCATCTGGAAGCCAGGTTGAGGCAGACCGGCTGCATCGGTCCGGACTGCGTTTTCGACCGCCCCTGTCTCCTGGGAATGCTGGAGGACAGACTGGCAGCGATAGATTACGCGGAGGCCAAGAAGGACGTTATCAGATTCGTAAACCGTCCTGATTCCCTGAACGGATGGAACGGGGAATCCTTCGTGAATATTTCGAAGAAGATAAGAACGGCAGAATACCGATGAAGAATGGGGGGGAATCCCCCCGGTGTTTTCACTTCTTTCCGTGGCATCCGCAGCCGCATTCATCATCATGATGATCATGGCCGCAGGTGCACTTGTCGTGTCCGTGATGGTGGTGCTCGTCGCATCCGCAGGCACATGTCTCGGGCTCGGTCTTGCCGGAGCTGAGCCTGAAACCGCCCAACGCACGGGTCGCGTTGGCGACCGCGAGGATGAGTACCCCCACATCCCCGAAGACGGCGATCCACATGTTCACAAGGTCGGTGAAGGTGGTCAGTCCCAGGATGGCGAATTTGATCACCAATGCCATCACGATGTTCTGCCAAACGATGCTCTGGGTCTTCTTTGAGATCCTGACCGCTTCCGCCACCTTGGAGGGCTTGTCGTCGATGATGACGAGGTCCGCGGCTTCTACCGCTGCATCGCTTCCGAGACCGCCCATGGCACAGCCCACGTCCGCCCTTGCTAGGGAGGGTGCGTCGTTGATACCGTCCCCGACGAAGGCGGTGCTGCCGTCCACCGAGGACATGATCCTCTCCAGGGAAGCAGTCTTGTCGCCCGGCAGGAGGTCGGTCTCGCATCCGTCCAATCCCAACTCGCCGGCTATCGCGTGTCCCACCGCCGCGGTGTCCCCGGTGAGCATGTGGCTGCTGATGCCCATGCCCTTCAGGTCGGATATTGCCTGCTTGGCATCGTCCTTCAGGGAGTCGGAGATGAGGATGTGTCCCGCATACTTGTCATCGATGGCCACGTACACATGGGTGCCCACCTCTTCGCTGACGGTGTGCTGGATGCCGAGGTCGGACATCAGTCCCGCGTTGCCCACGGCGACCTTCCTGCTGTTCACCTCGGCGGTCACTCCCTTGCCGGATACGTTCACGGCCCCCACATTCCCGTCGGCCGTCCTCTTTCCCGCATAGGCGCAGATGGACTTGGCGATGGGGTGGTTGGAGTGTATCTCGACGGCTGCGGCGTATTCCACCAGTTCCTCCTCGGTGATCCCGGAGGGTTCCATCTTGTGGACGGTGAATTCTCCCTTGGTGAGGGTACCGGTCTTGTCGAACACCACGCACTTGGTCTTGGAGATTGCTTCGATGTAGTTGCTCCCCTTGATGAGGATACCCTTCTTCGAGGCGTTCCCGATACCGCAGAAGTAGGAGAGGGGCACCGATACCACCAGTGCACAGGGGCAGGAGACGACCAGGAAGATCAGTCCCTTGTTCACCCAATACCCCCAACCCTCGGCCACGAGGGCGGGATCCATTATGTGCAGGAGGGAGGGTATCAACGCAAGTGCCAGCGCACCGAATACGACGATGGGGGTATAGTACTTGGAGAACTTGGTGATGAATCTCTCGGAGGTGGATTTCCTGGCTGCGGATTCCTCTATGATGGAGAGCACCTTCGCCGCGGCGGAGTCGTGATAGGGACGCAGTGCCTCGATCCTTATCGTCGCCTCGGTGTTGATGTAACCCCCGTAGACCTCGTCGCCCGCACGGATGTGCCTGGGGACGGCTTCCCCGGTCATGGCCTTGGTGTCCACGAAGGAATTGCCGGCAATCACCTTTCCGTCCACGGGGATCATCTCTCCGGGTTTGATCAGCACATGCTCGCCCACCTTGATGGTCTCGGTCCTGACGGAAACTATCATACCGTCGCGTTCCACCAGTGCATAAGGCACCTTCAGGTTCACCAGTGCCTTGACGGCGGTACGGGTCTTGGCCACCGCACGGCCCTCGAAGTATTCTCCGATCTGGTAGAACATCATGACCGCCACGGATTCCGGATACTCGCCGATGATGATGGCACCCACGGTGGCGACTGTCATGAGGAAGTTCTCGTCCAGGAACCTGGCCTTGCCGATGTTCCTGAATGCATTGAAGACGACATCGTAACCCACGACCATCAGTCCGCAGACGAACAGCAGACGCATTCCGATGCCCTGGGCATCCCAGCCCTGAACCTCCCAGTCCATGAACAGTTCGATGATGATGCCGAGGGCAACGAACACCGCACCGACGGCGATGCGGGGGATGAGGGTGTTCTTCTCGTTCGCCTCCTCCTCCACCGCACCGCGGGGCCTCATTCTGAATCCGGATTCCACCGCCGCGGCGGTCTTCCTTATGTTCTCCTCTATCTCGTCGTAGCGGGACACGTCCTTCTGCGAGATCTCGATGACCATCCTCTTGTCCACGTAGACGATGCTCGCCTTCTTGATCCCGGGCAGTTTCGATACGGCCTCCTCGACCTTCCTGGCACAGTTGGCACAGTCGATCTCGATGTCGTACTCGTAGCGGGTGGCGGTGCGTTTCGGACGCTCCTCCTCGGTCCACATCCTGAAACCGTCCTCTATCAGCGTTGCGGTGTCCCTGATCTCGGCCTCGATCTGGGGGTAATCCACCTCCAGCTCGTTCGCTATCTCGACGGTCAGCGTCTTGTTGACGTAACTGAGCACCGCGGACTCCACCTCGGGGAGTTCGTTGATGGCGGCCTCGACCTTCCTAGCACAGTTGGCACAGTCGATCTCGATGCGGTAGGTGTGCTTCACTCCCTCTCCTCCCTCAGATGTTCCTCCGCGGTCTTGAGGAGCATGAAGATGTGCTCGTCGCAGAGGCTGTAATAGACCTGCTTGCCGGACCTCCTGCCCTTCACCAGTTTCGCATCCTTGAGGACCTTAAGCTGGTGGGATACCGCGGAAAGGGACATGTCCACCGTCTTGCTGATGCCCTCGACGCACATCTCCTCCTTTTCGAGGGCGATGAGGATCCTGAGGCGGGTCCCGTCGCCGAATATCTTGAAGAGGTCGGACATGTCGATGATGAGGTCGTCGTCAGGCATCCTCTTCTTCACACCGGCGATGAACTCGTCGTTACCGCAGTCGCAGATCTTGGTCATGGCGTTCACACACTTGAATTATTATTCAATTGAACAACTGTTCAACTATTTAATGTTCCGCAAAGTTGGTTTAAATAAGGATACGGAAATCGCCCCTCATGGACACCGAACAGGCCCAAAAGCTCTGCATGGACGCCGTGGCGATCATCAGCAGGGACTGCACCGACGAGGAATGCCGCAAGGCCGCCGACATGTTCAGACAGGTCGCCGACGCGGGATATTCGCAGGGCATGTCGCAAGGTTCGGCAGATAGTGTTTCTCAGGCAAATTCTGCTACGAACGCTACCGGATATTCCGACAGCCATTCCCTTGCAAATTCGAATGGCGTATCCAGTTCGGAAAGCTATGGCACGACGCATGGCACGACGGATACACAGGGCGTATCTCGCTCTCACGGTGTCGGACGCTCTGAAACATATGCAGAAGGGCGTTCTCAAGGGCAGAGTGTTTCCCGTTCCTATGGCGAGAGCTGGACAAACGGATACACGCATGGCATCACGAATGGCGTAACGAACGGTACGACGAATGGCACGACGCACGGCTTCAGCAATTCGTTTGGTACGACGACAGGAGATACCTATGGCCTGACGCAAGGGCATACAAGTGGGCACACTACTGGTCTGACGAACGGACTGACAACAGGAACAACGACGGGCCATACGACAGGCTTGACGCAGGGCCACACGACTGGCCTGACACAGGGCACCAGTATGACAATAGGCCATACGACAGGCAACACGATTGGCACGACGACAGGCCATACGACAGGACTGACAACAGGCCAGACGATTTCGGATGGCACGTCTATGTCAGACTCTACGTCCCACAGCATCACGAATGGAACGACGCATGGGACAAGCACATCCAGAAGCAACTCGATGTCGCAAGGACAGTCTTGGAACGCAGGCCATACGACAGGAACGAACTGGACGCAGAGCACGTCACATGGAAACACTATTTCAGATGGGTATTCCACCAGTTATTCTCATGGCCGCAGCCATACGGAAGGAAATACAAGCGGAAATTCTTTCGGCTTTTCTAATAACCATAACGATGGCTCAGGAAGAACTTCTTCGGCTTCTTCGAGTTGGAACGTCGGAGCAAATGCTGAAATATTTTCAGGAAGTCTTTCAGGAAGTCATGGAGAAGGAACGACTCACGGAAACTCGACAAATCATTCCGACGGCTATGGAGATAATTATGGCTGGACAAATTCCCACTCTTCGTCCGACGGAACAACGGAATCCTGGGGACAGGGAAACAGTCATACGGAATCCTCGTCTGATACGACAAGCCGTGGGCATGGCGGAAGCAACGGTTATTCCTACAGCAGAGGTGCAACGCAGTCCTACTCACAGGGCATCTCGAACGGCACGACG
>CACWTF010000025.1 GCA_902763685.1 methanogenic archaeon | reverse complement strand
TGATGAAATCAGGGTATATGCCAAGGTACTACTCCATCACCAAAGGGCCGAAACGCATGGAACTGGACTTCGTTGTCGAGACCGGTGACGGAATCTGCGTCATCGAGGTCAAATCAGGGAAGGACCGTGATTCACCATCCATATCCAAGGTATCGCAGTTCTATGATGTGGCCCGCAGAATCATGCTCTCGGAAGAGAACATCCGTATTGATGAGAAGGGAATGGAACACTATCCGCTCTTCGCGGCCTGTTTCTTCAGGGAAACGGAACCTCCTTGGGACGGGCCAGCCCTCTGAACCTCTGGATGGACCCTCAGAACAGCTTCGGCATTCAGTCCTCGAACTCGGCCGGTTGGGGCTTTATCGTGAAGGTGGTCTCCTTCACCCTCCTCGAACGTACCGAACGGACGGTGATGATCACGTCGCCCGCATCGACGGAATCGCCCACCACGGGTACCTTCTCGAGCTTGTAGGCGATATAACCGCCCACTGTGCCAGAGGCGTAATCCTCGGGGTCGAAGTTGAGGCCGAGGTCGGTCATGACCTCCGATATGTTCGCATCGCCGAGCACCATGTACTGCGTATCTGATTCCCTCACGAACGCCCTCTTGACGTCGTCGCTCTCGTCCCATATCTCTCCGACGAGCTCCTCGAGGATATCCTCCATGGTGACCACTCCGAAGGTCCCGCCGAACTCATCGAGGACGATGGCCATGTGCAGCTTGCTCTTCTGCAGCTCGTTCATGACGGAATCCAGGCTGGCATCCTTGGGGACGAACTTGACAGGTCTGATGAGATCGGTCACCCTGAACTTCTTCTTGGAGGCGTACTTCATGAAGAAGTCCTTGAAGAATATGGTTCCGATGATGCGGTCGACCGATCCCTCGTAGACCGGGATCCTGGAGAACTCGGTGCTGATGAACAGCGACTTCAGGGATTCGAGGTCCGCGGTGATGCTCACCGAGACTATGTCGACCCTGGGGGTACAGATCTCGCCGACCTTGGTATCGTCGAATTCCATGGCTGATTTGATGAGCTCCGACTCGTTCTTCTCGAGGGTACCTTCCTGCTGGATCTCGTCGATCATGAGGGACAGCTCGTCCTCGGTGATGGTGGGCGACTCCTCCGTGGTACCAGCCACGTGGTTGACTCCCTGAGTCACCTTCATGAAGACGGTGGTGATGTACTTCAGGACCCTCATGGAGAGGGCGATGGCACCCGACAGTCTGATGGCCATCCTCTCGGGATTGCGTTTGGCCATGGTCTTGGGGGTGATCTCCCCCACGACGAGCAGGACGGTGATCATGAGAATCGTGGCGGCCACGGTTCCCCAGGTATCGCCCAGGTAGTTCACCATGATCATGGTACAGATGGTGGACGAGGCGATGTTCACCATGTTGTTGCCGACCAGGATTGTGGTCAGCAGACGGTCGAACTGGTCGTAATTCTCCAACGTACGCTGGATCCTCTTGTCGGTACCGTCGGGATCCATGCTCTTGAGCCTGGTCCTGTTCAGTCCGGTGTACGAGGTCTCCGATGCGGAGAAGAAACCGGACAGCATGAGGAGGACGACAACTGCGACTACCAGAAGCATCAAAACAAGGCTATCCATCTCAGATAATTCTCCTGACAGTCATCTCTCCGAGCACCGTACGATGTGTGCAACATATGTATCCATAGGATATAAGCCGTGCCCTGAACGAAAAATGCCAGCATACACCCTCACGATACATCTGTGAAGACCCTTCGCGGAGGATCCTGAGCATGCCACCAGGTATGCTAAAAGAGGATACTGGCTCATTTGGTTCCCGAAGGGAGGTTCACTCCTTCGACAGCCTCTCGTCGGCGATCCTGCAGTATTCCGCGCTAATCTCGGAACCGATGAACCTGCGTCCGAGGGCCTTGGCCGCCTTGGCGACCGTTCCCGAACCCATGAACGGATCGTAGACCAACTCCCCGGGATTGCTCCAGCTCAGGATGTGGTCGGCGGCGAGACTCTCCGGGAACACCGCAGGATGCTTTCCCGTGCCCCTCTCCTGGGCAACCATGATGTCCCAAACGTTGTCCCTCCGTTTGTACTGCGGCACCACGAAATCAGGCACGTCGGTATCGCGTGACCCGTTCACATGCCTGCGGGCCCCCTTCACCGTCCTTCCTGCCATCTTGGCGGGAACGTCCTTTATGAGGTTGCGGGTGGCGATCTTCCCCTTGGTGAGGACGAACATGTACTCGAAGCTCTGTCTGTAACAGTCGTTGGATCCGAAGTTGAAGCTGTTCGGCTTGTGCCATATCATGGTGTCGAAGAGTCTGAAACCGATCTCCTTGAAGTACAGGGCCTGCCTGAACGACGTGCCGGTCTCGTCACCCGCCCGGGTCTCGTCGCCGACGACCCAGACCACGACACCCCCTTCCTTGATGATGCGGAAGAGCTCTCTGGCGACGTTCTCGAAGTCGAAACTGTAGCCGTTGTAGGACTTCATCCCGTCGTACGGCGGGGAGGTGACCACCAGGTCGACTGAACAATCTGGCATCCGGGACATCGTCTCGAGACAGTCCTCGTTGTAGATGGTGTCAGGTTCCAACGGACGTTTCGTCGCTTCGGCGGTCATATACGGATCGGTTTAGGATGTCCGCTTCACTATATTATGGTGGCAGTCGGACCTTCCTTCCGATATGGACTGATGAGGAACACATAACGGAGCTTCATTCCTTTTCTGTTAGCGCGTTATTTTTAATATAACTATTATAATAATAAAAGAGAGGTCATAGGAATGGCAAACGAATTCAAATTCGAGATCGTGGAGACCCTCGCGGTGCTCTCCGAGTCCTCCAAAGGATGGACCAAGGAACTCAACCTCGTCAGCTGGAACGACAGGGAACCCAAGTACGATATCAGGGAGTGGGCCCCCGACAAATCCAAGATGGGAAAGGGAATCACCCTCTCCAACGAAGAGGCCGCGGTGCTCAAGAAGGCCCTGGACTCCAGGAAAGACATCTGAAACGATTCACGGCCCCGCAAGGGGCCTTACTTTTGACAGAACGTGATTGCTTTGGCAGACAGATACTGTACCGAATGCGGAAGGCCTCTTGCCCCCGAGGACAAGTTCTGCCCCGGCTGCGGTGCCACCGTACAGGAATGGGACGATTATGCCCCTCAGACCGCACAGGCCGAGAAGAGAGAAGCGGTGAGGCAGTCCTCCGGCTCCCTCATGCCGATAATGATCCTGACAGCCATCTGGGGGATCTTCGCCCTGGCGGTCGGAGCGTACCTCTACCTGGAAGCGGGCTCCCTCCTCGACATGGTCAAGGAAGAGCTCATGAACCAGGAGTACGAGGGACAGACGATGTGGGAGTACATCCTCTCCCAGGGAGTCACCGAACAGGATCTGAAGGATTCGTTCGTCCTCATGGGTGCCACCATGGCGGTATCGGGAGCGGCAGCACTCGGAGCCGCTGTCCTCATGGGGATCAGGAGATACTACATCCTCGCCCTCATCCTCGTGATCATCAGTGCCGTGGCGGCGTTCAGCAGCATCCTCCCCCTCATCGTAGGACTGCTGATGGCCTACCTGCTCAGCAAGAGGAAGTACGAATTCAAAGGCGTCGAATGACGGCGTCCCGTAACGGACGCTTACCAAGATCCGATCGTCTGGGTCTTATTAAAACACATAAAAAAAAATCCCCCGGCCCGGAAGGGCCGGGGTAAGACGTTTCACTGACTTCGAATCACCAGTTCTGTGCCTGTACTTCGAAGAAGGACTGGGGGTGCTTGCAGACGGGACATACCTTGGGGGCGGTCTTGCCGACGTGGAGGTGTCCGCAGTTCCTGCATTTCCATACACAGACCTGGTCCTTCTCGAACACGACACCGTTCTCGATGTTGGCGAGGAGCTCCTTGTATCTCTGCTCGTGGGTGTTCTCGATGGCTCCGACCATCTTGAAGAGGTTGGCGATCTGGTCGAATCCTTCCTGCCTGGCGACCTCCTCGAAGTTCTTGTACATGTCGGTCCACTCGTAGTTCTCTCCCTCGGCTGCTGCCTTCAGGTTCTCGACGGTGGTGGGGACGGCGCCGTTGTGGAGCTGTTTGAACCAGATCTTGGCGTGCTCCTTCTCGTTCTCCGCGGTCTCCATGAAGATCTCGGCGATCTGCTCGTATCCCTCTTTCTTTGCCTGGGATGCGAAGTAGGTGTACTTGGTCCTGGCCTGACACTCGCCGGCGAAGGCGGTCAGGAGGTTTGCTTCGGTTTTGGATCCTTTTAGTTCCATTTGGATACCTCGCCACCATATGGCCTACTAGCCATAAATATCCATCCTTTTAGGGCATCCTACACCAAGTTCCCGCGTGCATGCACGCAATAATTTATGTCGGTGGTCCGCAATCACGTGCATATGGGAATCAGGAACAAGGCGATATCCGTACTGGGGATCGACCGCGATGACCCCGCTTCGGTGAAAGCCCTCAACGGTATCCGTACAGCCTCGGATCTCGCATACGTCAGCGATGCGAGGACCGGACACTACACTGACCTGATATGGACCAAGGAGCCCCTGTCCCCGCTTCCCGTCGTCATCTACTTCAACAGCACCGCATGCGTCTCCTCCAAGAGGAGCCGCGGCACCAGCCTCAGCAAGGTCATCGCCAAGAGGGATTATCTCGTCGTGAACGCGGATCTCCGCGACCTGAAACGCGGCATCACCCCCCGGAACCAGATGGAGGACGTCGCTGAGCTGCTGAACTGGCTGATACACAACAGGGAACGCTTCTCCATCGACACCGACGAGATCTACGTCACCGGCTCCTCGTACGGGGCACTCGCCGCACTTTGGACTGCCATGTTCGCCAACGGCATACGCCTCGCCGCCGACCTCGGTCTGGAGAAGCCCAACACCCACGTCAAGGGCCTGGGACTCTTCACCGGTATGACCGACACCGAGAGCGGGGATTCCGTCATGAGGACCATCGCCGGAGCGATCAAGGACCTCTCCAGGACCGAGAAATCCCTCGCCGAGGCCCTATGCCCCTGGAGCAATCACGACCTCCGTACACTCCCGCCGGTATTCCAGGTCACCAGCGACAGCGATTCCGCCCTGCCTGACGTGGTGAGACTCGATAAGCTCCTCGAGATCAACGGGGTGCCCCACGATACCGTGACATTCCACGGAAACTCCCGCACCACACGCGGATTCATGGAGACGCATGCCGGCGACAACGAATGTGCCAGAGCACTTTCCAAAATGTTCACTTTCTTCGAAGAGTGTCAGTGACGGAAGAACCTTTTCTTCTTCAGGTTCCCGTCGGCGTCGAACTTGGTCTTCATCAGGATGTCGTAGTTCTTCCTGGCGGAGAGGCTGTTGGGCTTGAGCCTCAGGACCTCCTCCAGTTCGGCCTTCGCCTTGACGTAGTCCTTGAGGTCGTTCAGCAGCAGAACCGCATAATCCTGATGATACTCGTATGCCCCGGGATCCGCCGCTATGGCCTTCTCGTAGTACTCGCCTGATTCCTGGAACCTGACCATCTGCACCCTCAGGAACACGGCGTAGGCGGCACAGACCTTGGCGTACTCCCTGCGGTCCTTCTCGGGCGTGAGGGATATCAATCTCCTGTAGTCCTCGTCCACCTGCTCCCTGTACCTCTTCTCGGTCATCCTGACCGTGGTGGAGGCCTTCAGGGCATCTATGTTATCGGGATCCTCCGAGAGGATGATGTCCAGCTGTTCTATGCCCTCCTTCCTCCTGTCGAGCTCGTATACCATGATGCGGGCGAGTTCGAGCCTGGCCTTGGAACACCCGGGATCGGTGGAGAGAAAAGTCTGCAGGGTCTCGCAGGCTCCCTGCGGGTTGCCTCCTTCCGTCTGTCTCCTGGCCTTGCTGATGGCCTCGAATGCCGGGTCGCTCATGAGGGAACATGTCCGTACGGATATATAGCGAATAGCCGATTACCTACCCATGGCATACGACAACTCCCGCAGGGACAGGCCCCGCGAATTCTTCACCGCGACCTGCTCCGAATGCGGCAAGGAATGCGAGATCCCGTTCAAGCCCACGCAGGGCCGCCCCGTCTACTGCAGGGACTGCTACAGACGCATGCAGCCGGAACGCAGACCCGTACGCAAACCCAGATTCTGAACGTCTGGCACATGCGTACCTAGACGAAAACCACTTACCGTTATTATCAAAAAAAGCATGTCCCCCGGAGGGGACTGTAAGGTTTGTTCAGGCGAGTTTCTTGCCTGCGTTGGGTCCGGCCGACTGATCGTAGACGGATACGACGTCGAAGGTCCATACGGCGTTGGCGTGGAGGCCGATGCCGCTGAGGATGGCATTCATCTGGTCCACGATGGCACCGGATGCGATGCGGTCCTTGACCGTGACCTGGATCTCGTAGGACTCCTTGCCCCTGGTGACGAGGAAAGCCGCCTTGGGGTTCGCCTTCAGGTTGGCTGCGGACCTTCTCATGAGGACCTCTCCGATGACCATCATATCGGGTGCGGGGGCCATGATGGTGCCTGCCACGATGGAGTGGGGGCGGTTGCCGGCGCAGATGGTGGTCAGGGCCTTGACGGTCGCGGGATCCTTGATAACTTCCAGAACATTCGCGGGGATTGCTACTATGTTATCACCTTGCTGGGAAAATCGGCTGGACGGTATAAATAAACATCCGCTAACCGGCCGTGTCAGGGGGATACCAGGACGGGGTTGTCGATGGAGGTCAGCCCCTTGTAGAAGTACACTGCGAGACCCTCCGCTTCCGCATCGAGCTTCAGTGCACCGTATCCGATTCCCTGCGGATCGGTGTATCCGTCGGGACCGTCGGCGTCCGCAGGGGCACAAGTGACCGTTCCGTCGATGAAGCCGGTCAGGCTGGCGTGGCGGTATCCGGTACCGACCGCGGCCGCGTTGGTTCCGCGTGTCGCGGTTATCTTGGAATAGTCGGCAATCTCGATGATGCACAAGGCCTGCTGGGATCCATCAGATGCCCCTGAACCTATGGCGGCGGCACCGGCACCTCCGGTCGCGGTTACGACGGACCTGGTGATCCTGATGGTGACCGTTTCATCCGCACCGGCTCCGATACCGGGCGCGTTGCTTCCTCCGATCGCAGTGACGGACGAATCCCTGATGGTTATGGTTTCACCGCGGATTCCAGGTTGGCCATCCGCCAATGAGACGGATTCGACCCGGGTATCGTCGATCATCAACTCACCGCCACAGTCGATTCCGTTGACCGTAAGCTTTCCGGGACCGGCGATGATGAGTGTTGAATACGGTCCAGCGGTTATACCTGCGGAGCCCGTTCCCGTGGCGGAGCAGTCACCGAGGACATAGAGGGTGACGTCACAACCCTCATCAATGCTGATGGCGGCACCAGAACCGTTCTCGACTGCGATTCCGTTGAGGAATATGGTGACGGAGGTTCCGTCCACCTCCCAATCGGTCTCGCCTTGACTGACGGTGATTTCGGATCCTGACATGCTGACCCCGATCGCACCCGTTCCGTTCAGGAGTATTCCGTCCACAGGCTGCTCGACGGTCACTGTGGACACGGGTGTGCCGATGACGATCAGGGTTCCGCTGTAGACAGTCCATGAGTAGTTGCTCTCATCGGAGATGGATGCGGTTATCGTGTGGGTTACCGTTCCGGGATTGGTGATGGACTGAGCACCGTCGCTTACGGAAAGCAGCGCCGCAGTACCGGGCAGACCGCCGAACACGGAGTAGGGAACATCGCTTGTATGGGTGTTTCCGTCGTAGGACCAAACGCCGCTTCCGGCCACCACAACGACCTGACGCTTGGCCATGCTCATGGTGAAGGTACCGGAGTAGACGTGGTCCACGTCGCTCATGACATACATGCCCGTATCCTTCAGGGCGTAGACCTTCTTGGGGATGAAACTGTATCCGAACGTTCCGTCTGGGACATTGTTCACATTTGTATATCCCGGGACTCCGACAAACGGATCCCCGTCGAGAGTGTAGGTCACGTCGGATGTGTTCAGGGGCACGTTTATCTCCGGCTTCACGGAGACGGTCTGTTCGGTACCGTCGTACACGAACTTCTGTTCACCGTCGGCCAGCTTCACGTATCTTGCGTACAGCTGGGTCTTTCCGGTTATCTCGTAACAGAGGATGTCGTTGCGGTAGACCACCGTCGGGAGGGTCATACAGTCACTGCTGGTGAACCATCCGTCGAAGTAGTATCCCGGAACGTTCAGACGTTCGATGTACTCGTATGAGGCAACAGGCACATAGAGGGTCTCATCCCTTCCGACCTGCAGGGTCATCGAAGGATCGATGAGCGATGAACCGCCTTCGGTACCCTGTACATAGAAGGTGACGTGTTCACCCACCCACTTGGACGCGATGGTGATCTCGATATCCCCTGTGATGAAGAATTCAATAGTGTACTCCTGCACCGAGGATTGCTTCACTGGCTGGAGGACATACCTGTCACCGTTGACCGGGTTCACATAGATGCACTTCGGTTCGTCGATGGTATGCGAAGGTGCGAATACCAGGGTGAGCCTGATGTTGGCTCCGTAACCGGGATTGACATTGGGGGCCCTGGTGGTGTATCCTTGAGGACCATCCTGTACGAGAGTCTGATCTAATACCGGTGCGGGCTTCCAATCCACCGCAGCGGCATACTTGGCTTCCGAGTCCACCACGATGAACATGACGCCTGTGTCGGAATCCTTCTTAACATCATCAGTAATGCCCTTGACCTCATATGTGGCGGAATCTACTGTGAGTTCGTCATCGATCTCCACTGTGATGCCGTCGGGGATGTGGTAGACGTAAGCGTATCCATTATACACCGCGAACCTCACACCGGGCTTCGATCCGTCGGATACCAGGTAGGTCGTGCTCTTGACCGTGTATATTACTGAACCATCCTCGGTTACATTATCATTGATTTCCGGAGCTGGCTTCCAGTCCACGGCCGCAACGTACTTTTCAGCCCAGTCCACGACGATGAACATGACGCCTGCGTCGGAATCCTCCTTAACATCCTCGGTGATGCCCTTGACCTTATACGTAACGGAACCGACCGTCAGGAGGCTATCGATCTCCACTGTGATGCCGTCGGGGATGTGGTAGACATAAGCATACTCATACTCGGCATCCCCTCCGTACACCGCGAACCTCACACCGGGCTTCGATCCGTCGGATACCAGGTAGATCGTGCTCTTGACCGTGTACTCCACATCGTCGAACACGATGTAGCTGGTACCGTTGTAACCGGATATGGATGTGAACTCATCTGTCACTACCCTGATGGTGTAGGTCTTGGGGACCCACTTGAACACTATGGCAAGGTCCTCGGTGACCACTCCGCTGTTCGGTACCCCTACCCATACACTGGCGGAGGTATCGTAGTATTTGTCGTACTCGCTCGATCCTGTCAGGGTATAAGTCAAGGTAACCGTGGGGGTACCGGATTCTGCATAATCCGTATATTCTATGGTTACCACCTTACCGCTGGAGGATATGCTGGATCCGTAGTAGACATCGATTCCTACGGTCCTACCCAGCGAAACATCGCCCTTCTCGATATCGCCCCTTGCGGTGATGAGATCCACATGATACATGCGGTATACGTAGGTCTCCCTTATCTCGATGATTTTTCCGATATCGTCCGCGGTGATGTAATAGCCTTCCGCAGGAACGTTTCTGAGGGTCGCGCCGTCCTTTGTCCATCCGTCATAATGGTACATCGGGGTATCCGCGGAATGGGTGAGCACCACGACATCGTCGTAGAAGTACACGGTGGACTCACCCTCATGGAGTGCATCGTAGAGCACAACTGTACAGCTCTCACGGTAGTATGTTATGACCAGGGAGTTGCCGCTGGCTACGGTGAAGGTGATCTGACTCTCTCCGATGCTCTGAGAGTTATCATACACATGAGTCATCAGATAGGTTCCGTCACCGATGGCAGTCGTCGAATCGGTATCGTACTTCGCGACGAATCCGCCGATCGCTTCTACGCAGTAGTATACCTTTCCATCATTCGCGAGGGCTGCATCGGGATCGTTCACGGTGAACGTTCCATCAAGGAGCTGGGTCCTGATCCAGATGGTGGTAATCACACTGTTTTCCAAGTACAATCCGACGACCGTTACATCACCGGGTGTACCCGAGCACACGGCAGTACTCGTAATAAGGTCTGATCCGATGTACCACCCGTATATCAGATAAGGTTTGGGATCGTGGGGCTCATACTTGTAACGCAGATAATCATCGTTCAGAGTCTCGAGATAGTTATCTCCGAAATACAGATTGATTTCGGCAACCATTGTACCAGGGTTCTCAAGGTCAGTCGTCCTGTAGAGCTTTATCACGTAAGGGGTCTGGGTTATCGCACCGGTTATGACGGTACCGGAAATCTCCCCGAGATCGAACGGCCCGGTCTTTGCTTCCTCGCTGTAGACGGTCTCGGAATATCCGTAGTATCCCGCTTCGATACTGATGTAGATGTGGGTGCTCCTGTCCACACTCGGATCTACCTCTTCACTGGTGCCGAATGCATACTTCAGGACATATTCCTTCAGAGATGCGATACCGCTTCCGATCCCTGCCGTGTCATCGCATGTATCGGACCGTGTGTGGTCCTTGATATCATTGGTATAGACCGTGACGTATCCGTTACGGTAGATGACCTCTGACCTGTAGGTCAGTACCCGAAGACTGGTATCATCGTTAATGGAACCAGAGGTTATGTCGGTGACCGTATACACCTTGCCGCCGATTTTGTCGGTGACTTTAGCGGGGATTGTGACCTCGGAACTGTTCGGGATTGAGGTGATCACCGCCTCCGTTTCGCCGGTTATCACGAAACCGAAACCATCGGTAGAGGTCCTTTCCTCCCCGCTCACATCGGACTTCGTGTAAAGCTCATCATCAGTCATGATATAGTACGCATTGTGCGACTGGGTGGACGTGATGTTGGTACCTAGGTTGTATTCACCGAGACCGTTTTCTCCGACGAATTCCCTGCCCTCGAGGAATATGGGGTGATTTCCGAGGGTAGCGGTACCGATGTACTGCACCAAGGTGTGGTCGTCATTGACCATGTCGAGGGTGTAAACGGACTTGGTGAAGTACACCTTGGTGTCGCCGTTCTTCCAGTAAAGGTCAGGAAGGTAATCGGGATCCATCTCCTTGTCAACAACGATGATGTTTTCACCGTCAACGATGTACCTGACGCCGGTCCTGCTGTCAGTATTAATATCGGTGATGACCCTGAGCACGGGTATTTCCGTGAGACGGTCATACACCACAGTGGGATCGTCGATTCCGTTCGGCTTGTATATCACGATAGCACGTTTGGTGCCGTTGTCATCGATTATGATGTAGTGCACCCTGGTAGTCAGGTCCACCTTGATCTCGTCGGCGATTGTATCAACATCATATGCGGTACCGCCATCGTACACCTTTCCGTCATACAGTCCCTCGTACTCGACGAACACCCTCACGATCTGGGGACCTATCAGGTATGCGGATAGCGAAGTGTCTCCCTGGACCACGAACGTGGTAGAGGAACCGTTTATGTTCTCGAATATACCCTCTCCGCTGCTGTACCAGTGATGGAAGTCATAACCCTCGTCTGCGGTGAACACGAGGGTTATGATGTCGCCGTAGTGCAGGGTATGGTCGGTGATCCTTACGATGGACTCCCCGTTGTCATACGTCGCGTAGATGTTTCCGTGCGCAGGGTTCGCGATGGACACGCTGTAGGGGATCTGCTCCCATTCGGACTGGAAGTGGAGGGTGAGCAAACTGGTCTCGCCTCCCTCTGAGAACATCCTGTTCGCGCCGATTTCCGTCAGGTACATCGTCTCCTGCTGCTCTCCGGCCACAATAAACTTGAGAATCCAGGGATAGGTTCCCTTCGGATGATCCCCGCTGGTGCTTAGGTTCTCCACGGCCTTCACGGTAATCAAGGAACCCGCCTCATAGAGGTGCTTGCCGCCTCTGGGAATTTCACCGATTTCTTCATCGGGGCTCTCGATGAACCAGCCCTTCAGCGAGTAACCGGGACGGGTTGCCCCGTTCAGTTCGATGCTGAGGTCGTAATACTTCGCGCCCTGAGCATCGGTCCTCTCCTCATTCGGATCGGGGAAGATGAGGAAGGATGACGGCGGATCCACAAGTGCCAGATTATCCACGGATACACCATTGTGCATCACGGAGGACTCCATCTCCACGTTGATGGCCACCTTGGATACCAATGCGCTCAGGACGACCACGTACTTTCCGCTTAGGTCCGCATATCCCCCGCCATCCTTTAGGAGTCTTCCTACGTCGTACAGATATGTATCCTGGTACACGGCGATGCTCTTCGAGCTCTCCTCGGAATCGGTATCGTATGTCCAATAGACGAACTTGTATCCCTTCTGACTATAGTCCCCGTCCTGCTCCAGAAGGTACTGTGCCCACTCCAGCAGCAGCATGTCTCTGGGGGGAGTGGTGTTCATGATGTCATGGGTGTTGAACTGCTTACCGAACTCCATGATCTGTGCGTTTATGATACCGTCTGAATTCGGGTCCTGGTCCAGATCTATGTACCTTTCCTCACCGTCTACGACCCACTTGAACTGTACGACGACGTTCCATCCGTTCCAGAACGCATACAGGGTCATATCGCTGGTCACAAGGCTCGTCATCGGGTTCCACAGCTCGCTCGGAATGTACTCGGTACTCGTATACCAGCCTCCGAAGTCATAACCCTCCCTGGTAGGTAGCTCCATGGCCCCGATCGTACCGCTGGGCATTGCGACATATACCTTAGAGGTGGTACCGTCCATGTAATCCAGGGTTACCTCGAACATGTAACGTGCATAAAGTGCCAGATCCTTGGTGAGAGGTAGATTGAATCCGTAGGGGTTGATGAAATCGCTGTCTGTATACCATCCTACGAAATGATCATCGGTAGGGGGACAGTCCGGCAGCATGAGCTGCGTTCCGTACGGATAGGTGTATCTGACCTGTGTGTTCTCATTGACCGTGAAGACGACGCTTATATCGGGAATATTGTCCACGATAAGGGTCAGGAAGACGGTCTTGACTGTCAAATCCCCATCCTTGAAACGAAGTTCCAGCTTGTATTCCTCCTGAGAGGTGCTGCTGAACGAGTTGACCTGTATGAGCAGGGATGCGGAATATCCTCCCTGCAGAGTTCCTATCTTTGTCGGTTGTGCGGAACCGTCGGTACGCAGGACGAAGGTGCCCAAACTATCGGTCCAACCTGGGGTATTGTTCAGGTTCTTAACCGCGGTAAGGGCGAAGGAGTTCACGCCTGATCCCACCAGCGTACTGACGGAGTTCACTACCACGGTGTATCCTGCCATTCCCGCGGGGATCATGAACGTGGTCGAACCCGACCCGTTTACGATTCCGATGTTGATGGATGTGTCCTCGAAACTAGATGCCTCCGTGTAGATATGTACCGTGGTCTGGATGGAATTGACCACGATATACGAGGGATTGCCCCCGATCATTACCTCCGCGACCTCGTTGACGTATATCACCACGTAACCGATGTAACGGTGCTCCGAGATATTGCTCTCCACCTTGATGTTCATATGAGGGTTACGCACATCCGAAAGACCTTCTATCTGGCCGAGGATGGGATCCGACTGACCGAAGTCATCCTTGAGGATCGTACCGTTTCTCGGAGTGGGATTGGTTCCGAAGATCAGGCATTCAGGTTCGTCCTCTTTGCCCCAACCGAACGTTACACGGAACTTATCATCTGGTACAGAATCTCCGGAGGTCATGTAATCGGTACCGGGGGAACTGGGTACGAACGTTCCTCCGGTGTACCTGTAACTGGATCCGTTCTGGAGGGATGGCATCGACACCGAGACATCGACCCTGCCCGTCTCCTCACCGTTATATTTCACGCTGGCCGTGACCTCGTTGTTCACAGAACCCGCCAGATACCAGCACCTGCAGTCCTCGTACAGATCCGAATAATCGCAGGCCTTGAAACTGCCGGACTTCAGAACTACGAATCCTCCCAGAGATTCGGGACTGCCCAGTGCGAATGCACCGTAGTTCTGCTCATCGCTCCTGTTGGAGAGGATCACATGTCCGGTGACCTTTCCGTAGATCTCTTGGTAGGGGTCGTTCTTCTTTATGAGTTCTATGTACTCGTATCCGTCATTCTCGTTTCCTGTGACGAGTGCCTTGAGGACGAACATATTGCCTCCGCCGACGACGATCTTGTTGGACGGAGTGGTAGAGGGAGCGGGATCCCCGTTGGGATTGAGGCTGTTCAGCTCGTAGATGTAATTCACGGCCGAATTGAAAACTAGAAGGGCACCGTTCTTCATGTTAAGGTGCTCGATCCTGTAAAGACTGTATTGGGTATTGTTTATGTTCGCCAGAGTGTTCTCGATGGTCGCCCTACCGTCGAGCTCCAACGTACACCCGTCGATGGTGACGTTGGTGGCACGGTGTATACATTCGGCTGCGTGTTCCGCGAATGTGATGTAATCCTTGAGGTAGATAGAAGTCTCCCCGTGGGTGAGACACGAGTTGCCTGCACCCATGATACTTCCGGTGAAGCGAAGATTATCGGAGTCCGGGCTCTTCGCCATGTAAAGCTCTCCTCCGCCCATGACAATCTCCTGGGTGTATGCTTGGGAGGAATCGGTCAGCTCTCCTACATCTCCTCCGATGTAGATGGATTCGCCGATGGTGACCCTGATAGGTTCAGGATGGATTACGACTGCGTTGCCGTCAACGATGATGAATCTCATGCCGCGGATCGCGTCTTCCTTTACCTCGGTGTTGAATGTGGGGGAATCATAAGTGGTCGTACCATCGGAAACGCTCTCGATATCATCCTGAACGACCCCTTCGGGAACGTAGATCACTACAGCGTTGCCGTCGATGAGGATGAACTTCACACCGGTCTTAACCCCTGCGTCGATGTCCTCGAGGATATTGCAGTTGGTAGACTCTATTGTATATTCATTACTGCCGGACTTGACCTTTCCCTGTGCTATGTACGCCAGATCGCCGATTACCGACTTATCGTCCAATGCCAGACTGTCCTTGCCGACGAAGATGTGTACGTTTGCATAGGTCGTTCCCTTGAAACCTCCGCCGAAGATGGAACCGTCGATGGTTCCCGCCTCCACATAGATCAGAGCGTCGTACTCGCCACTGTAACTGCCTCCGCTGAACGTAGCTACCAGTCCGTCGGTTCCCAATGCGGAACCGCCATAGATGGATCCGTAGATGTGCGTGGTGCCGGCAACAGTAATTCTCCTCTTTCCGGTTGTGGAAACATTGCCCACGGTTCCAAGACCGCCACCGTAAACGGTACCGATGATCTCTCCGCCTGTGAGGTGAATGTCTATGTTGCCTTTCACCTTCCCCAATGCTCCGCCGCCGTACAGGTTGTTGAATACGGTTCCGCCAGTCATCTCGACGGTAATGTTACCCTCTACCCTCGCGTAATCGGCGTAATAGGAAGAGCTCCGGTAAGTTACATCGTAAGACTTGCATCCGCTGTCGCAAAGCCAAGGGATATTGCAGAAACACCCTTCCCGGTCATTGTAGATCAGCATGACCGCATAATATGCCATCAATGAAGGATTGCTTCCATATTCCCTAACCGCTACATCCTTAGTAATGATGGGGTTATTGCTACCATCTATGGCAATTCCCTTTCCCCCGCCATAGACACTGCCGCCCACCGTACCGTTTTTGATTGTGATATTTATGTCTCCGAAGACGACGGCAACATCTTCGACCGCGCCATTTCCAGTAAACATTGAGTTGTTGCTCGAGTTCTTCATATACGCATTCACAGCGGCGAAAGACTCTCCGCCGCCGTACAGGTTACCGCCTATATTGGTTCCATCCAAAGTGATTGTGATGTTTCCATACACCTTCGAATATCCGGTAGAATTGTTGTTACCGTATGATGCGGTGCCCTCCCACCTGCCCATCTTACCGGAGGGCAAGGTACTCTTAGCATCGTGATGGATCTTGTCGAGTCCGCCCCTGCCTCCACCGAACACATCGTTGACGACAGTTCCACCATTGAGATTGATAGTGATATTGACATCTTGGGTCGTAGTCCCTATCGATCCGCGCATTCCTCCGCCGTACAGATACCCGACGGTTCCACCATCAAGAGTAACCTTGATCGTTCCAGAGGTCATGGAGCTGTTGTTGTAGGATGACCAGGTATCATATCCTGCACCGAGCAGCATAGCGATATGGGGATTGCCGACGACATAGATTTCCGATTGCTTCACGCTGGAAAAGTCCTTGGCACTGCTGACTCCATCGGTGATTGTTCCGCATGCCATATGCCTGACGGTAGCATTTCCTGAGATCTCCACATAGGTGTGGTCGGTGGTAGAAGTGCTCCTACGGCCTCCACCCTGTACATCGAAGACCGAACTCTTTCCGCTGACGAAAACGTGTGAACTGCCGCGAACATCTTTGTTATTGGATCCGCCCTGCAGTGCGGTGGACTCATCGACCTGCCATATATCGTGATACTGGGGATCCAGAGGGTTATCGAAACCGGAAGCGTAATCCTCATAGCGATCACCGGTCATCTTAACTCCCACGGCATATACGAATGTCCCGCCCTGCTGAGCATTGAAATCGAAAACCGTTGTACCGAGAATCACCCCTCCGGGGACATATGTGACAATCGCTTTGTTGTTCTTGACATAGAAACGGATTCCGTCGCTCGTCCTCTTGATGGAACTGGTCATATCATCCGCAGGGTATGATACGGATGTCTGGGCATCGACCACGGACCCGTCCAACGAAACTCCCGCCGGTAGGTACACTACCTTAGCGCGCCCGTTTTCGACAAAGAACTGGATTCCGCTATCGGTGTACCTGATGTTACCAGATATGTTCTGGTTTACGGTATATTCCTTGGAATCGAATGACTTTACTCCGTAGACGTACCCGTCACCCAATGTCCCCCCTACCAATCCGAGGATGGTTCCGCCTTTGAGTACCAGGTATGTGGACATCGCCTTATCGTTATTGCCTGTGCCACCGATACTGTTACCGGCAGCCCCCGCGCATACGAAACTGTACGTACCCGAGTGGATGATAACGAATGTCGCGATATCGACGGAGAATTCCTCAAGGTTTTCGGATACGATGATCTTATCTTCTTCCAGGACAGTACTGCGATTGTTTCCATTACCTGCCATCACATAGGGTGCGTATGAGATATTCCGGTCATTTACCGGCTCTACCATTTCAACACCCGTACCGATGATGAGCCGATGATAGTTCGCATGGATGACGTTATTGTTATTGGTCTCACCGAGCTTTTTGGAGGTCTGGTTTACCTGCTTGATCTTTACATTGTCTAGAACAGAGTCCCCTCCGAAATTGATGTGGCTCTTGACCGAGATGGTGTAAAGTGTTGAATCATCAATCACTGTCTTCCCGACTGTTACCCCGTTCGGAACATGGACTATCGTTGCATTACCCTCATTGATGAGGAAACGGGTCCCATCGCCGGTCCTCTTGACAGAACCTGTCAGATTGTCTGCCGGATATGAAACGGAAGTCTTGCTGTCCTCGACAGTACTGACGAAGGGTACTCCGGACGGAAGGTACACCACCTTGGCACGGCCCTCTTCCACCAGGAACTGGATCCCGCTTGCAGTTAATCTGATGTCGGAGGCTTTGTTCTCACCCACGTTATATTCAGTGTACCCGGAACTGCGATACGATCCGGCAGGCAGAGAGGTAGTAGTCGAGTCGATATTACCGGTTATGTGGAATATGGTCCTGAACATCGAAGCGTTGGCGCCGGAAACCCCGGAAACATATACTCCGTCACCATCCTTGTCGTTGTAGCAATTGTTTGTGACTGCGCCATCAAAATTTGTTATGTTCTTGTATGGGAGGACAGTAGCGGCCAGGTCGGATGCGAATACCGTACCCTCATTCGTATAACCGCTGAATGTAAAACCGCTGTAGAACAGGTCGGGGTTCACCCACTTCGCATAAAGATTCGTGACGTTCCTTCCCACTACGTCCCCGGGATAGATTATTCCGGTGCTGTCATATGACAGGATCCATCCCCCGAAAACCTTGTTAACGGAAGGGACAGAGGCCGTCGCTTTGTCCGGCTGCAGGGTCAGAGATATGTCGGCCGGACCCGTTCCATCACTGTTGTCTATCCAAGTGCCCCCGCTCGGCTTTGTCGTAAACTGGATCTTCGTAGAGTTGCTGGAGGAATCATACACGTATTCGATATCGAAATGGGTCTGGAACGAACCCGCGGGTTCGCCAGGGAATTGTACCTTATATCCGTTGGAATACGCTTTCCCTTCCTTTTCCACACCGTTCAGGGTCAGTATCGTTCCCTTTTCGCCTATGGGGTAGGTGATTGCTCCATCCGCGTATTGAACCAGGGTGACGGTAAAGTCATCCCCCACCGTCACGGTGACGTATTGATTGCTCCCATCGATGATGCGCTTGAGGTGGTATGTGAAGTCAGCAGCGTTACCGATGACGGACCTGGCAAGGACCATTCCGAGATCATCCTCGGAAGGCCCGGCCCAATTACGTGTCGACACTCCGTCCACCGTACCGCTCCAGAACTCTGGATTGTACTCGGTAGCGGCAATACCGTAATATTTGACGCTCACGGAACTGACCGTATCGCCTGCGTCGTAATGGTAGACGATCGAATGTTCTGTGGATGGGGCGGGATCGGCAGAAGAACGTTCCGGGGACCCGATGACCACGAAAGCCGACGCTACCATGATCAGCACGGCGGCGACCGCACACATCTGCGTTTGCAGCTTCCTGTTCATCAGTTGGTTCCTGTGGGCCATGTTACCATCCAATACGCGGTTCCGATGGAATCCAAATTTCCTGAGGGCGCTCTTGCATTGTAAGTATTTAATAAATTTTTAGACAAAAAGTGTACAGCGTTAAATTTGAGTTTAATCAAGAATTTTTCCAGTGAAAATACTCTGTAACTTTATTACAATTCCAATTGCGTTAACTCCTGAACAGAAGGTCCATTTCGCACAAAAATCTTTACTGAAGTCAAAAAAATGTCCACTGTGTCATCCTAGATTATTACGCAAAAAAAGAAGAAAAACCACTTAATATGCCGATAGGGGCTTTGACGAAATCATAAGGTAAACGTTTTCCTGATTCTTTTTCCTCACTTTCGGATCGGCCGGCGCCGATCCTTCCGTGTTCCAAACGAAATCATTA
>CACWTF010000024.1 GCA_902763685.1 methanogenic archaeon | reverse complement strand
TTGTTTTGAAGAAAAAAGCGGGTCTCTCGGCCTGCACATCCGCAGAGAACTGGTGGAACTGGTCAATACTCTGCAGTACGATGAGAAGGACGGCTTGAAAAACAATGATTGCTTATATTCAGGGGACAGTGAGAGCGATTCGTGACGACAGTCTTGTCATCGACCGCGGCGGAATCGGGTTCAGGGTTTTCGTGCCCGCTTCCGTCAGTGCAAATGTCAAGGAAGGCAGCGAAGAGTGCATCTACACACATTTCGCGGTGCGCGAGGATGCCGTCTGTCTCTACGGCTTTCTGACGGAAGACGATCTGGAGGTGTTCCGTCTTCTACTGGGTGTCAGCGGCATCGGCCCCAAGGGCGCGCTCGGCATCCTCTCCGTCATGAGTGCGGATGACCTGCGGTTTGCCGTTCTTGCCGATGATGCCGCGGGGATCGCAAAGGCACCCGGCGTGGGAAAGAAGACCGCCCAGAAGGTCATTCTCGAGCTGCGGGATAAACTGTCGCTCTCGGATGCATTTGAAAAGAAAGCGCAGCATACCGCACAGGCTGCCGAAGAGGCGGGCGGCGACGCCGGACGCGACGCGGTCATGGCTCTGACGGCCCTGGGTTATTCGGGCACGGAAGCCCACAGGGCGGTGCGGAGTGTCCTGCAGCTCACTCCGGAGGCAGACACGGAGGCCCTCATTAAAGCGGCGCTGAAGGAACTGTTCTGAACTGGGATTTTGAGATTTTGATGAAGAACTGACTGATTGATAAGGAGCTGTATGGCCAGACAGATCGTAACAGGTACGGCTGAGACAAAAGAAGACCGCGTCCTTATGTCGGAGGGCATCAGGCCCCAGAGACTTGAGGATTACATAGGACAGGAGAAAATCAAGGACAGTCTGCGGGTTTACATGGAGGCTGCCAGAATGCGCGGGGACGCGCTGGACCACGTTCTCTTCTACGGGCCTCCGGGCCTCGGGAAAACGACGCTTGCCGGCATCATCGCCAACGAGATGGGCACGAGCCTCAAGGTGACGTCCGGGCCGGCCATCGAGAAACCGGGGGAGATCGCGGCCATTCTAAATAATCTGCAGGAGGGGGATATCCTGTTTGTGGACGAGATTCACCGCCTGAACAGACAGGTCGAGGAAGTCCTCTATCCCGCCATGGAAGATTATGCGATCGATATGGGGATCGGGAAGGGGGCGACGGCCAGATCGATCCGCCTGGAGCTGCCCAAGTTTACACTCGTGGGTGCGACGACCCGGCCGGGCATGCTGACGGCCCCCCTGCGGGACCGGTTCGGTGTCGTGGGTCATCTGGACTATTATTCCGTGCCGGAGCTCAAGCTGATCATCGAGCGGACCGCCGAGAGGCTCAGGGGCCTGGGGATCGATAGGATCTCCGACATCCCGGAACACAGCAAAGAGATCAGGGAAGCCATGGGCAAACACGGAGACTTCCTGATAGGTCTGGCACAGGGGATCGACGACAGGGAGGTCACCCCCTACCGCCCGGAGAACGCCAAGTCTGTCAGCAGGGAGATGACGTTCCAGGCGGACATCACCGATTACGGGTTCCTCCACGACGTACTGCTGCTGATGGCACTGAGCGTGGAGGAACGGGCATCGAAGTACGGACTGAAAGGGAACGGAGTACAGATCAAGGTCACCTACACCGACATGAAGACCGTGACGAGGGTACGCAGCAACAACGGGGGCAGCGACGCCCTGTCTCTGGCGAAAGGGGCGTGGACCCTGCTGGACGATCTGGAGAAGAAGCCGGTCAGACTCATCGGGATAGGCATGACCGACATCGGGAACAAGAAGCTCAGACAAACCACCCTCGACGAGAAGGAGGAGGATCCCCTTCCGCCCGGGGAGGAACTCAGTTATTTCCTGGAGAGGATGCACAGGAGGTACCGCTTCGATTTCGTGAAGAACCGGGAATGGATGCTCCGCATTGACAGACTGCACGGGGTGGTGGAGCACATGAGGATCCAGAAGATAAAGGCGGCCAAGAAGCACAGGACCGACCAGTCCGTCCCTCGACATTCCTGGAAAAGAACAAACCAAGACAGCGTGCACGGAAAAGTCCAAGAATGAAAACCGATTGGAAATGGGGTGACGAGTGATGATAGACACGTCGGAAGCCATCGACAGGATAATCAACAGGAACGGATGAAGTGGGAGAATGGACATAAAAGAATTCAACAGCTATCTGAAAAAGCACGGACACGTAGACGGGGGCTCGGAAGCCCATACGTTCATGAACGAGAGCGCACAGCGTGCTCTCCGTCTGACAGCAGTTATAAACTCGTCTTACCACGGACCGGAGGAACTCGCCTCCCTGTTCTCCGAACTCATCGGGAAACCCGTGGAGGGATTCTCCATGTTCCCTCCCTTCCATACGGACTTCGGACTGAACATCACCGTCGGGAAGGGGGTCTTCATCAACAGCGGATGCACCTTCCAGGACCAGGGAGGGATCTCCATAGGCGAAGGGAGCCTGATAGGCCATCAGGTATCGATAGCCACCATCAACCACGATATGGACCCGGCGAAGAGGGCTTCGATGTCCTTCCGTCCCGTCACGATCGGGAAGGATGTGTGGATCGGTGACCATGCATCCATACTCCCCGGGGTCACCATAGGGGACGGTGCAGTGATTGCGGCCGGTGCCGTGGTGACCAAGGACGTCCCGCCGAGGACGGTCGTGGGCGGGGTGCCCGCCAGGGTCATCAAGATGATCTGACCGTCGCGAGCACTCGGATGCTGCTGCAGGTAAGGTCCGAACTATTCAAAAATCAGGGACGGTGGAGGTCGCCCCATTCGCACATGCCGTCGAGGAGCGGTATGAGGGACTTCCCAGTGTCGGTGAGAGAATATTCCACCTTGGGCGGTACCTGGGGGTACATCTCCCTGTGCACCAGTCCGTCGTCCTCCAGTTCTTTCAGGGCGGTGCTCAGGGTCTTGTCGGAGATGCCGGAGATGTATCTCTTCATCTCGTTGAACCTCACCGATTTGAATTCCATGAGGGTGTAGAGGATGGTCATCTTGTATTTCCCGCTGATGAGCGACAGGGTGTAACTGAATCCTGTCTTGCAGAGTTCCTCGTCCGCGATGCACCTTTCTATGACACTTTCCTCTTGGTTAGTATATGATATCGTTGTAAGTACCCAACTTAATTATCTGTATCGTATCCGATTGTATATGAGGTCTTCCATAGCAGAATACAAAGCGGTCGAAGAAGCAGCCATGAAATTCGTGAAAAGCGTAGCTGAGGGTAACAGCAAGTATGCCAAGACCCTCTTCACCGACGATGCGGTGCTGTTCGGTTTCCTGGACGGCAAACTCGAACACGGCTCCATCGAACAGTTCTACCACAACGTCGACACCGTCTCCGGCGGCGACTCATTCAAGGCAAGGGTCGATGTCATCGACATCGAGGAATCCCTTGCGGTCGTCCGCGTCCTCGAAGAGGGCTGGGGAGGAAGGATCGACTTCACCGATTACCTCCTTCTCCTTAAGATGAACGGCGAGTGGAAATGCGTCGCCAAGGCATACAACCAGAACTCCGACACCATCAGGAGGGACTGAGGATGAAGACCGATCTCGGATCCATACCCGCGGTCTGCCCAATGCCCGTGCTCATCGTATCCGCATACGACGGCGAGGGTAACATCAACCTCATGAACGCCGCCTGGGGAATGATATGCCAGATGGACAAGATCGCACTGTTCATCGACGAGGACCACAGGACCACGCAGAACATCCTCGTCAGCAAAGCGTTCACTGTGGGGTTAGCGGACAGGAAGTCCATGGTCCCCGCCGATTACGTCGGGATCGTATCTGGCAACAAGGTCTCAGACAAGTTCGCACACACCGGATTCCACGCGACCAGGAGCACCCATGTCAACGCTCCCTTAATCGACGAGCTCCCCCTCACCATGGAGTGCGAACTCGCCGAGGTCGTGAAGACCGAGAACATGTACGCGATTGTGGGAAAGATCGTCAATGTCTGCGCCGAAGAGGAGATCGTCGGAGAGAACGGCAAGATCGACATCTCGAAGACCGAACTGCTCATGTTCGACCAATTCACCTGGAACTACAATCTGCTCGGTGAGAACGTCGGCAAGGCAGGAAGGGCCGGAAAAGAACTCGCATGAAACCGCGTGCGGGCCGACCGCACGCCCCTTCCCCTTTTTCACCCGAGAATCGGGAATCTCTTCACCCATACGGTGGAACACCACCAGCGGCTGATCGACAACTTATCGAACCCGCCCAGCCAGTATACAGCGGGCATACCGACCATCAGCACGATACGGAAATCGATGAGGATGTTGTCCTCCGGGGGCACATGGATGGCGAACATCACGATCATGAACACCATGGTCATGACCGTGGTGAGTTTGGATACGGCACCGACGATGAGGAGTATACCCAGGATCAGCAATCCCGCCATGAAGACGATGTCCACGGCGAGGTTCCCGCCTATGTCGTTGAAGAGATCGCCGAATATCCCGCCGCTCACATAATCGACGAACGAAGAGGGTGAGGTACCGTCTATCATTCCCGCTCCAGAGGGAGTCTTGTATCCGAGTCCGAACATCTTGTCGAGGAATCCCCATAACAAGAGCCAGCCTACCAAAATACGGAAGGCCGCCAGGAAGTACCGGCCCTTCTCCTCGTTCTCCATGCTGGTGTAACCGCTCTCAAGAATTAAAGACTGACGGGACGGTAAAACGCTTTAACCCCTCAAGTCGTTTTCTGCCCTATGACAAAGAAGATCGTCGCCATCAACGCAAGTCCCCGCACCGGCTGGAACACCGATATGCTCATCGACAAGGCTGCCGAGGGAGCTGCATCCGAAGGATGCGAGGTGAGGAAATTCGACCTCTACAAGCTGGAACCCCACACCGGCTGCGTCTCCTGCTTCGGATGCAAGAGGAAGGCCCACGAGGGCGAATGCGTCATCAAGGACGGTCTCAAACCCGTGCTCGATGCCATCAGGGAGGCTGACGGTCTCATCGTCGGGGCGCCCAACTATTTCGGCGACCTGTGTGCACAGTTCAAGCTGTTCTACGAGAGACTCGTGTTCCCCTACCTCACATACAACAAGGAACACCCCTGCTGCAACCAGCACAGGATCCCCGTCCTGCTGATCATGACCTCCAACGCTCCCGACACCCTCTACACCGGTATGCTGGAGAACTACAGGAACACCCTCACCAACTTCATCGGCCCCACCACTGTGTACGTGAGCGGCGAGACCATGCAGGTGAAGGATTACTCCAAATTCGACTGGACCTTCTTCGACGGACCCCAAAGGGTCGAGAGGAGGGAAAAGGTCTTCCCCAAGGAACTGGAGGAGGCCCGCCGTCTGGGAGCCTCCCTGCTGGGCTGAGGGGACTCAGCCCATCCGGTACAGCGGTTCGGGATCCTTTATTCTCGATTCGTGCTTCTCGTAGTAACCGATCAGGTTTCCCTCTTCATCCCTCAGGGCCACCATGTAGACGTCCTTCTGCTGTGCCTCCAGGAACATGGTGTGGACACAGTTGTTCCCCTTATCGGCGGAGAACCAGTCGAACACCCTGCGGATCGCCTCGGAACTCTTGGGGTGGTGGCAGTCGAAGATTATCTTCCCCACGAGACCGGCACCCCCGCGGCTGCCGTAATGTACCACGGCGGCAGGGTTCATGTAGATGATGGTATGGGTGAGATCGCAGACGACCACGGGCATCGGGTCCTGTTCGACGATGCTCCTGAAGAAGGGGGCGAGATTCTGCATACTGTACGGATAGGTTGGGGATATATACGACCTGGTTTCGGCCGACGTCATATTGAAAAGTAGATACGAAAACGGAGCTAGTTTTCAATGCTATCTGGACACCTATCATGTTGAGATTTAGGTACGAAATCTGACCTAATTCTCAACAAGGTGTGGGGTCTGTCAATGCATCGAGGATACTCAAGGAAACAAAACGAAACAGTACGGCAGGACCTGATTCAAAGCTGCGAATAGCAGGTGTCGTCGAACTGCACCATGTTCTTCGGGATCATATCCGTCAGCTTCACGGTGTCAAGATAATCGGTGATGATGGAATCGAGTTTCTTCCACACGGGGAGTGTGGGGCAGGTGTCGGCCCGCTCGCAGACGTAACCGTTGTCGAGACAGGCCACCGGTGCGAGGGATCCCTCGGTTATCCTCAGGATCTCCCCGACGGTGTAGTCCTGGGGAGGCCGGGTCAGGCGGTATCCGCCGCCCTTCCCGTGGGTTCCGTCCACGAAACCCGCCTCCTTTAGACAGGGCATGATGGTCTCCATGTACTTCAGGGAGATGTTCTGCCTCTCGGCGATGATCTTCAGCGGCTGAAGCTCCTCTATGTGCTGTGCCAGATCGATCATCACGCGCAGTGCGTACCTTCCCTTTGTGGAGACCATGAAGCTCATATCATTCCTCGAACAGTGCGGTTGAGAGATACCTCTCGCCGGTGTCCGCGAAGATCGCCACGATGTTCTTGCCCTCGTTGGCGGGGTCCTTCGCGAGCTGCAGGGCGGCGGTCAGTGCCGCACCGGCGGAGATTCCTACCAGGAAACCCTCTTTATGCCCGATAAGCCTTCCGTTCTCAAAAGCTTCACTGTCCTCCACGGCTATGACCTGGTCGTAGATGTCGGTGTCGAGGGTGTCGGGGATGAATCCGGCACCGATTCCCTGGATCTTGTGGGGACCGGTCTTTCCTTCCGAGAGGAGCGGGGAACCCTTGGGCTCGACTGCTACCACTTTCACGTTCGGGTTCTTGGATTTGAGGTACTTTCCGACTCCGGTGAGAGTACCTCCGGTACCCACGCCGGCCACGAGGATGTCCACCTTGCCATCGAGGTCCTTATAGATCTCGGGGCCGGTGGTCCTGAAGTGGATCTCGGGGTTGGCGGGGTTGACGAACTGCCCGGGGATGACGGAGTTGGGGATCTCCTTGGCGAGTTCCTCCGCTTTCGCTACCGCTCCTTTCATTCCTTTCGCACCCTCGGTGAGGATGAGTTCCGCACCGTAGGCCTTGATGAGCTTCCTGCGTTCCACGGACATGGTCTCGGGCATGACGATCTTGATCTTGTAACCCCTGGCGGTCGCGATGGAGGCGAGTGCGATACCGGTGTTTCCGGAGGTGGGTTCGATCAGGACGGTGTCCTTGTTGATCTTCCCTTTCTCCTCCAGGTCATCGATCATGGCCTTGGCGATCCTGTCCTTGACGGAACCGGCGGGGTTGAAGAACTCCACCTTCCCGAAGATCTTGGCTTTGAGGTTCAGTTCCTTCTCGATGTTGGTGAGCTCCACCAGCGGGGTGCCGCCGATGGTCTCGTCTATGGTCTTGTAAAGCATTCTATCATTCCTTTACTGCTTCGAATCCGTGTTTCAGGTCCTCTATGATATCGTCGATGTGCTCGGTTCCAATGGAGAGCCTCACCGTATTGGGCTTGATTCCGCTGGCCAGGAGTTCCTCCTCGGACAGCTGGGAGTGGGTGGTGGAGGCGGGGTGGATCACCAGGGATTTCACGTCCGCCACGTTGGCCAGGAGGGAGAAGAGTTCCAGGGATTCCGTGAACTTCTTCGCTTTCTTGGCGTCGCCCTTGATCTCGAAGGTGAAGATGGAACCCGCACCCTTCGGGAAGTAGCGGTCGTAGAGCTCCTTCTTCTTGCCGGTCTCCAGAGAGGGGTGGTTGACCTTCTCCACCTGGGGGTGGTTCTTGAGGAACTCCACCACTTTCAGAGCGTTCTCGGTGTGCCTCTCGGTACGGAGGGAGAGGGTCTCCAGTCCCAGCAGGAGCAGGAAGGAGTTGAACGGGGAGATGGTCGCTCCCTGATCCCTCATGAGGGTGGTGCGGATCTTCACGACGAAGGCTGCTTTTCCCACAGCGTCGGTGAAGACCACTCCGTGGTAGGAGGGGTTGGGCTTGGAGAGGGTGGGGAACTTGTCGTTCTGTGCCCAGTCGAAGTTGCCGGAGTCGATGATGACTCCTCCCATTGCCACTCCGTGGCCGCCGATGAACTTGGTCGCGGAGTGGACGACGATATCCGCTCCGTGGTCGATGGGCCTGAAGACGGTAGGGGGGCTGAAGGTGCTGTCGACGATCAGCGGGATGCCGTGCTCGTGAGCGATCTTGGAGATGGCGTCGATGTCGGCGACATCGGAGTTGGGATTACCCAATACCTCGGTGTAGAGGAGTTTGGTGTTCGCTTTGATCGCTTTCTCGAAGTTCTTCGGGTCGGAAGGATCCACGAAGGTGGTCTCGATTCCCTGTTCCCTGAGGGTGTTCGCAAGGAGGTTGTACGTTCCCCCATACAGGTTGGTCGAGGCCACCACGTGGTCGCCGGCGAGTGCGATGTTCTGGATCGCGTAGGTGATTGCAGCGGAGCCGGAGGCTGTGGCGAGAGCTGCGATTCCTCCCTCGAGGGCGGCAATCCTCTTCTCGAACACGTCGGAAGTGGGATTCATGAGCCTGGTGTAGATGTTACCGGGCTCGCTGAGCGCGAAACGTCCTGCCGCTGTGGCGGAGTCCTTGAAGACGTAGGATGTGGTCATGTAGATGGGCACCGCCCTGGCGTCGGTGGCGGGGTCGGGCTGTTCCTGACCGGCGTGGACTTGGAGGGTCTCGAGCCGGTATTTGCTGGTATCTGCCAAATTTTTCACCGAAATACCTCTAAGCGTTATCAAGTACTTATACCTACCTACTTACTTGGTAGGTAAATACAAATACTATCCAGTCATCCTTGATTATGATAACAATGCCGATCAACATACCCGACGGACTTCCCGCCGCATCCGTTCTCGAGCAGGAGAACATCTTCGTGATGACGGAGCAGAGGGCTATCCACCAGGACATCAGGCCTCTCAAGATAGTGATAATGAATCTCATGCCCACCAAGGTGGAGACCGAGATCCAGCTGATGAGGCTCCTCAGCAACACCCCCTTACAGATAGATATCACGTTATTGGTGCCCGCAACGCACGAGTCCAAGAATATATCCAAAGAATATCTAGAGAGGTTCTACAAGACATTCGACGACATCAGAGACACCAACATAGACGGTATCATCTTCACCGGCGCTCCTTTGGAAGATATAGAATTCGAGGAGGTGGACTACTGGCCGGAGCTCTGCGAGATCATGGAATGGTCCAAGACGCATGCCGCCAGCTCCATGTACATCTGCTGGGCCTCCCTCGCCGGATTGTACTATCATTACGGTATCAAGAAGAAGGCCCTTCCCAGGAAGAAGGCGGGTATCTTCGAGTACCGCAACCTGGCGGAATCCGACCCTCTCCTAAGGGGAATAGACCAGGTCTTCAGGATGCCGCAGTCACGCTACGCCACGGTGACCGCGGACGACGTCTCCAAATGTCCCAGACTGAACATCGTGGCGGCCGACGACCACCGCGACCCCGGTATAATCATATCCGACGACAACATGGTGTTCATCACCGGCCACATGGAGTACGATTTATTCACATTGGCCAACGAGTACCAGAGGGACGTGGACAGGGGGATAGAACCCGCCTTCCCCCTGAACTACTACCCGGGGGACGATCCCAGGTTCGACCCCATACTCTCGTGGAGGAGCTACTCCACCCTTGTCTTCAGCAACTGGCTGAACTATTACGTGTACCAGCTCACGCCCTACGACCTGAGCAGTATGAAGAAGTGATTCTGAATGGAAACAGTATATCTTGACAACGCGGCGACCACGCCCATGAGGAAGGAGGCATTGGAAGCGATGCTCCCCTATTTCATCGAACAGTACGGAAACCCCTCCAGCATCCACGGTGCCTCGAAAGGTCCCAGGACCGCTGTGAGGGAGGCCAGGGACACCATTGCGAGGACGCTGAATGCTGACTCGTCTGAGATCTTCTTCACCTCAGGCGGTACCGAATCGGACAACTGGGCACTGATCGCCGGGGCGGAGATGTGTTCCCCCAAGGGGAAGCACATAATCGTATCGGCAATAGAACACCACGCGATCCTGGAGACCGCGGATTATCTTGAGAAGAGGGGCTTCGAGGTCACCAGGGTCCCCGTGGACGGGGACGGCATAATCAGGATGGACATCCTGGAGAAATCCATCCGTCCCGATACCGTTCTGATATCGGTGATGACCGCCAACAACGAGATCGGCACCATTGAACCGATCAAGGAGATCGGTATGCTGGCACACGAGCATGGGATCTTATTCCATACCGATGCCGTGCAGGCTTACTCCCACATCCCCATCGACGTGCAGGACATGCAGATCGACATGCTCAGCGCGAGCGGACACAAGTTCGGCGGCCCCAAGGGTATTGGATTCCTCTATGTGAGGAATGGCATCCGCCTTCCTCCCTTCATGCACGGAGGGGAGCAGGAGAACGGAAGAAGGGCGGGTACGACGAATGTACCCGGCATCGTCGGCATGGCGAAAGCGGCCGAGCTGGCACATGCGGACCTGGAGAAGAACATCGCTCATATGAAGGAACTCCGCGACCACTACATCGAGAGGGTGGAAAAGGAGATCCCGTACTGCAGACTGAACGGCCACAGGACACAGAGGCTCCCCGGCAACACCAACTTCAGCTTCAGGTTCGTGGAGGGCGAATCCCTGCTCATGAGTTTGGGTGCTGAGAAAGTCTACATCTCCACAGGCTCCGCCTGTGCCTCCGGTTCACTGGATCCCTCCCATGTCCTGTTAGCAATAGGCGTACCCCACGAGGTGGCCCACGGTTCGATAAGAGCTTCTATCTCCGAGAGGAACACTATGGAGGAGATCGACTACGCCGTGGACGCACTGAAGAAGGCGGTGGAGAGGATAAGGTCCCTCTCGCCGCTGTATGACGATTTCATAAAGAAACAGAAGGAGGCCTGAGGATGTACGACGGAGAATACAGCGACAAGGTCATCGACCACTTCACCAACCCCAGGAACGTGGGGGAAATCGAGAACGCATCGGGTGTGGGTACCGTGGGGAACGCGAAGTGCGGGGATATCATGAGGATCTTCCTGGACATCGACGATAATGGGATAATCAGGGACTGCAAGTTCAAGACCTTCGGATGCGGTGCAGCGGTAGCAAGCAGCAGCATGGCCACCGAGATGGTGAAAGGGAGATCCGTGCAGGAAGCCATGGAGATTACCAATAAAGCAGTCATGGAAGCGTTGGGAGGTCTTCCCCAGGTGAAGATCCACTGCTCCCTCCTGGCGGAGGAAGCAATCCACGCCGCCCTGTGGGATTACTCCAAGAAGCACGGGATCGTCATCAACGGTCTGAAAGAGCCCAAACATGACATCAACGACGAGGATCACTGTTGAACCCATACCCCCGGAGCGTGCGGGGGAGGTATCCGCCATCGCGTTCCCGCTGTTCCGGGAGGTGTACAAGGATACGGAATCCGAGGTGGTGGAGGCGTTCCTCCAAAAGACCCAGACGCCCGAGAGCATAGCGGAGCAGATACGCTCCGGAACCGTGTATCTCTTCATTCATTACGATGGGGAGACCGCGGGATACCTCGCATACGAGTTCGACGACGAAGGCCTCAGGCTCAGCAAACTCTACCTCCTTCCCGCGTTCCGCGGGAAGGGCATCGGCAGATACCTCCTGGGATATGCGGAGGAGATAGCCAGGGAGAAGGGTTCGGAGATGATCCACCTCGAGGTCAACGAGGTGAACCCCCACGCCATAGAATTCTACCGCCGGCAGGGATTCGTTCCGGCAGAGAGGATCGACTACAGAAGGATGGTCATGAGGAAACGGCTTTCCTGACAAAACCATAATAATTCCCCTCCTGATTTTCCCGCATGGACATAGCGGGCACCGTGGGACGTTATATGGCGGCCATCATCCTGATGGCCGCGGTGCTCGCTTTCGTCGTTCCGGATACTGGTCTGTGGCTGCAGACCAAATGGATAAACTATCTGCTGATGGTCATCATGTTCGGCATGGGTCTGACCATCAGGCCCGCCGATTTCAGGGTGGTGTTCACCCGTCCGAGGGACGTACTCATCGGATGCGTGGCACAGTTCACGATCATGCCCGTGACGGCATATGTTCTCTGTAAGATATTCGGACTGGAAACGGGGCTGATGGCAGGTGTTATCCTTGTGGGAGCCTGCCCCGGCGGCACCGCCAGCAATGTCATCACATACTTTTCCAAGGGGGATGTCCCCCTGTCGGTGGGGATGACCGCGGTGAACACCCTTATTGCACCTATAGTGACTCCGCTGATAGTGTTCCTGATGCTGAGGGAGTCGGTGGACGTGGACACCGTGTCGATGTTCGTCTCCATGGCCGAGGTCGTTGTCATCCCCCTCGCGTTGGGATTCCTGATTACCTATCTCCTTCCGGAGAAGACGGAGAGGGCGAAGGGTGCACTGCCGGTTGTCTCTTTGATCGCCATCGCACTGATCGTGATGTGCGTGGTGTCGCATTCCGTTGATCCCCTCATGGAATGCGGGGTGACAGTGTTCGTCGTGGTGGTGCTGCACAATCTGATCGGTTACGGCGCTGGATATGCAGTCGCTAGACTGGCAGGGATGGAGGAGATCAGGAAAAGGACGTTGTCCATAGAGGTCGGGATGCAGAACTCCGGCCTGGCCACTTCCCTGGCATCAAGTGCGTTCCCTTCCCTGGCGTTGGCCACGGTGCCCGGAGCGGTGTTCAGCGTTTGGCACAACATATCGGGTGCGGTGCTGGCTGGGTATTTCTCAAGGAAAGATGAAAAGAAGCGATAAAAGAAAGGGGTTTGAGAGGACCCGAAGGTCCTCTCGGTTAGGGTTTATTCAAGCTGTTGCTGCCTCGAAGTGTACTGCGAAATCGAAGGAGAGGTCGGACAGCAGAGTTGCATAGCCCTCGTTAGAAAGGTATGCATCAGAGAGTTCGATGTATGCCTCGACTGTAAGAGTTGCAGTAGAGTTGTTCGCAAGAGCTGCAAGGACAGGGATGTTTGCCTCTCCATCGGTCAGCTGGACAACCACATCGGTGATGGGAACTGCCTCTGCATCAGCGGCCTTGGTGGATCCGGTGATGACGATGTAGATGGACTTGATGTAGGACTTTGCAAGAGCATCTGCGAGATCGGTGGTGGTTGCGGTTACAGCCACATTCTTACCAGACTTGTTGTTCACATCAAGGACGTAGGCCTTAACATCGTCGTTACCCATCTTGTAGGCGTTGGGAGCGGCCTCGATGTCAGCCTTGGTAGTGTATGCACTGTCAGCGCGGTAACCAACAGGTGCATTATTCTTGAGAACCTCAAGGTAGTATCCGGTTGCGAAATCATCTAAATCAGAAGTATCTGCATCGTAATCAAGGGTTCCCTCGGAAGGAGTTGCTTTGAAACCGGTACCCTCACTGAAATAGATGGCCTTTCCATTGGTCACGTGGGTTGCGAGATCGATATCGTCAACAACATACATTGCGTCAACGACTTCGGATCCTCCTGCAGTGAGTTTCATCTCAAGTCCCTCGATGACAATCTGATCGTCAGTGTTGTCAACAGTTGCACTGTATGCATATCCTGCGGCGGTCAGCGAGACCATGCACAGGAGAATTACGAGGAGAGGTGCCAAGAATTTCTTCTTAGATGCGCTCTCCTGTGTGTATACATCAGACATTTTTCATTCCTCCATTCATTCGTGAATTGCTTCAAAGGTGATGCTGAAAGGATCATCGATAAGTCCTGCGAAGTACTCAGCGTTATGATCGAGGTTGGTTGCATCCTTGGTCTTCACAACTGCTTCAGTAACATCGTTAATAGCTGCGGGATTTCCACCAACCATTGCAACGACGAAGATGTAAACATCCAGGGTTGCATATTCGCTGGAAGTAACTGCAAGCTTATCTCCTGCATCCGTCAATTCAATAGCACCCTCGAGACTGTTGGCCGCCTTGTTAACGTAGATCTTCATGAAATCGCTAACCTTGGACTCTCCCTGGGTGGTCTTTGCAAGAATTGTATCCAGACCGGAGCTCTTTACCTTTACAAAGTTGGGCTGGCTGTCAGTAGGCAGATCAGTGGCAATTTTCAGCTGATACTTGAGCATCGCCTTGGTAGTAACAGAACTGTTAACGCCGAGCTGCTCGTTTAATGCATCGCCAACGATATTGTAATCAATGTCATCGGTGAATACGACGAGACCAGAGTTCACTTTGACAAGGTCGGTAGCTGCACCGTTGCGCAAATCGATGGAGAGATAGTCCGAATCGATTGTGTTGCCAGTGTTCGTCATGGTAGACGAATACGCGTATGCCGCCCCGGTCAGGCTGACCAGGCAGAGCAGCAGCACGACGACGGGAGCGAGATACTTCTTCCTCGATCCCATCTCTTCTGTTTTCATTCCGTTCATTTTTCTCACTCCTTTGGTGATATGGGTGTTCGATTCTCACCGAACATCGGGAAAGGGTTCTTCCGAACTCCTTTTCCGGTTCGGTTCCTATTCCCCATAAAGATGCTTACTGCTATCCTTACTTGGTAACCACCTTGCGTTCTGTATATATAATAACGATTGAGACAAATTGCGGACAAGCCCCGACCTATCTAAACTATTGAAAAAAATGTAAGAAAAAGGCCCTTCCGACGGGCCGAACACCGCAATTCCGATTCCGGCTTTATATAGTAGACAGCACGTAGACAATTTCCGTTTAACACGGTTGCGATGTCGTTCCGATACAAGTTGGATGAGTTCTGCAAGTATGCATTAATAGCACAGATGGGGCCCCAAAAAAGACTTCCGCAGCAGCGAAAAAAGAGAGCTGTAAGGAAGGCTAATTAAGGTATCCGAAGAAAAAGGATTCACTTCTGGAATACGATCTGGATATTGACGGAGGCCGAACCCCATAGGGTTCCCGAACTTCCCTCGAGCTTGATCGTCACGTTACCCGAATACTGCATCCAGGTGACATTGTTGAGGTTCGTGGTAGTTGACAGGTTATTACCGGACCTGTAGAACACATACGTCGTGGTGTTGGCATTGATATTGCCCGTGGACAGTTCCGTCTCCCCCACCTTCAGCGAGACCACCGCCTCGGCCGATGTCAGCAGACCCCTGTCTATGGTAACCGCTACAACGAACGACTGTCCGGCAGGGATGACGATGCTGGCATTGAACGTATCCGATTTGAGGGCACCGCTGGAGTTGGAGATGTCCGTGCCGTCGGCGGAATCGGAGATGTAGATGGAGGTCGTCGTGTCGGTGTCCTCTCCGGGTTTGATGTAATAGGTCTGATCGTCGTCACCGGTGAACGACCCGTCCTCCCCCGCACCGTTGTTCTCGATCATGTCCTGGGCAGCCTCATCCGCAGTATCATAATGGGCAACCACTGAGGCATCGATCTTGTTGGTGGAATCGAGCACCGTGGAGGTGACCGTGTCCACCGCTAAGAGGTAGACGGAGATCTCCGGCATGACGGGTTTCACCGTCGAAGAATATGCTGAGACATCCATCAGCAACGACAGGGGATAATAGGTGCCTGGCACAGCGGTCAGAGAAGACTCGTCGCCGTACAGTACGGTGTACGTGTTCCCGGTGACGTTGAACGTTCCTCCCTCGGCCACCGTAGACGAGACGGAATACACTGCATCGGCATCCGTGGAGGATACCATGACGTACAGCTCAGCCTTGCTGAGCGTGAGGGTGCTGGCACTGAACGCGTAGGTGGTGACGCCACCGGAAGTGGTGGCGGTACATCCGATGGATCCTTCCGAGAACACATTGGAAGTCGCTGCGGTGTATGTATCGCCGGATTTCAGATAGAGATCTATCGAGACATAATCTCCGGAAACACCGTTTTCCTGAGATTCTATAACGGAGGAACTGGAAGAATCGGCGAACGCAAACGGCACGTTCGTCAGGAGTATGCACACTGCCAATACGGAGATGATAGCAACATGTACGTTAGTCCTCACACTCTTTCCTCCTTGCATACGGTTCGTATTACACGGTATTTAACCGATACGGCGACAAAAAACGGACATGAATAGCATAATCCATTTTGTCACATGATTACAGTAATTCCTTCAGAATTTGGAAGATTCGTGTCTACGCCCGATAATCATAGAAGAGTACCACAGGCGGATGGATGATTTTCGGACCAAAATCATTACCGCCGATTATTCTCGATATCTCTGTTTTTCATTCATTCTTTAATTAATGTGTAAAAACGCGATTTTTACCCGAAAAAAACACAGAATAGGACAAAAATACACGATTGTCAAAACACGTTGAGTGCCCAATATCGGTTAATAATGGTTTTTTTCGGTGGAAATCGCTAAAAAACACCAAGTCTACACGCTGTCGGCACATGCTTTAAATACGTACAACGGCAGGACGGTATCGTAATGAACGGAGTCCGAAAGGAACTCCGGTTACACCTTGATCCCCGCGAAAACCGGGATCAATAGGAGGGATTGAAAAATGGAAAACATGAACGCAGAGAAGAACGCAGGCAGGAAGAAACTGCTGGTTCCCCTTGTGGTCCTCATCATGTGCGGTGTCGCACTCACCGGTGCGGCTTACGCATACAGCACTTCCGTTACAATGAACGGTGCTGCTATCCAGGGCGACTACTACTCCATTGATATGTACGACAGCAACGCTGCAAATGCAGAGCCGATCGAAAATGCACTTGTCGCTGATAAGGACTTCAAAGTATATACCACCAAGATCGTGGGCGAGGACTATGTGGCAAAAGTTGAGAATGGGAGCTTCACACGTACCGTTTACGTGAAGATTGACTCCGATCTGCCTAGTGATCAGAAGTATACTCTCACTGCAACCGCGAATGTCACTGGAGTTACTGCATCGCAGATTACGATTACTCCCACTGTAACCATCAATGGCGGTACTGCAACTTTAGCTGACGCAGTCAAGGGTACCTATTACACCGTATTGGTAACCTGTACCGTAGCTCCTGGATCTGGAGACTTCTGGACTGGATCCGACATTAATGCACTCAAGACCGCATGTGACAGCTTCAGCGGAAAGCTCAACATCGTTGTCAACGCAGAGCGCGTCGTTCCCCAGGCTCAGCCTTGAATAAACTTCCTTCCCCGGAGCAATCCGGGGTTCCTTTTTTTACATTCGTTACAATCGCAGCGGAAGGATATCCGTATCAATCTCTACTGCTCGATAACAAACACACTTGACGACTGACACTTCTTTGGATGTGCCCAATACAAGCATCGATCGATTCATGGAATCTAACTGCTTCCGGAATAAACTTGCTCGATACTAGTGTTGACATCTGGCATATCTTCCCATAACTCTGAGCGCAGTGAAAAAGAACCTTTGTACTGGTTCCTAAAGTACTCAGTTATCGGCTCTGGACCTTACGAATACATCCTGCACGACGTATTCATCATCGATCCATTATCTGCCCGCAACAACAGTAACCATGCTGCGAGAGCATACTCACACTCGTGGATGCAAATACGGACGTGGGTTTGCAAACGCCTGCACCCATAGGTGCCTGCCTGAGCATAAGGCACGTTAGATCAGTAAAAAGGCCGCGGTTCACACCACAGGCTTGAACACCAGATCGAACGTGGTCGCCGAGTTCAGGTGCATGTTGGACGATGCATCTATGGAGATCTTGATGGTACCGCTGTAATTCATCCACAGGCTATCGGCGGGCTTGTCGTAACTGTAAGTCGCGACACCGTTCGCCTTGTAGCAGTACAGGGTGTATGTGGCACCGTGGTCGTTGGGAAGATCCAGGGGCCTGAACTCCAGCTGCTTCTGGTTGTTCACGGTGAGAGTGATGTTCATCGACTGGGGCTGGTTACCCTTGACGAATCCTATGGCGATGATGAACGACTTCCCCTCGGGAAGTTCCAGGGTGATGTTGGCCTTTCCGTTGTTACCGGCGGTGATGCCGTCGTTGGGGTTGCCCTCGTTGGTGATGCGCACACCCTCGTCCCCTCCGTAATTCACGGGGGAATCCTCCAGATGGTAGTTCCCGGTCCCGCCCCCGCCGGAGATCGTATCGCCGCCGTTCTCGGTGATGACGTTGATCAGAGCGGTGTTGTTGGAAGCCAGCTTGAACTGCTTGTCCACCGAGTATATACTGCCGTAAACGTCGGTCTGTGCCCTCAGGACGAGTTCCACGGAAAGATTGGGGGGAGCTGTCGTTGAGGAATACGATATATCCGCTGTGACCTGGAACTTGGTGGCGTAGCCGGACTTGATCCTGCCGTCCCCGTCGGCGGGGATGTCGAGGTAATACTGCAGTCCGGAGTAACCGGCGGGCAGGACTGCGTCGGAGAACACCGAGGTGTCGAAGTAGGTCCCGTCGGGAGCACTGCTGCGGAGTACGAGGTACATATCGGCCTGGGTGACCGCCAGGGGGTTCATCCTGGTGTAGTTTATGCTGTAAACACCGGTGGAATCGTTCTTGGTGTAGTTCATGCTCACGGCGTTGGAGATAAGTTCGGTCTCCACCAGGTATTCCTCGTTGCCGCTGATGGGCATCTCGTTCGGATAGGTCTCCAATGTGTACGTGCATATCTCCAGGGCGAGGTATTCTCCGGAAACGGGATTCGCGTTGGCATTGATGGTGGTTGTGGCGGCGAACGCAGCATCACGGGCAGGCACATCAGCAGCACCACAGCTACCGCAGCAGCCATCGTACCGATCGATGCCATCCTGTTCATGATACACGCCTCAGCCGTCACTGACGGCAATGGAGACCTGCACTTGTGCGTATTTAATCAAAACGCAGACAAGGACTATACACAACGCATAATCCGCACACTTATCGTAACTTCCGTTCGATTCAACAAGTATTAATTGGATTTATGAAATGTGCGTACAACCTGCGTATATGCCAGCATACGGAAAATGGATGAATAGTCTGATTGTGTTTCCTTTTGGTATAGTAATCAGCGTTAATGGGTTGGATGGGTTGTCGGAATTGCAAACTCATAACTAAAATCATGTAGGATAGACAACCAAACATGGGGGGGTAAATGCCCCCTCATTTATGTGGAGGATAGATTCTCCGTTTGCATATCGGACAGATACGACCTTTGGTGAAAAGGCAATACAAAAGGTAGAAGGGCCACCATCCTATGACAAAGAAGACGATGAACCATAACCAGCGGACCTTACCAGCCCTGACTACCTGATTGCAATAGGGGCAATAGGTATCCCTTGCCATTTCAGTTGACCTCGGCAATTTTGACATACTTGACATTAGGCCCATCGGTATCGTAATAAACCTTCCATCCGTATGATTCAATGATCTTCTGTAAACTCTCACCATAATCGCAGCCATTATTTCTGAGATATATCCCGATATCACTGAGTTTGGCATATTCGTCATCCCAGATCTTGCAGTTGTGGACGGCCTTCACCAATGATTTGCGGAGATTATCTCCTTTCTTGTTCTGCCTCTTCCTAAGGGCTTTACTAACTGATTGGTTAGCATTATCCAATTGACCTATCATGGTCTGTATGAGGTTAATCAGATCAAAGAGCCTCTTCGGATCTGATTCTTTGTACTCTGCCCAGGTATACTGATGGATGAAGTAGTTCCTTTCATCCCTAACTCTCTCCATTTTGGAATACTTGATTGCTAGCCCATTGTAGTTTGCCTTTAGTATTCCCATCTGCTTTCCGAATGTGGCTTTGTCGAACTTTTCCAGAATTGCCGTAGCATCATAAGAGGTGTATTGACCTACGTTGTGAAGCAGATCAGCCATCTTGCCGGTTAGTTCCAGGATGAGTTCATTCATACATCCCACGCCGAACCTCATATCGTTAGCACTTGGATTCTCCGGAGGAATCGGTGAATCGAGCCAGTTATGTACCTTAACCATGCAGATTCCATCTGTATTATGACTATATAAAAATTTATTTGTATGATAAAAATAATATTTGAAATATGGTCTA
>CACWTF010000023.1 GCA_902763685.1 methanogenic archaeon | reverse complement strand
CTAGACCTTAACGAAATATGATACTTTGCCTTAAGACTGTGATCCTTTTCAGCCTCGCCCATATCTTTGGAGAACAGAATACCCAGGATGCCCAATAGTTCTATACGAGCACCGTCTTCGTACGGACCGACATTGATCTCTATGATCTCGGTCTTGTCCAAGGGGCTGGGAACGATCCTGTCAGGATCCGTGACGGAATACCTGTACCTGTTGTCACGGACAATGGTGTTCCTTTCCGCCGCATTGGGAGATAGTTTGACCCAGACCACCGTGGTCTTCCTCAGGGAACGGTAGAGTTCGTTCTTGTTCGGGAAATCGCGGCCCTGATCGGAGATGAGTCTGCTCGAATAGTAGATCTGACGATTATGCAGATCGCTGACGGACATCTGGGAGCCCTGCCCCTCGATGGCTACGATGAGGCTCATCTCCCCCTTGCCTGGGTACCTGACATCGAAAACCGAGTCCATGTATATCGGACCGTTGTCCGAGGACACCAGCTCGATGTTCCTTCCGCGGACCGTATGGCCGTCCTTGCAGATATCCAGACAACCGTATATCTCCTCCCTGGAAAGATGCCCGAACTCCGGGATGACGTCCTTGATGATCGATGCCAGGATATCACGGTCACGCACTATCTCCTTGAACCTCTGGTCCCTTGCGGGCGAGGTCTTCCCTGTCTTCTTCTTGGAATACATGCGGAGGCCTTCGCGAAGAGGGCTGAAAAAACCTGGCTGTACATGTACATGGGTACGGACGGTACCACCACCGTTTCCGATGGAGGATCAGGCACAGTTCTCGAACTGGCTGTTGTACAGGCCGAAGTACACACCGCCCCTGGCCAGGAGTTCGTCGTGGGTACCGACCTCCTCTATGCGTCCGTTACGCATGACCACGATCTTGTCGCAGTCGCGGATGGTGGTCAGACGGTGGGCGATGATGAACGAGGTCTTCCCGCGGGTGAGGTCCTCCGTGGCCTTCTGGATCAGCTTCTCGGTACGGGTGTCCACCGAACTGGTGGCCTCGTCGAAGATGACCATGGGGGCATCGTGGATTATGGCCCTCGCGATGGTGAGCTGCTGCTTCTGACCGGAGGAGAGTCCGGCGGAGTCCGATATCACCGTGTCGTATCCTTCGGGGAGGGACACGATGAAATCGTGTATGCCTACGGCCTTGCATGCCTGGATCATCTTCTCGTCGGATACCGAGGGACGGTTGAACATAAGGTTCTCGCGGACGGTGCCCTCGAACAGCCACACATCCTGCTGCACCATGGCGAACATGGAATGCACCTGGTCCCGCCGGAGATCCCTGACCGATATGCCGTCGATCAGTATGTCCCCGCTGTCGACCTCGTAGAACCTCATGAGGAGGTTAACCACGGTGGTCTTCCCCGCCCCAGTGGGCCCTACGATGGCAATCTTCTGGCCGGGTTCCACGGTGAACGAGAAGTGGTGGATGATCTCGTTGCCTTCGATGTAACTGAAGCTGATGTCCCTGAACTCCACCTCCCCCTTGATCTCCCCGACCTCGGTGTCCTTCCCGGATTCGTCGTCCAGGGAGGGGGCTTCGAGAAGATCGAATACGCGTTCGGAGGCGGCGGCCATGGACTGCATCGAGGCAAGGGCATCGGAGAGCTGCAGGAGAGGGGTGTTGAACATCCTGACATAGACGATGAACGCCACGATCACACCGTAGGTGATCTGCTCCTGCATAACCAGCATGGAACCCACTATGCACACGGCCACATACCCCAGGTTGCCGACGAAGTTCATCAGCTGGGGCATGGAACCGGAGATGAACCGGGACTTGTAAGCACTGTCGTAGAGGTCGCGGTTGATCTCGCTGAACCTCCTGCGGACGTTATCCTCGTCGCCGTAGGCGTGGACGATCTGCTGCCCGTAGTAGCTCTCCTCCACCAGACCGTTCATCGCACCGAGGTTCCGGGACTGGCGCACGAAGTACCTGTGGGTGCGGGATATGATGATCCTCATGATGACGAATCCGCCGAGGGCGGGAAGGACGGTGATCACCGCCAGGATCGGACAGGTGTAGAACATCATCACTATGCATCCGAAGAAGAGCACGGCCGCGGTGACGAACATGCTCACGCTGTGTCCGAACATCTCGCCGATGGTGTCGGCATCGTTGGTCAGACGGCTCATGATGTCCCCGTTGCTGCTGTTGTCGAAATAGTTCATGGGCAGCCGGTTGATCTTGTGGGCGAGGTCCCTGCGGAGGAGGTTGGCGATGCGTTCGGATGCGGCGGGGATGATGTAATGCTCGGTCCCCATCAGGATGAAACTGACCACATAGATCGCCATCGTTATAAGAGCCAGACTGACGATTGCCGAGGTATCGGTGGTGCCTGTGCCGATACCGTCGAAGATCTCGTCGGAAATCTCCTTCAGGTACTGGGGGCCTATGATCGACAGCACCGCACCGACGGTGGAGAGCGTGATACCAAGCATTATCCAGTACCTGTAGACCCCGACGTAGCCTGTCAGCTGGACGACGGCCTGTCTGAAGTTGCGGGGTTTGTCGGCACGGGACCACGGCGGCCCGCCCTTCCTGGAATCGGACTTGCCGGGAGCCAGTTTCCCGCCCTTGGGTTCGCTCATAGCAATTCCTCCTCCGTCAGCTGGGATCTGGCGATGTCGTAATATTCGGGACAGGTACGCAGCAGGTCGCGGTGCCTGCCCCTGCCGACCTCCCGCCCGTTGTCCAGGACGAGGATCTCGTCGGCATCCATGATGGTACCGATCCTCTGGGCGACGATTATCACCGTGCTTCCCGCGGTCTCCTCCTTCAGAGCGTTCCTGAGTTCGCGGTCGGTCCTGTAATCCAGGGCCGAGAAGGTATCGTCGAGGAGATAGATCTCCGGATCCCTGCAGACGGCACGGGCGATGGATACCCTCTGCTTCTGTCCGCCGGATATGTTCCTGCCGTGCTGGGATATGTGGGATTGGGACCCTTCGGGAAGGGCTTCGACGAAGCTCTCGGCCTGTGCCACGCGCAACGCACGGCGGATATCATCCTGGGTACGGGACTCGGAACCGTATCCGTAATTCACGTTCATCTCCACCGAACCGGAGAAGATGATGGCCGACTGGGGGACGTAGCCCAGTTTCCTGCGTAAGGCGGCGAGGTCGTACTCCCTCACGTCCCTCCCGTCAACAAGGACCTGTCCGGAGGATACGTCGTAGAACCTCTCTATCAGATTGACCGCGGTGGTCTTCCCGGAACCGGTGGAGCCTATGATGGCGAAGGTTGAACCTTTCTCCGCCCGGAAGGAGATGTCCTCCAGGACAGGCCTCTTGGCACCGGGGTAGGTGAAGGAAACGTTCCTGAATTCGACCGTACCCTTCTCGGTCCCCTCGGTCTCGGTACCTCCGATGACTGAGGGTTCCGTACGGACCACCTCCCTGACACGGCGCATGCTGACCAGGGCACGGGGCAGCATACGGAAGATGCCGATGAACACTATGACCGACGAGAGGACCATGGTGGCATAGGATGTGAAGACGATCATATCGGAGAACAAGAGTTTCTGCTCGACGGCGGTGGGAGCGTTGAAGATGATCGCCGCTCCCGCCCAGTATATCCCTAGGGTTACGAAGTTCATGGCGGCCTGGGCGAACGGCCAGGTGAACGCCATGTATTTCACGGCCTTGATATTGTTCTCGAGGAGGTTGTCGTTCGAGGTCTTGAATTTGGATTCCTGGAATTCCTCCGCATCGTAGGCACGGATGATCCTCATCCCCTCCAGATTCTCCCTGGTGGAGCGGTTGACGGCATCCGTCAGCCACTGGATGTTCATGAACTTGGGGATGGCGAGGCGGAGGGACACGACCATCACGATCACAAGTGCCAGCAGGGCACCGACGACCACCATGGTCCATTCTATCGAACTGCCGTGTATCTTCGAAACCGCCCATACGGCCAGTATGGGGGATTTGATGACGACCTGCAGACCCCTTGCCACGAAATTCTGAATCTGGGTAACGTCGTTGGTGGAACGGGTGATGAGACTGGCGATGGAGAATCTGTTCAGATCCTGAGCAGAGAATTCCTGTACGCGGTCGAACTGGGCCGCACGGATCTTCATCCCGAGCCTGGCGGCGAAATTGGCGAGGATGAAACCTACTGCAAGGGATAGGATGAGACTCAGGAAGGCACAGACGATCATCTCGATACCGTACTGGATGACGGTATCGTGGTCCTCGAGAAGGTAGGCGTCGGTGATCCGGCTCATGTAATCCGGGATGGCCAGATCCATGAACACCTGTCCGAGGATGAGGATGACGGCGAGTATCACGAGTGTCCACTCACGACTGCCCATGTACTTCCTCACCAACCCATATCACCTACCTTTCGGTAATTGGATTACAATAAACTGTAATGGATAAAAAGCGTTCCCGAACACTCGTTAGAAATGTCGGAAAAAGTTTGGAATTGGTTTTATTTAGTGTTTATTCCATAACGTTCTGTTCTTCGAGATAACCAAGGATCGTCTTCCTGAGTTCTGTGAACTCGGGGCTGGTACGGTCGCGGGGCCTGCTGCCGGGGACGTCGATGATCTTGTAGATCGAGGAAGGCCTCTTGGAAAGTACCACGACACGGTCGGAGAGATACAATGCCTCATCCACCGAATGGGTAACGAATAATATGGTTCTGGCACTGTGCTCCACGATCTTCACGAGCATGTCCTGCAAGATGTTCCTGGTCTGTGCATCAAGAGCACCGAAAGGCTCGTCCATGAGCACCACTGCGGGGTGCATTACGAGTGCACGTGCGATACCTACGCGCTGCTTCATTCCTCCGGAGAGCTCATGGATACGGGAATCCGCGAACTTCTCGAGACCGACAGCCTTGATGTACCTTAGGGCCCTGTCATGGCGTTCCTCCTTGGGTACGCCGGCGACCTCCATTCCGAATTCCACATTCTGGATAACAGATCTCCACGAGAACAATGCGAAGTCCTGGAATACCATTCCGCGGTCGGAACCGGGAGATGTGCAAAGTTTGTCACCGAGGTATACGGAGCCTGAAGTGGGCTGGAGAAGGCCAGCGATACATCTGAGGATGGTGGTCTTTCCGCATCCGGAAGGACCTACGATGGAGATGAGCTCTCCTTTCTTCACATCGAGTGTGAAGTTCTCGACCGCAATGGTCTCCTTCTCATCAGTACGGTACACCACATGGAGATTGTCGATCTTCATGAGAGTGGACCCTTCGGGAATGTCCTTGTAAAGCTCATCGGTACGGTCCGCACGGACACGGTCCTTGGCCTTGAACTTCTCGCCTTCGATTTTGATCTTCGGTTCGTCGGACATCACATATCGACCCCCATTCTCTTGTTAACTTTCTTATGGATATACTCCGCAAGTCCCGTGGTAAGCAGACCCAGAACGGAGATCAGGATGATTCCTGCAAACGCCTGCTCATAGGAGCTGTTGCTGATCATGAGGCTCAGATAGGAACCGAGTCCGGGGTTGAAACCGTCGTATAACTCGGCGGCGACGATACACATCCATCCGATTCCGAGACCGATTTTGATACCGTTCATCAGGTAGGGGACGGTGGAAGGCAACATGACCTTGATGAAGATCTGCAGGTCGGAAGCACCGAGGGTCTTGGCAGCATCCAGGGTGACTGGATCGATCTTCGTCACACCGAACATGACGTTGGTCATCAAAGGAAATACGATTCCGATGAAAACGACAAGCGAAGAGGCCCAGGTGGTGTCACCGTCGGCCCCGGTGAAGAGGATGAAGAAGATAGGGGCCCATGCGATGGGGGCAATGGGTCTGAGGACCTCGATCATGGGGGTGAAGAATTCCCTGAGGACCTTGAACCTCCCCATGATGAGACCGAGGGGTAATGCGACGATAAGTGCAAGGAAGAATCCCTGGACGAGCTTCTTCAAGCTTGCTTCGATGTAAACGCTGATGGCCACATCGTGGATGGGATCGCCGTATTTGAACAGGTCGATAAGCGCAACAAACGTATCGTAGGGCGTGGGTATGGCGGGCTTATCCGCTATGATTGAGATCATCCACCATAGCCAGATCATCACCGTCAGCGATATCGCTGCGATGACGATACTTCTAGCCAAACGGTGGTATTTGTTGTGCTTATCGTACCTGAACTCCATGTTTACACTCATGCTTTAATGAGCTGCCCGTTAATAGTCTTTAAGGTCGCGGGAGGTGCTCCGAGGAATCCGTAATCGGCCTGACCCCTGATCACCGCATCCGCAACAGGTCCTCCGGCAGTGAGGCCGTTGGAGACTGTAACAGTGAGGTTGTTGTCGGTGAAATATCCCTTCTCAACAGCAACATGGATTGCAATCTGGTGGATATCACCGTCGATGACAGCGACCCTCACATTCCTCTCCGGGGAATCGGAATAGGTGTAGCTCACTGCCTGCTTCATGTAGGTGTCGTTGACCATCTTGTTGGACAGGGCGGTTGCGTCCTTCAGTTCCTGGGTAAGTGCACCGAGTGCCTTGAGGCTGGTGGCGAGATTCGCGATGTCAGTCTTCAGGGCATCGAGGTTTCCATCAGCACCGTCTGCGTAAACATAGGTGATGTTGGCAAGAGCTGCCTCTGCCTGAGTGGTGGATGCTGCAGGCACCTTGGCGCTACAGAGGTCAACAAGCCAGGTGTAATCCGCACTGGAGGTATCCTCGAGTGCACCGTTGATGAAATCAACTGCCTTCTTGTATGCAGCCAGGAACCTGACGGTCACATCGCTGTTGTCCTGGAGGAACTTGTAGGATCCGATGATGGTACAGCAGGTGTGATCCTCGAACAAGTCGTTGGTAAGACAGAGGACCTGATAGGTATCAGCGATGATGACCTGTACCTGGGGCTCCCAGACGATACCTCCGTCGATGTTTGCCTTGCCTGCGGTGTTGAGTGCGTTGGCTGAGCTGATGGTATCATTGTAGTATACACACTTGTTGGGATCGGTTTCACCCTTCTTGGAAACGGCGGTGAACTGAAGTCCGAGATTATCCTTCACGATACCGAGCATCTGGATATGCTGGATACTCTGAGGACCGGGAGTACCGAGGGTAAGTCCCTTCCAGGCATCCTTGTTGGCCTCTGCGATCACTACGTGTGATCCGTCGAGAGAATAGAAATCGGTTCCGTTCCTATCGGGTATTCCGTTTGAATCAGAATCAGTCACAATAGTACTCTTGATGTAAATACCGGAACCTTCGGTGTTTACCCTGGAGATTACCTGGTATGCTCCGTCCTTATAGTCAGAATCATGGTTCTGAGAAAGAACATAGTACGTGACGCCTCCGGCCGCAGCGAGAATCACAACGACAAGGATCGCGATTATTTTGTTGTCCGTGTTAATCACCTAACGCAGGACTTGCGTTGTCTTAAAAATCAACTAGAAGTATATTATACATTAGGGCATTTTAATTACAAATAGGATAATATCTGCCCTTTCTTTCTTTTATGATTAAACTAAACACATATTCGCATCAATATCCTTGGTGTTACCTACTTATAACGCAAAGATATCCATGGCTGTATGCCTAGCATCGTTGACACCATGTCCGACGACAGGATTTCCCCCGAGGAATTCGTCGCCTTCATCGAGATCAGCAAAGGAAGCAAGATGAAATACGAAGTGGACGAGGATACCGGCCTCATCGCCGTCGACAGGATCCTCTCCACCTCCACCGCCTACCCCTGGAATTACGGCCTCATCCCCAGGACCATCGCCCTCGACGGCGACCCCCTGGACGTTCTCGTAATCAGCAGCGAGCCCATCATCCCCGGAGCCCTCGCCAAGTGCAGGCCCATCGGAATCATGAAGATGGTCGACTCCGGCGACGTGGACAACAAGATCCTCTGCGTCCTCCCCAAGGACCCCATGTACAAGGGAATCACCGACATCAAGCAGCTCCCCGAGCACCTCGGAAAGGAGATTCAGCACTTCTTCACCGTCTACAAGGCACTCGAGGGCAAGAAGACCGAGGTCGGTGACATCGAAGGTCCTGAGGCCGCTAAAGCGGAGATCAAGGCCTGCATCGAAGCCTACAAGAAGAAACAGTGAAACCTTACAGCCGGGGGTCTCCCCCGGCATCGCCTTTTACAGATTTACATGAAGCCTGACAGGGAACTCGCGGAAAGGATCTCCGTCCTGGCAGATACCATCTGGCACGAGTGCTACGCATCCGTGCTGGAGAAGGGGCAGATCGATTACATGCTCCGTACCTATCATTCCGCGGATGCCATGCTCCGCGAGATGTCCGAGGGCTACGATTTCTTCGTCGTCACCGACGGCGGGAAGGATGCGGGCTACTACAGCGTCCACGACGAGGGCGGCAGACTATACATCAGCAAGGTCTACCTCCTGAAGGAGTGCAGGGGCCGGGGTGTTGGGAAGAGGATGTTCTCCGAGATCGATTCCTATGCGAAGGAACACGGATTGCACGAGGAATACCTCCGCGTGAACAAGGGCAATCCCACGGTGGAGATCTACAAAAGATCCGGATTCTCCATCACGGATACAGTAACCTCAGACATCGGCAACGGTTACGTCATGGACGACTACGTAATGACGAAGAGGCTCTGACTCACCTTCTGTCCTCGCCCGCCGCGGTACCGTCCAATTCCCTTATGGCGGAACCGTCGGAACGCATGACCCAGACCATCATTATGAGGTACATCGCGCAGGCAATCAGTCCCAGGCATCCGAGTCCGGTGATGTAATCCGGCCACGGCAGGGTGGACATCGCCATACCGACGGTACCGACGGCGAAGAACAGTGCATTGATCATCGATGACAGGGTACCGCTGTCCCCGTCGTGGCTCCTCATCAGCACCCCCATTCCCCAGGGGCGGACGGTCGTGGACGATCCAAGGATGAGGATGAAAGCGAGCAGGAACAGGTAGGGAGAATGCTTCGCCACCGTCAGCAGGATGACGGTCCCCGCGAATCCCAGTACCAGATAGAACGGAATCATCCTCCTGTTGACTATGCGGGAGGTGTACCTCGCCACCAGTATGGAGATCACCACCGCACCCAGCAGGGCGGCCACCAGCATCACCGAGTACAGATAAGCTCCGAAACCGAAGGTCCCCTCGTAGATGTACGAGGACACAGAGAGATATCCCATGAAGGGGAGGTTGAACATGCAGATCATCAGCATGAAGCCCATGAACAGCCGGTTGCCGAGGATGGTCCTCATGCCGTGCATCATGTCCCCGAACCCGCCGGTTATCCTCTCCTCCTCGGGAAGGGTCTCGGTGACGAAAAGGGATATCAGGAGACAGATCGCGGCGAAGGCCGCGGGGGCGAAGAAGGTATACCTCCATCCAAGGTTCACGATTATCATCGAACCGAGGATGGGTGCGGCAACGGGACCGATGACCGCGATGATGGCCACCACCCTGAGAACGAGGGTCATCTTCGGTCCGCTGTATGAATCCTTGATGAACGCGGTGGTGATGGTCATCACCCCTCCGGAACCCACGGCCTGGAGGATCCTCAGGATGATGAGCTGTCCGACGGAGGTGACCATGGCGGCAAAGAATGATGCAATAATGTACTCCGCAAGACAGCCGATGAGGATCCCCTTCCTCCCGAACTTGTCGATGAGCGGACCCATGATGACCATGGAGATACCCAGGAACATCATGTAACAATAGAGGGTGGCGTTGAGCATCGATTCGGTGGTATCCAGTTCGTCGACCATGTCCGCCAGGGCGGGAAGGTACATATCGGTGGAGATGGGGGCGAACATGTACAGCATGACTATGAGGGACAGGAAGACGCCCGGAGAGAGATGCTTCTGTACGGATGGTTCACGCATGTTATCCCTGTAAGACAGAGGGTCGCATATGTCGGCCGTGATTTATAAATTTACAAAAAACGAATTACGGTTCATGTCCGTCATCAACGACAGCATCAAATCCATATTCGAGGACCACAAGAACGGTCCCCGCATCTTCGCACTCGCGACCGCAGATAAGAAGGGTATCCCCAACGTCGTACCCATCGGATTCCTGTGGATCGCCAACGACGAGGAGGTTTGGGTGATCGACAACTTCCTCAACAAGACCCTCGCCAACATCAAAGCCAATCCCGTAGCGGCGGTCTACGCCATGGGCGGAGAGAACGGCAAACAGTGCGTACAGCTGAAGGGGAAATGCGTGTACGAGACCTCCGGTGCGGATTATGAATCCGCCGTGAAGATGGCACACAGCGTCAACGAGGCATACCCCGCCAAGGGACTCGTGAAGATAAAGATCGAGTGTGCCTTCGATACCACTCCCGGACCCAACGCCGGGAAGAGGCTCTGAATCTTGTTCAATAGCGGGGGATTCCCCCGCACCACTTTTTACTGAGGCATTGCCTCTTTACAGTTCCTGTACAGCGACTCGGCCGTGTTGAGGGTGAGCCAGCCGTCCTCGATCTCGATGGGTTTGAGGTTCAGGGCCTTCCCGATCCTTTCCGCTTCGCCGTCGAAGTCCATGCCAGGCTCCAGACCGGTGTTCATCTTCAGCAGGAACTCGTAATGGCCGACCTCGAACAGCCACCTCATGAAATCCTCCTGACCGTGGATGCCGAGGGCTTCCAATGTCTCGTCGGGGATGTTGCTGAGGCCTTTGGCGGAATCCCCCGCCATGATGAAGTCCTGCCAGTTGCCGGCGATGGCCGGGGTCAGGAAGAATATGCCGGTGTACCTCTTGATGAACCTGCGGTAGTTGGACGAACCGCCGATAGCCACGGCAACGCAATCGTCGCAGACCTCGCCGTCGTCCCCGCGGAACACGAACACGGGCTTGAGAGAGTTCTCCCTGGCCCAGGCAGAGATGTCCCAGCCGTGGTTTCCGCAGATCCCGTAATACATACCGATGACGTCGGCGTGGGCCTGCATGGAGATGACCTGCAGGGTCAGATGCTCCTTGAGCAGCGGAGGTTCAGCGTGCAGTGCCAGATTGTTGGCTTTGATGACGATGTTGAAGATATCGCGGTCGAATTCGACCTTACCTCCGTCGAAATCCTTCTCGGGAACGGTATCGTATTTTACACCGCGGCTATCCAGCTTCCTCTTGATGCTGCCGCAGTACTCGTTCTCCAGGACGACGATGCGTCCTATGTCGCTGTCCTTCGATAATGCATAGACAAGTTCGTCCTCCAACATAGGACACATGATGAGACCGAGTACGCCTTTCGCCATATCGGGAAGAACTGCTTACAAGGTATATATCGGATTGCGTGAAGGTGCCAGGGACGGACCCTGGCACCTTCTGAAAAGGTGTCGGAAATCGTTTCAGTTCTGGTCGAGCTCGAGGTCCTTGGAGGCTTCCCTCTGCTCTTCCGCGAAGACCCTTGCCTCGAAGTTGGTGCGGACCTTGTTTTCCGCCTTCTCGAAGGAGACAGGCTGGTTGACGGTGACCTGCGGGAAGGGAATGTTGATTCCGTTGTTGTCGAACAGGATCTTGAACTCGCGGTTCATGGCCCTCTGGACCACGTAGAGGTCCTCCTCCTTACAGTCGGCGAGGAACAGGAGGTTCACGCTGGAGTCCCCGAGGCTGTCGACTCCCTTGTAGAAGGGACCGTTGATGATCTGGGGGATGTGGTCCTTGACCTTCTCCAGGTTGTCCCTGATGATCAGCTCGATGCGGGGCAGGTCGTCGCCGTACTCCACGCTGATGTAGCACAGGGCGACGGAGGTCTTCTTGGACTGGTTGATGACGGTGGAGATCTTGGAGTTGTTGACAATCTTGATGTTACCGCGGTAGTCGACCAGTTTGGTGGTCCTCATACCGATCTCCATGACGGTTCCCCTCCATCCGTCGATGACGACGATGTCGCCCACCTCGAAGTCGTTCTCGAAGACCATGAACAGTCCCGCGATGATATCCGCGATGAGACTCTGGGCACCGAGACCGATGATCAGGGAGAGGATACCGGCGGAGGCGACGAGGGTGGTGGTGTTGACTCCCCAGGCCGCAAGACACAGGAGGATGGCGACGATGAAGATCACGTATTTGATCAGGCTCTTCAGGAGCTTGACGGAGGTGACCATCGCCTTGCTTCCCTTGGCGAAATGCTCGAGGATGATCTGGACTGCGAAGTTGAGCACCCATGCGAGGAACAGGATGGTGATGCACCTGATTATCGGGGGGATGGAACGGAACAGGCTGTTGAGCGCGTCGTTACCGAAGTTGTCGCTGTTGAATACGGAATTGGCTCCGTAGATCTCGTTGGAGAAAACCCACGTGAGGACCGTGAACACCGCGAGCGCGATGACTACGATCCACTTGGGGGATTTCAGGTCGTCTATGCTTATTGCTGCTGTCATTTTTGACACCTTTTCATATGTAAACGGTTTCGGTGAGCGAATCTGCCGATCCGCCGGCCACTTCCCAGGTCACTATGAGGAGACCTTCGATGGGGCCGGTGATGGTGCGGCCGTCGTAGAAGCTATCAGGAATCTCGATAACCTGTACGTCGGTCGGTTCGCCCGAGAAGGTGCAGGTGAAGGTGATCGGCGCGGTAGTGTCGTTGATCTCCAGTTCTGCACCGAAGTTGGAACATACATTGTTCCTGTCGATGATCGCAAGCTGGAACTTGAAGTAGCCTCCGTCGTCCGCAGCGTTACGGTCAGTTGCGTTGTAGTTCTTGGCGCTGAGCACCTTGATGATGGGGGTACCGTCGTAGGTACCGAGGGTGGTGACCGACTGCGTCGCACCGATCTGCTCCCCGTCGAGGAGGATGGTCACGGTGTACGTCGTGCCGGGCGCCAGATTCTTTATCGTTCCCGCCAAAGTCGTATCCAATGAGGTACTGTCGATGGTGGACGAACCCTGCTTCACGACCATCACCATGTCGCCTTCTGGCACAGTCTCGAACGTGAGCTTGTACGAGAAGTCGCTCTCGGTGGGAACGAGGGCAAGGTCGAAGAGGATCGAGTAGGGACTGTCGCCTCCGGAGATTCCGAAGGTCTCGCGGATCTCCCCTAGGAACGGGTCGAAGAACTCTCCGAAGGGGGAGTCGTCCAGGACCACGGCCATGGAGACGAGGGACACCACCACGAAGGTGGATGCGATCTTCTGTGCGTCGAAGTCGTTGCTGAACCTCACCTTGGAGGGTGAGTCGTCAGCGTTATCCACGAGGTCCTGGCCGTCGGTCTCCTGGTAGGTCCTGGTCTCCGGCGGGGTGGCGTAATCGTTGTACGCACGGTCCTCGTTGGTGTAACGGAAGGTGTTGGGGAACTGGTCCTCGTTGGTGTACCTGATCTCGTTGTCCTCAGGCATCGGACCTCACCTCCTCCCATACCGCATAGAGCTTGACCATGTGGATCTTTCCGAGGGCGGAGATATCGGAGCAGTCCATGTACTCCGCGTTGCCGTCCCTGGTCCTGGACCATCCGCGGAACCTGTAGCCCTCGCGGACGAATCCGTTGCCCGCCATGGGTCCCTGTCCGTCGCCGAAGAAGATCAGAGCGGGCGTCCTTCCGGTTCCTCCGTTGGCGTCGAAGCGGACCACGCGGGCGAAGTAGATTGCAAGTACCAGCACGATGACCGCGATGGCGATGTAGACGTAGATGTCGTAATAGGTCGGGATGTCCCTGAGACCGATCAGCGAGAAGGCGGAGAAGTGGGTGGTGTAGAACTCCAGGTAGTTGCCCACGACCTTCGCGTCGTAGACCTGCACGTCGCCGTACTCGTCGACGTAGGCCACCTGCACACGGTCGTATCCGCGCATGTCCTCGGGCAGGAGGATCCTCACGCGGTAGGTTCCACTGAAATCGTTGATCTTCTCCCCGTCCTTGAAGAGGGTGACCTCGAATGCTCCGAGGACATCTCCGTTGCCGAGGACCGCGAATCCGCTGCCTTCGGCGGGCAGGACGCTTCCGCCGGAGAGGTTGGCAGAACCGGTCCTGTTCATGGTTACGGACACTCCGGCATCGAGACCGTTCAGGTTGGCGACGGATCCCCAGATCTCCTTGACTCCCGCGGGATAATCGGCCACGGTACCGTCCATGGCCTTTCCGTCGGCACGGATGCCGCCGGTGACCGCACTGTTCTCGGCATACTTCTGATCGAGACAGGCGGCGGAGTACTCATCGAGGACGGCCCTCAGGGCGGCGATGTTGCCGTCGACTCCCAGCGAGACGTCGTAGACGTAACCGTTTATGAGCGGGCTGTACCTCTCGGCGAGGGCCCTCACCTTGGCGGAATCGTCGATGGAGGACATGGAGACGAAGCTGTCGGTAACCTCCACATAAGCCGCGTCGAACCTCATGAGGTCGAGGATGTGGTAGTCGATGGCGGAGATCTGTTCCGCCTTCTGGAACTGTGTCAGTTCGGTGGAATCCCTCAGGGAGGTCATCCGGGCACCGCCGGTGATCTTCTCGCTGTTGATGTAGGGGACATGGGCGGTCAGGCCGATGATGTAGTTGCACCTCTCGTTGAAGAAGTCTAGGTTGTCGGCGTAAGCGGCCTTGGCGTATCCCACGCGGATGGTGACGAGGTCGGACAGGGCCTTCGCCTCGGCGACGGAACCGGCATAGTCCCCTACCTTCATGCGGAGGTTCCTGATCTCGCTGGCACCGTCGGCCGCTGCCTGGCGGACGGACGGCTGGTCGCCCTCACCGACCATGGCCTCGATGTTGGCGGCCAGGCTGTCGCGGTAGTTCTCGGACTCCAGCTTCTCGTAGCTGTCGCTGAACTCCTGGAAGAGACGGTCCACGGCCACCTTGTTGGCGTAGAGGGACTTTCCGTTGTATTGGAGGGCGGTTATCTTGTCGCTGTAGGTCTGGACCAGGTCGGGCACCGACGGCGAGACGCCGGTGTAGCCCCTGACCCTCCAGGCCACGTAGTCGCGGTAGTTCTCGAAGTCGCCCTGGTTGGTGGTGGCCTTCAGGTTGGTGAGCTCGAGACTGAACTCGTTGACCTTCTGCTGCAGCAGTGCCAGATTCTCGGAAAGGGTGAGGTTCTCGCGGTACTCGAAGTCCCTAAGCTCTTTGACACATTCGGCCATCCTGTCGACGACGGCGGTCTGTGCGGTCTCGTACTTGGTCTGCAGGAATTCGCATCCCCTGTCGATGTTGAAGTAGAAGTCCGCCCTCTGGATGAGGACCGCCATGTCGGTGTCGTACTCGGCTATGATGGAGTTGATGGTGTTACCCTTGACCTCCACCTCGTGGTCGCTCTTGTACTCGTCGATGACCTTGTCGCGGGCCTCTGCGATCCTCTTGAGGATCTTGGTGGGGGTCTGGGGCTTGTCGTTCTTGGCGAAGTGGTCGAGAGCGGCTGCATAGGTCTTCTCCAGCTCGTTCCTCATGTCCTCGCTGGTGATGTACTCGATCTGGTCCTCCAGGTCGGAGGCGATCTTGTGGATTATGTTAACATTGTCTGCGAGGCTGAGGGAGTGGTCGTAGTTGATGCGTCCCTCCCCGTTCACGTCTACCTTGTCCCTGGCGGCGGCGATGGCCTCGATGATGGCCTGCCTCATGTCAGAGGGGATCTCGGGGTGGTAATCGGGGTCGTTCTCGTACTTGTCAAGGACCTCCACGTACTTAGCGTGATACTTCACACAGTAATCGTCGAAGGTGTTCAGGTTGCCCAACACAGCGGCCCCGATGTTGCTCTCGAGGTTGGTGTAGAGGTTGTTGATCCTGTTGATGTTGTCCTCGTAGCGGACGCTCTGATCGTAAGCGTAGTTCTCCAGCCTGTTCTTGGCAGAGTTGATGTATTCCAGTGCCTCGGGCTCGGAGTAGGAGGCGGACAGCCTCACTATGTTGCCGATGACCGTTGCCTTCTGGTTGTTGAAGCTTCCGATGAAGGCGGAGAGCACGGCACCGTCGAAGCCGTCGATGAGCTCGTCGATACGCTGCAGGTTGCGGTCCTTGTCCTGGCTGGAGAGGTACTCCAGTTTGCCCAGGGATTCCGCGTAGGCGGTCTTCAGGGTACCGATCTCCTCCAGACCTCCCTCGGGCTGGGTCTCGATGTACTGCAGCATCACCGACTTGTAGACATTGAATGTGGAGCTGTCGGCGATGCGGTAGCTGGAGAGGAGGCTGTTCGCCTCGCTGAGGGCCGCATCGACCTGGGCCTTGTTCTCCTCGAGGGAGATGTTGGAATTGTATTCTATGTTCGTGAACTCGCTGAGGATGTTGTCGATGAGGTATCTCTCGGTGAGCGAGGTCTCTCCGATGTGGAGATTCTCCAGCTGGGTCCGTACCTCGCTGTAGTAATCGCCGAACAGCTGCTCGTCGGTCTTGTAGATATCCCTGTACCTATCCACGAACCTTTCGTAGATCTCGTCGAGGGCGGCGATGTTCTCGCTGCTGGACTTGGAGGCGTCGTAGACCGCCGCGTTGAGGGACTGGACGGTCTGGTCCATCAGGAGCCTGACGGCCTGGGTGTTGGCGTCGGACTCCAGGACGCGGTCGACGAGGGTGGTCCTGTGGGCCTCGTACATGGTGTAACCGTCCTCCTTCTCCTCCTGGCGGACGTCGCGGCTGATGGGTTCGGAGGTATCGTTGACGATGGGGTAGGACGCACCGTCGGGACTGGAGACGGTGGCTGAGGAGTTGGGCTGCACGACGACCACTCCGTCGGCGGTAACGTGGACGGTTCCGGAATCGTTGGTGATGTAACGGTCGCCGACCTTGACGGTGGAACCCTCGGGGACGGAGACGGTTCCGGAGTCGAGCTCGATGTTGCCCGAATCGTTGGCGAAGAAGCTCAGGCTGCCGGTACCCACGTTCTCGTAGGTGGGGTCGACGGCATCGGTGAGGTTGACGGATCCGGAGGTGAGGGTGACCTTGGGCCTCTCATTGACCATAGAGAGGGTGAAGTTCCTGTCGCCCGCCTGGTCGAACCTGAGGAACTGCATGTCGAGTCCCTCCACGAAGATCACTGAGTCCCTGGCGAGGTTGGCGGAACCGGAGTACAGCATTACCTTGGGCACGTTGGTCTCGGTCACGGGTCCGCCGGCGGCACCTCCGTCGCCGGAGGAGGTCGCGACCGCGGTATCGATGCCGAATGCGGCCTTGGTCACGTAGTAGACATAAGATGTATCTGAGGTGCTCACGGTAAACACGGATTCGTTCACCGCATCGATCTCGACCGCTGGAGTCCCGTCGGAACTCTCTGGCGCGGTTATCTTGGTGACGGCATCGCTGCCTTCGACCTTGAGATGGAGTTCTCCCACGTCGATCTCGAATCCTCCGGAAACCGATACGGTTCCGGCGGTGAGCTTTAAGGACTGTCCGTAGTCGATGGTCGCGGCGTCATCCACCGCCCTGAAGGTCTTGCCGTTAACGATGACGGAGAGATTGGCGGGGAACTCCAGGCCTCCGGTCTTCAGGGTGACGTTGCCGCTGCTGTCCCTGGCGATCTCGGTGGTCTCGCCGTATGCCCTGAGCCTGCCGGTGACGCTCACGTCCACGTAGGTACCCTTCGACATCAGGATGTCGCCGGTCTCGAAGACCGCCCTGGATTCGGAGAGGAGGAACACCGCTCCGCCGGTACCGGCGGTGTACTCGTAGCCTTCGCCGCTGGCGTCCACGACGAAGGATACCGACTTGCCCTCCGCGACGGTGACACGTCCGTCGGAGGGGATGATGAGATAGTTGTCGTCGCTGCCGTTGTAAGAGACCTCTACGCCGCCGATGACGACGGAACCGGTGATGAGCACAGCGTTGCCCGACCTGACACCGATGGTGGCAGTGCTGACCGCCGAGTATGTGCTCTCGCCGATGACGACGGACTGACCGCGGCTCAGGGCGACGGAACCGCTCTTGAGGGTGAGGGGACTGCCCAGCACCACGACGGTCTCCTCGGGACCGGAGGTGATGGTCTCACCTCCGTTGCTGACGCCCGTACCCGCCGGCATCGTGAGGGTCATGGTCTCGTATACGAACACTATGCTGGCACTTCCGTTGTTACTGAGTGTTACATTGCCGCCGTCACCGCTCTGAGGACCGGGATAGGCCACGCTTCCTTCAGAGGGTATGGTAAAGGTGGTAGCGGTACCGCTGTAGGCCATCCTCACTCCCTGGGAGACGGTGAATGCGGAGGAACCGGCGGCAATCTGCATCTCGCTGCCGGCGGTGAACGAACCGCTGTAGAGCGTGATGACTGTCTCTGACTGAATCTCTTCGAGACCGATCTTCACCGCAGATTCGGTACTGAGGGAATAGGTCATGATCTTCAGGGAGACGGAGCTGTCGGAGGTGCCTGCGAACGAGATTATGCCGGATCCGAGCTCGCAGAGGGTACCGTTATAGCAGATGGAGGCCTCGCCGTCGGACTGGTAGACCACCCCGCCGATGGTTATGGAACCGTTGAAGGTGACCCAGGGCTCGATGCTGATAAGCGTGACGGTGGTGCCGGCGATGCTGAGGCCGAAGATGCTGTCGCTGTACGCGAACGTGCTGCTGCCCACCTTCAGAAGGGTACCGGGTTCGCTGAGGTACACGTTGAGATTGTCGGCGGAAGCGATCTCGAAACCGCTCTGGGTTATGCTGACGTACCCCTCTCCCTCGCTGACGCGACCGATGATGCCCGTACCCCCATAGGCCGTGAACTCGGTGCCCATGACGGTGACCGAGGCCCCTTCGGGTACCGCGACCCCGCCCGACACCAGGGTAGCCTTGCCGTTGCTGGCGGAAAGGACCGCCTCACCGTTCTCGGCGGTGTACACCGTGGTGCCGATCGTCAGGATGATGGACTCGGGGACCGTCACCGAACCGGAGGTCAGCACCGCATCGGTTCCGAGGGTGAACACCGCATCGGTGGGGGACTCGTAGGTCCAGGAGACCTCGTTCTTCTGTATCTTTATAGGTACGGTGCTGTCGGCGGCGACCGTGTCGGGTCCGACGGTGATATCGAGATTGTCATTGTGCGATCCTGAGAAGATCAGGTAACCGTTGACGTTCACGGGTGCGTTACTGGAAACTGTGGTTGAATACGAACCCTCGCTGAGGACGAATGCTGCGTCCGCATAGGTGAATTTGATGGTCTGGGTCTGCGAGGCGTTCTGGTAGCTCTTGCCGTCGATCTCGATGGCCTCTCCGGCGGGCCCTACCACGTAGGTGGAGGTTCCCTTGGAAGCGGAGGATACTCCCTTGATGTCGATGTCGTTGACCCTTATCTCTGTGGATGAATCCTGGATGGCCGCGGTGAGGGACACCGTTCCGGACAGCAGGATGACGACCCCGTCGTCGACCGAGAGCTCGGACGCGGTATCCGCATGGAAAGTGAGGGTGCCGATGGTAATCGATTCCCCCTGTGCCAATGCGAGCCCGCTGGTGCTGATAATCGTTATCCTACCGTCGGATTCCACCCTTATCTGGGTCTCGGAGGATGCGGTGAGATCGTTGCTGGTGCTGCCGAGCGTTGCCCTGATCTTGGCATTCTGTGGCAGGATAGCGTCCCCGCTGGCACTAATCTCGAAGGAGACCGTGCCGTTGTTCAGGACGGTCACGTCGCCGATCTTTATCGATGAACCGGCAGGCAGGATTACTGTCTCCGCCACCAGGGTGGCGATGCCGTCGCTGGCGGAGACGGTGGCCTGCTTGTCGCCGGCGGTAAACGAGTTGCTGCCCACCTTGATGCTCTTGCCGGCGGGGACGGCGATGGATCCGGATACCAGTACGGCGGTGCTGTTCTCCGAGGAGATCACCGCGGGGGTCGAGACCGCGGTGTAGGTCGTACCTCCGATGAGAATGCCCTGCGACCGCGAGAGCGATACGGAACCGGAGATCAGGGGCAGGTCGCTTATCGAGTTGACCGTGAAGGAGGTATCATCGGAAGCCACCGTGTAGGACACCGCCGAATCAGAGGAGAACGAGACGGACTGTCCGCTGTCGGCGGTCACGGTGTCGCTGTCGAGGTCCACGATGATGGAACCGCCGCCGCTGAACGAGACGATCACGCCGTTGATGGTGACGGTGTCGCCGGTCTGCATGTAGTAGCTTCCGCTCTCTGGCACGAACCGGTCGGAGGTCTTGGTATTCCAGATAAGTACCAGCGTTCCCGTGGAGGAGGCATTGGTGTAGGCATAGTCGTTACCCTCG
>CACWTF010000022.1 GCA_902763685.1 methanogenic archaeon | reverse complement strand
CCTGCTCAGTGTCGTCGTGGTCCTGTTCCTCGTTCTCCTCGTCCTGCGGAGGCTGATACTGGGGAGGATCCTGTGCACGATGTGCCAGGACCAGAACTGCTGCGAGATCCACGTCATCTTTTATGACATCGAGACGGTTCGCCAGGGCGGCGATCGCGCAGGCGGTGGTTACTATGGCGATGTCGGCGCGGTGTCCGTCGACGTTGTACTGGATGCACTTGTTGACCGCCTCCTCCATCATCTCGTCGCTGATGCGGACCTTGGGAAGGATCTTCTTCGCCCGGATGATGCTCTCGGTGATCTTCTCGTCCCTGGATTTCCACCCGTAGTAGAATCCGGCCGGATCGCGCATGAAGTCGCGGCGGCGTTTGGCGATCTCGATCCTGCTCTTGGAATCGTGTATTCCTTCGATGTTTACGCAGAGGCCGAAACGGTCGAGGAGCTGGGGTCTGAGGTCCCCTTCCTCGGGGTTCATGGTTCCTACGAGGGCGAAACGCGAGGGGTGAGAATAGGATATTCCCTCGCGCTCAACGGTGTTCACGCCCATGGCCGCCACATCGAGCAGCACGTCGACGATATGGTCGTTAAGAAGATTGACCTCGTCCACATACAGGATGTTGCCGTTGGCCTCGGCGAGGATTCCGGGTTCGAATTTCTTCTTGCCCTCTTTGATCGCCGCGGTGATATCGATGGTACCCACCACCTTATCCTCGGTGGCGGAGACGGGAAGCTCGACCACACGCATCGGACGTTTTACGATGGGTGCATCGGGATTGGAAGAACAGAAGGGACAGTCCGCTTTCTCCTCAGCGGTACTGCATCCGAAAGGACATCCTTCCGGGACTTCCTTTTCAGGTAAAAGCTGCGCCAGTGCCCTGACAGCAGTGGATTTGGCCGTTCCGCGCTCGCCGCGAATCAGGACTCCGCCGATATTGGGGTCGATTACATTGAGTATTAGAGCCTTCTTGAGAAGGTCCTGTCCGATGATGGCTGAGAATGGGAACACCACTGATCTGCGGGCCATGCATCAGTATTATGGATTCTATATTTGTATTTGTTTAGTAACACATATTCCTAATTCGTATACGCATAGTATGCATCTATTAAATTTTTGTAAAACTCAAGAGAAAACGACACTTTTGACCTTTTTATCTGGGTGGTCAGATCGATGTTCGAAATTCTTAGTGTTACGAATTATAGAATTAGTATTAAATATTAACAATAATTTCACCAAGACGATATAATGAAGAAGATTGCAGCGATTTCACTGTCACTCGTTATGTTCTCAATGCTGTTCGTTTCGGTGATCCCGAGCTCTGCGGATGCCGATTCGACTGGATTCGATGTTGAATTCGATTTAAAAGGAACCCACCATGTAACCCACTTCGACGGCCCAGTGGACCAGATCGTAGTATTCGGTTATGCTGCAGCCCTGACCGTCCTTGATACCAACCAGGCCAGCAAACTGTATGCTTCTGACAAGTATGCTGATGATGCCTACGCGGAGAAGGGATTGACAAGAGACTCAGAGGAAGTGGCCAACCTATCAACTGCCAATGTGGACTCGATCTATGCGTTCCTTACACAGGCAGTACACGACAATGAACTGTCAATCCACGATGCTATCATCCTCACTACCATGAGTTCTCCCGCACAAACGTTATACAACAAGCTGACTACTGATGCAGGATTCGACCATGTTGTGTTCTACGGATCGATGACCGAGTATGCGGACATCATACAGTGTGTTAAGGAGATCGAGATGATCCTCGGAGCCGACGGAACTCTGCACGAGGCCATGGAGACAAAACTGGCCAACATCAACACCGCTGTTGGAAGCGCTGACAAGGTCGATGCCATGTTCGTATGGTACAGTCCCACGAGCGGATGGGGATACGGTAACACCGGTTCCCTCAGCGTAACCATGATCAACGCCGCAGGCGGTAACAACATCGGTTACAACTCCGGCAGCACCTCCTCCATCATCTATGATAAATCCGGAGTGGTACAGAGACTCGCAGACAGCCCCGAGGCAGTCATCTTCCTCGACAGCGGTTTCACCAGATCCTACAGCGGAACCTTACAGCAGTTCGTCGATGAAGTTATGGGTGGAAATCTCGGCAAACACAAACTTGTCGTTTCCGAACATGCCTGGAACAATTACTGCCCCGAATCCGCTGACGGTCTTGTGAAAATGGCCCACGTCCTCCATCCTGATCTCATCGATGCAGATGTGAGAGTATATACAGCCGCTGATTTCGAAGAGAACAGTGAAACTAATATCGTTTTATATGCTGGCATCGGTATCGCCATCATCGTGATAGCAGGACTGGCAGTATTCCTGTTACGCGGCAGATCAACGGTATAAACATGAAAATCAGGAATCGGGGTAAGATAACAATATGTCTGGTCATATTGACTGTAGTGATATTGTTAGTCACCCTCGTGGAACTCGCGTGGGCTGAGACCCCGATTCCTTACAACCGTGTCATCGACTGTATCCTTGGACATGGAGATTTCTACGACAATCTCCTCGTGAGGGAGAACGCGGTCAGAGTCGTGATGGCCCTGCTCGTCGGAGCCGGTCTCGCGGCCTGCGGATGCGCCATGCAGGCCATCTTCAGGAACCCTCTGGCCTCACCATATCTTCTCGGATTGTCATCCGGAGCATCCCTGGGAGCGGCCGTCAGCATACTGGTTGCAATCCCTTTGATTCCTCTCGTAGTCGTCACCCCGCTCTTCGCATTCATCTTCTGTCTTCTGACGATGCTGATCGTTTACGGCGTGTCGAAGATCGGCGGCCACACCAACACCGAGACACTGATCCTTACCGGAGTGGCGGTCTCGTCGATGATGACCGCTTTCGTATCCTTCCTTACCTATATCGCGCCCGATGACAAGATGGGGGATATCGTATTCTGGAGCATGGGGAGCCTTGGGTCCCGTACAGTCTTCTCCGAGTCCCTGTTGATCATAATGGTCGTAGCTCCCATAATCCTGGTAGGTACGTTCATACTCGTCTCCTACGGCAAATACATGAACGCCATGATGCTGGGCGATCACCACGCCATGGACCTCGGAATCGATGTCGCGAAGGTCAGGCTGACCCTCCTTGTGACCACCACACTGATGGTCGCCGCTGCCGTTGCCTTCGTCGGAGCCATCGGATTCGTGGGTCTGATCATCCCCCACATATTCCGTATCATCCTTGGTCCCGATAACAGGATCCTCATCCCCATGAGTGCCATCGGAGGTGCCACATTCCTACTGACATGCGACTATCTGGCACATATTATATTACCCGTCGGTATCCTGCCTGTCGGTATCCTCACCGCCATGGTCGGAGCCCCGTACTTCATATACCTTCTCCGCAGGAGAAAGCACGAGGTGGGATGGAGTTGACCCTCAACGTTAAGGACCTATGCTACAAGTACCGCGATAAGCCGGTACTGGACGGAGCCACCGTCGAGATACGCCCGGGAGAGATCCTGGGGATCCTGGGTGTCAACGGTTCCGGTAAGACCACCCTCCTCAAGAACCTGAACCGCAACCTGTCGCCCGAAAGCGGAGCTGTCTATCTGGACGGCAGCGACCTCCAGGAGTTGACCAAGAAAGAGATCGCGAAATCCATCGCCGCGGTCCCCCAGGGTAACGAGATCAGATTCGCATTCACAGTGGAAGAGATGGTCGCCATGGGAAGGATCCCTTTCATGAGGCAGTTCGAAGGGGAGAGCTCCGAGGACCTGAAGATCATCGAACAGGCGATGAGGGATACCGGCCTCTGGGAGATGAAGGACCGTCTCATAAACGAGATGAGCGGAGGGGAACGGCAGAAAGTCATCATCGCAAGGGCCCTTGCCCAGACCCCCAAATACCTGCTCATGGACGAGCCGACGAACCACCTGGACATCAGCGCCCAGTTCGACGTCCTGGACCTGGTAAGCGGCCTCGCCCGTAAGAACGGCATCAGTGTCGTCCTCGTATCGCACAATCTGCCGATGGCCGCAAGGTACTGCGACCGCGTGGCCCTCGTGAAGGATCACACCATCATATGCACCGGAACCCCTGAAGAGATCCTCACCCCGGAGAACATGAGGGAGGTCTTCTCGGTGGACGGTGAACTCATCGTCAATCCCAAAAACGGATTGCGTACAGTCATTCTCAACGGGTCCGTCAAGAAGCACGAGTGAATCACTTTATCGTGACGATCCTGAACTTCCTTATGCAAAGTGCCAGCACTATCGAGAGTATCAACAGCAGGACCGCGGTCTGAAGAAGGGGGATGACCCCGTCCGCGATGTCCCTGAGCGCATCAATCGCGTAGGTGAGGGGGTTGCAGGTGGAGACGATCTGAAGGATCCGCGGCATGTCGTCGTAGGTGACGAGAGAAGTGGATGCGAAATAGAGCGGCATGGTGACCATGCTGCTGAATGCCGAATAGGTGTCGAAATCCGGCATGTAGAGCGATACGGTGGTACCGATGGCGGATATGGTCAGACCGAACACGGCCAGGATCGCGTACATTATGATGTAGTATTCCGGACCGTGGATGCTCGCTCCGATGAGGATGGCCACGATCAGAATTATCGTTGCCTGTATGAGTCCCCTGATGGTGAAGAAGATGATCTTTCCGAACAGGATGCTCTCGCGCGGGACGGGTAATGCGAGGAACTTGTTGAGGTAACCAAGAGTCTTGTCGAACATTATCGAGGACCCTGCCGACAGTCCGGCGTTCATCATGGTAAGGACGAGTATACCGGGCGTGACGAAATCGAGATAGTTCTCATAATCCGAACGAACGGGGAGGACCAGTCCGACGAACATAAGCCAGGCGATGGGCATCACCAAGGTGGAGAACATGTTCACTGGCGCACGGGTCCATCTTTTGAAATCGCGTTTGACGAAGGAGAACACCCTGTACATATCAGCGCCTCCTCATCATGTTCCTGAACTGGTTGCGGTCCCATTCACCGATATCCTCGGTACCCGAGTTGATGGACAGGAGGAAAACGTCCTCCAGTGTGGGGCGGCGGACCGATTTGGAGAACACCTCGATGCCCGCTGACGTGTATGCACGGGATATGTCCTCCGGCGAGAGGGATTCGTCCGGGAGGAAGGTTATCTCCCTGTCCTCCACCTTGAGGACGGTCACCCTGTCCTTCAGTGACGACGGCAGGTCCCCGTTGCTGCCGATGGAGACGACATCGTTCATGCGGTCCACGAGTTCGGAGGGTCTGCCCTCCTCAATCTTGTTGCCCACCCTGATGATGCCGACACGGTTGCAGTAGTGCTCCGCCTCCTCCATCTGATGGGTGGTGACGAAGATGGTCATACCTGAACGTTTGAGCTTGAGGATGTGCTCCCAGATGGAACGTCTGCCTGAAACATCCAGTCCGACGGTCGGTTCGTCGAGGAAGAGGACACGCGGATCGTGGACCAGCGCCTGGGCGATCTCGAGTCTGCGGTTCATACCGCCGGAATAGCTCTTGGTGATGTCGTCAGCACGGTCGGACAGGCCCATTATCTCCAGGCATTCGTCGACCTTCCTCTTGCGTTCCGATGCGTCCCTGATGCCGTACAATTCCGCGAAGAGGGTGACGTTCTCGCGTCCGGTGAGCTTGATGTCGGCGGCGATGTACTGGGGGATGTAACTGATGCACTCACGGACCTTCTTGGGCTGGGTACGGACGTCGTACCCGCAGACGGATGCTGAACCGGCGGTGATGGAAAGCATGGTGGTGAGCAGGTTTACGGTGGTGGTCTTTCCGGACCCGTTGGGACCGAGCAGACCGTAGATCTCGCCGTCGATATCCAGGTCGAGGGAGTTCACGGCCAGTTTGTCACCGTACCTCTTGGTGAGTCCGTTAGCTTCGATGGAATTGCTCATGATTGACCGCCGTTGGGATCATGACGATATCCGTCTGGGACGGTACCGGCCTGATGCGTCTGGATAACCGTATACTAATTTAAAAGTTCATAACACGCTGCCATCGGGGACGGTCATTCCTTACTCTCCGATTTCTCCTTCTGGGCCGTGCGCCTTTGTTGAAAGTTCCTGATGATTCCGTTCTTCAGGGGGATGTAGAACACATTGACGTAAACAAACGAGACCATGCCGCTCAGGAAGATCAGGAACACAAGGTATCCGGCATAATGGACTATGATGCGGATACCGTCCATCTGGGTATAGATGGAGATCCACAGCAGCGTCAGGAACAGTGCCACGTAGAACGCTGGATGGAAGAACTTTTCCTTCATTCCCTTCCAGATCACGAACGGGCGGTTGCCCTTGGAATGCGCGGTGGCACCCAGCGAACGCACTATGCTGATCGGCACCAAGATGGCGGAGATGAACGGGGTGATAAGCATGATGATGGCCATCATCTCGCCGAAATCTATGGTCTTCAGTAACACGGGGTTCAGGAAGAGATAGGATGCGATGATGAGTCCCGCGATGACCTCGTACCCGAACATCCTCTTGAAGACGTTCTTCTGGAATACCTTATCGTCCACCTCAGGCTCCAGGACGACTTCGTCGACATCGATGATGTAGGGGATCTGGAAATACCTCCTGGCGGCCCTGCAGAGCCGGGATTCGTCGTTCTTCTCAAGGGAGAGGAGGATACGGTGGTAGTTGCGGCGGAAGTATGCGATGACGACGGCCAGTCACCGTATGAGACCAGCACCGAGGTGTGCAGGATCACCAGCACCCCGATGACTGTGGTGTAGATGTTTATGTCCACTCCCAGGTAGCTGATGAACCAGTAGAATCCCGACATGAACTCGTAAAGGTCGCCGTTGTCGGGGTTGAATACGCTCCAGAACAGCAGACCGATCAGGATGGCCATGAGGGATAGGCCGGTGGCGATGTACCTGGTCTTGATGATGGAATGGTCCGACAGGAACACCGTGGGAATCCCCAGTATCACGAAGCACAGCGTGTAACAGACGCACAGCGAATAGAGTAGGTGGCCGACGGTGAGGTTATCGATCCAGTAAACGAAGAACATCGCGACCGCCAGCAGGCCGAAAAATGCGACGAAGAACGGGAAGACAGCGAAGATGAACTGATCCAGCTTGTCCTGACGGGTCTCCGCCTCCCAGAACGGGTGATCCTGTAACCACTGCTTAAGCTTCGGCGTGATTCCGGTATCTCCGAGGGGGTTATGCATCACCAATCTATCGCGTTGTCCCATTTAAATACACGCGCTAATGTTTACCATTGTTTATACATCCATCTGCAGGGAATCTGCCCAACCGTCTCGGAAGGCCCCGCAGACCGGGAATACGGATTGCCCGGAAAGGACCTGCATTCACGGTTAACAGCCTTTTGAAATCATATGGACATTCGAGAAAACAAGATGTCGGATTGCTGACAAAGAACCTAAAAAGGGTTAAGAACATCCAGGGCTCAGAACCAAGAGGTCTCATTATGGACAGCAACGTACGCCCCGAATCCATGGTCCGCATCACCACCCCCGAGCTGGCTGATGCATTCATCAAAGAACAGGTAGCAGCCCTCCAGAAACAGATCGGAAACGGCAAGGTGCTCCTCGCCCTCTCCGGCGGAGTCGACTCCTCCGTGACCGCGGCCCTCCTCATCAAGGCCATCGGCCAGAACCTCACCTGCGTGCACGTCAACCACGGTCTCCTCCGCAAAGGCGAGGCCGAGCAGGTCATCGACGTCTTCCGCAACCAGATGAAGGCCAACCTGGTCTACATCGACGCCACCGACCGTTTCCTCGACAAACTCGCTGGAGTCTCCGACCCCGAGCAGAAGAGGAAGATCATCGGTGCGGAATTCATCAACGTCTTCGAGGAGGAAGCCAAGAAGATCGACGGAGTCAAGTTCCTCGGTCAGGGAACCATCTACCCCGACATCCTCGAATCCCACGGTGTGAAAGCCCACCACAACGTCGGCGGTCTCCCCGAGAAGTTCGGACTCGAACTCGTAGAGCCCGTGAAGCTGCTGTTCAAGGACGAGGTCCGCGTGGTCGGGAAGGCACTCGGTCTCCCTGACAGCATGGTCTTCAGGCAGCCCTTCCCCGGACCCGGACTCGGAGTCCGCTGCACCGGTGCCATCACCCGCGACAGGCTCGAGGCCGTCAGGGAATCCGATGCCATCCTCAGGGAGGAGTTCGCCAACGCCGGTCTCGCCGGAAAGGTATGGCAGTACTTCACCATCGTCCCCGACTACCGCTCCACCGGTGTGAAGGACGGAAAGAGGCTCTGGGACTGGCCCGTCATCATCAGGGCGGTCAACACCACCGATGCCATGACCGCTACCGTGGAGGAGATCCCCTGGCCCCTTCTCAACAAGATCACCAAGAGGATCCTTGCCGAGGTCAAAGGCGTGAACCGCGTCCTCTACGACCTCTCCCCCAAGCCCTGCGCCACCATCGAGTGGGAGTGAACCAAAACCTTAAAGGGGCCTCCGGGCCCCGATACTTTTGTTTTGGAGCGTTCAGTTCCTGAACCTGATTAGATCGAGCATCTCCTTCGAGGGGATGCGTTCGATGACAATCCTGTCAGGGATATCCAGCGGAGATTCCTCCGTGACAGCCATCGGACGGCGGGATCTGGCGGATTCCATCGCACGTTCGAGCTTCACTTTGCTCCCGGCGTAGATCCTGAAGAGGACGTCTCCCTCGCGTACAGGATCCCCAAGTTTACGGAAGAGTTCCAGACCGCTCTCGGCATCCTCGGGGGCACCGGCCGCTTTGGCTATCGCGACGAAACTGGGATTGTCGATCGTACCAACGAATCCGGATTTCTTGGCATGCACATCCTTGGTGAATCTGCCCGGCTTGAGGTCCTCGGATTTCAGTTCGGGATTCCCTCCCTGTACCTTCACGATCTGCAGGAACTTCTCGCGGGCCCTTCCGCTCCTGAGGATCTCCTTGGCGCGTGCCCTGCCGTCGGTTTCCCCGGCCATCTCGAGGATGATGCCTGCCATGGAGCATGCCTTGTCAACCACGGCGGAATCGGAATCCTTCCCCTCCAGGACCTCGATGCATTCCTTCGCCTCGAGGATGGGTCCCATGGCCCTTCCGAGGGGCTGGTCGGCCCTGGTGACAGCACATTCCACGTGAATGCCGAGTATGCTGCCCAATTCCCTCATATCCCTTGCGAAATCCCTTGCAGATTGGATATCGGGGGTCTTGGTGGTCCTTCCCAGCGGGATGTCCACCAGAAGATGGGTGGTGCCCACCGCGACCTTCTTGCTCATGATGGACGCCATCATCATGGGACGGGGATCGATGCCCATGGGACGCTCGGCCTTGATTATGGTGCTGCCGACGGGTGCGTAATCCTCGTTCCCGCAGGCGAACACGCCTCCCGCACGGCTTATTGCCTTCACGAGGGAACCGGAATCCATCTCCACCTCGCAGAACGTATCGACGAAGTCGGCGGTACCGCAGGCACTACTGACCGCCCGGGAAGACAGTTTGGGTATCACCAAACCCTCGGACGCGACGATGGAGACCACGATGGGCGTTATCTTGTTGCCGGGAACGCCGCCGAGACTGTGGAAATCGAAGACAGGTCTGGTCAACAGGTCCACGGTCTGTCCGGTGGATGCCATGGACCTTGTAAGGAACGCGACCTCGGCGATGTCGGAATTGTTGATGTTGAATGCGGAGACGAAAGCGAGTATCTCCTTCTCGGAAAGATTGCCATGATGGATATCCCAGACTATGGAATCCATCTCCTCCGCATCGAGCCGTCCGCCGTTGATCTTCTTCCTGATGGAACGGATGGAGCCGGGCAGGGCACTGTAGTGTACCTCCGCCTCATCCCCGTCCGTGAGGGAGCACCTCACCAGAAGACTGTGGGGCATCGCGATACGGCCCCGGAGTTCGGGGAAATCGGCGGTCGTGACGATGCACACGGCAGGCTTTCCGCCTTCGATGCGGACACGGTCGGTGGTACCTACCCCCATCTGCAGGGCATCCTCCGTATGGAGGAGGACTATGGGTTCGGGGGTCTCGATATCGGCCGCACGCACTCTGAGCTTCATCGGATACCGTATGCCTGTCAGACTTAAAAATGACCGCTGAGACGGTGTCAGGCCCTTTGGTCCCTGATGATCTGCAGGAAGTTCTGGAAGAGCTCTGCCCCGTACTCGCTGTTCTCCACCTCGGGGTGGTACTGTACGCCGAACAGGGGACGGTCGTTGCAGGCGACGGCCTCGATCCTGCATGAAGGGGAAGATGCCAGTACCCTGAATCCCTTAGGGACGTCCTTGACCTCGTCGTTGTGGGAACCCCACACGGTGATGTCGTCGGGGATGCCTGCGAAGATGTCGGAGTGGTCGTCGATGTGAAGTTTCACCTCTCCGAACTCGGGCATGTCCGCGGGACCGAGCTGCGAACCGAAATGCTGGCACATGAACTGGTGGCCGGCACAGATCCCCAGGACAGGGTATTCAGCCTTGTCGAGGTATTCGCCGTTGTTGCCCATGCGCTGACCCTCGCAGGCGATGCTGGGGGCCCCGCCGGAAAGTACGAGACCGTCGAGATCCCTCAGTTCCTCGAAGGGGGTGGTGTTGGGGACGATCTTGGTCTCCACCTTGAGGTATTTCAGGACCCTCCATTCGCGGTGGGTCCACTGTCCTCCGTTGTCGACGACGTACACTTTCATCATAATCACTCCCACTCGATGGTGGCCGGGGGCTTGCTGGTGATATCGTATACCACGCGGTTGACCTGACTCTTCATGGAGTCCGTTATCCTTACAGAGATCCTGTTCAGAACGTCCATGGTGAGCCTGGAGAAGGTAGCGGTCATACCGTCGACGGAATCGACGGCACGCACGGCGATGGTGTAGCCGTAGGCTCTCCTGTCCCCCTGTACCCCGACGGACTTGCTGGGTACGAGGACTGCGAAGTACTGCCAGGGGCGGACGGATTCTCCGGCGTCAGCTGCCTTCCTTATCTCGTCCTCGACGATGAAGCACGCTTCCCTTACTATCTGCACCTTCTCGGGGGTGACCTCTCCGAGACATCTCACCGCGAGGGCGGGACCGGGGAAAGGCTGCCTCTCGGAAGCCTCCACACCGAGGGCGCGGGCGACCTGCCTGACCTCGTCCTTGTAGAGATCCCTCAAGGGCTCGCAGAGGGTCATTCCCATGTCCTTGGGGAGTCCGCCCACGTTGTGATGGGATTTGATGGTATCACGGGTGCCGTCGCCGGATTCTATCCAATCGGGGGCGATGGTCCCCTGGAGGAGACAGGTGGCACCGAACTCGCGGGCGTACCTCTCGAAGACCCTCACGAACTTCTCGCCGATGATCTTCCTCTTCTGCTCGGGATCCTCCACGCCTTTGAGGGCCTCGAAGTACTCGTCGGCGACGCTGGCGACCTTGTAGTTGATGCCCATGTGCCTCATCATGGCCTCGACCTCCTCGGTCTCGCCCTTCCTCATGAGCCCGTTGTCCACGTATACCGCCAATAAACGGTCGCCGATGGCCTTGCTGGCGAGGGTTGCGGTCACCATGCTGTCGACGCCGCCGGAACAGGCGATTACAGCCTTGGCGGGGGCGGGAATGGAGGATTGGATGAGCTCGACTGCCTCGTCTATGAACTCCTGTTCGTCGAAGAATCCTACCATCAGAACACCCTCTCTGCGGAACGGGGGCCGAATCCGGACCCCTTGACTGCGATCGCTTTTGCCATGACCGTGCGAGTGAAGAAAAATAAATAAAATTTTTTAAGGCACTGTTTAGAATGCGTACAATCACTCGAAACGTTAGTCCGACGTCGGACAAAAACCGATATCGGTAGCCGTATGGCGGAAGGGGTTTGGGAAAGGGTTTGTAAGAGGTTTGCCGGGATATCAAGAGCCGGGCGCCTGCTTCCAGATGGCATACAGGGTGATGGATTCCTCGGTTGTGAGGTTCTTCACCGTCTGGCCATCGTCGAAGAATTCTCCCTGGTTGTACTCAGTGGTGCACCAACGGTCGAACTCATAACCTTCCCTGGCGAAAGCATTGGGGGTGAGACCCTTTGCCTCATTGGCATTGAAGGTCTGGTCGCTCATCTCGCCGGTCGCATCCTCTGCATTCTTATCGAAGTGCACGGTGTAGGAACTGTGGATCCATACCGCGTACAGCTTGAACGCCGATCCGTCTGTTACCAGATCGGAAACGGTGTCGCCGTCATGATAGACCACGTTGTTCGCCGAAGGGTCGGTATCCCATCCGACGAAGGTACAGCCTTCCTTCACCATCGAATCGACGCTGATGAGGGCGGTGGGACCTGCACCGTATTGCAGATTCTGGGTGGCTACAGAGGCCTGCGACTCGAAATCGTCGTAGAACTCTACCGTGTAGGCCTTGACCGCCCACTGTGCGTAGACGTTAATCTTGCAATCAGTACAGTACGGGACCAGTTCGGAACCGGGAGTGGCACCCTTGAACATGATTCCTGTACCATCGCTGTTCACGGTCCATCCGATGAGATAATAGGTGGCTGAACCGAAGATAACATTGCTCTGCGTCATCAGATAAGCCGTCTCGCTGATGGAGAAATTGAGCGGGTACACCGAAGTGAATCCAGCATATTGGAAGTTGTTCTTGTAATACAGGGTGTGCGTGATCTCCGTCCACTGCGCATCCAACTCGAAGGTCTGGGCTTCGGCAGGACTATCGAGAACGAATGACTTCAGGAGGAGCCTTGTTCCGTCGTTATCGGAGACGGTGGTGCCACCGTACTTCCATTCCCTGATATCGTATCCGGCAAGGGTGTATCCGAACGGTGTCCTCAGGGAAAGGTACTGGCCGCTGCTCAGGTCCTTTACGGTGAAGGTCCTGTCATCCATCGATCCGGTGGCATTCGCATTGTTCTTGTCGAAGTGCAGGGTGTAGGTGACATACGAACATACCGCGACTATGCTGGTAACTCCGTAGGGCACGGTACCGGTACCGTCAGCTGCAACGGTCACGAGCTCAGCATTGTAGTTGTAACTCCACCCGGTGATGGTGAATCCCTTGAGATCCGTAACGATACCTGCGGGGATGAGGGCAGGCTGTCCGCAGATCACATTGATCTTCTGCTGCGTGATGTTGTAGAATTGGTAATTGATAGCGTAGGGCATCGAGACGGTCACGGTGCTGGTCTTGGGTGACCACTGTGCGTACAGTACGAGATTGCCATCCAGGAAGATCCTCTGCTGTGCTTCATACGGTGTTCCGTTTCCATCGGCCTGGGTATTCCATCCGTTGAAGTCGTAACCTTCCCTTTCGGGGGCACCGCTGAGGTAGACCTCCTCGTCGTTGGCATAGGTTCCTCCTTCTACGTTCCCCTCCGCTCCGTTGAGATCATAAGTAAGTTCGTAGAAGCTCAGATCGGCAGTGAATACCCCGACCACGGTCGTGAGTTTTCCTGCATACTTCACATTTATACGTCCGTCTTCCTCAGCATAGTCCGGAGACATGGTATATTTCGTAGGGTTGGCCAGTTCAGCGGAATAGGCACAATCCCATCTGTATATCTCGTCGAGGCGGGGGTTCTCCAGGATGTACACCCTCTGCCCCTTGGGCTCTGAAACATAAACCGAGGTGAGGGGGGTACCGTTATCGTCCACCTGAAGGAAACCGTTGGTGATCGTCACGTTGGTCATCATATAGGGATTATCGGCCTCGAAATCGACCGGCTCGAAACGTGCCATTAAGGACATATCCCCATATGCGTGGCCCCTCAGTTCCCTGTTGAAGTTGTAAGTATACTCATTGGTGACATCCCACCACCCACTGAATACGTACCCGGGTTCGGGGATCGCAAGGGCAGAGAACTCTCCTTCCTCCAGACACGTGATACTCGAAGTATTCACAAGTCCGCCCGGACCGGCTGAAAGGGTGATATGATACTCGGCCAATTCACGGTAAACCGCGGCGATCGCGATGGTCTTCCCGGGAACGACCTGGTAATGGTTATCCTCCAACTGGGTCTTGACGCCGTCTACGGTGACCTCCCAGTAATCGAAGCGCTTTCCGTAGATCTCATCGGGACTCAGGTAGATTGTGGTGTTTCCGTCGATCCTGTAGACCCCGTTACCGTCATCCGAGTAATCCTCGAGGGTTCCGTTGGCAACGGTGATATTAGAAGCGGGGTAGTTCTCATCGGCGAATCTCAGGAAGATGCCCTTGAATTCAGGAGCTCCGGGCATCACGAAGTTGTCGCTGTGGCACTGCACCATATACTCGTAAAGGTAACCCAAAGTGTTGTAATCATAATGGGGCACCGTCACGAGTCCGTCCAGTTTCAATCCGCGATAGCTCTTGCCGTCGAAGGTGTAGTCGCCGGTCTCGACGGGATACCAGGTTCCGTCCAATCCCTGGACCTCAAGGTTCCTGGAGGATATCCACGAATAGGGTGTCGCAAGGGTGAACGCGTAATCGAGGCTCTCAATGTCGAAGAACTCCTTGCCAGGGGCCGCCCTGTCGCCGGATCCGTAATCGCCGTTGAGGAGTTCCACGTGATGGTAGGAGACACTGCTCAGCGTGGGGATATTGTTGAAGAATCTGGCGACTGCGGATTTCAAGCTTACGTCCTTGTAGAATATCGGCACGTAGTCATGCTCGAAGGGAAGATGGGTTTCCTGTCCGATGGATTTCACCTGCAAGATGCTGGCGTAGTAACCGGAACCGAATGCCCTGTAAAGACAGCAGTTGTTCTCGTCTACCCAGAATGCCCCGTCATCGTTGAAGTAAGGGGTGACGTTCTTTCCCCTGAATACGAAACTGTCCCCGGTCTCGTAGAGTCCGGACATGCCGTTGTTCAGCTGTTCGGTCCAGGAGCGGTAGAGTGAATAGAGCTGCGATGCGGAACTTCCGTTGTCTGTTCCAAGATGCATTCCGTCGATGAAATCGATGAAACCTGTCTTGCTGTCGACGTAGCCGGCAACCCCCCAGGTGTCGTATGCCGCATCAGTAGCCTGGTTCACCCTGGCAATGTAGACGGGACTGTGCTGGCCGTAGTCAACCCAAAGGAGCCATGCGGCAACGTCCCTCTCGCTGTTGGTATAGGATCCGGAATCATAGTAGCGCTTGACTCCGTAAAGGTACGCCTGTCTGGAGGTACCGTTGTCGTCAATGGTCCATACGGTATGGGTCTCTTCCCTGTGTACGGACGAGTTCATACTGTCGTTGGTTGTCGCCCACTTGAGATATACGGTGTATCCGTCCTGGATCTCGGGATAGACCGGCATGTAATAGTCGACCAGTTTCTCTTTGTGGCACTCGGTACAGACCTGGGTGATCTTTCCGGGAGCGGTACCGACGGGCTGGGATACGATATTGCCCTGCACATAGTGGTGCTCGGTGGCGGGGATTGATTCTGTTACCTGCTCCTGACAAATGTCGCAGACACGGTATCCAGAACCTTCGGAATCGCAGGTCGGCTGTTGGGTCACAGTGAGATCGCCGACGAGATGGTGCCCGTGAGCGGGGATGGTGATCCACTCCTTCCACTGACCGTCAGTGGATTCGCGATACCACAGACCGTCCGTATCGCAAGTTGCGTCGGTCTTGACCCAACTGCCGTATTGCTTGTCCTGTGCGGGATGGGGAGTGAAGTACAGATCGCAGTATACAAGAGCATTGAAACTGTTACCAGCGGCATAATCCGAACGGTTGCTGGTCCAGTAGGCACAATCGTCGCCGTCAAACTCCACATGAACCTCGGTTCCGTAACCTACACGGATCACGGATGTTTCAAGGGGCTGCCCGACCTTAGCCACCTTTCCGCCATACACCGTGACGGTGAAACCTGCAAGGGGCGGGATAGTCTGCTTTCCTTCTGTTTCATGACAGACGCTGCACTCGCGGTGGGCGGTCCATCCCTCCTCTTCCATCGTAGGTTCCTTTGCAGGGACATCGACCCATTGATGGCTGGTGGCAGGGATCTCGTTGAATGTTGAATAATCGCATCTGGAACAGGTGTCATATTCGTTCCAGCCTGAATCAGTGCAGGTGGGAGCCTTGGCATCATGGTGGATAAGGTGGTGACCCAGTGCGTCCAAGGTTTCGGAACGGTCGTTGTCACCGGTATTGGGAACATAGTAGCGTATGCGCCCAGGCGCGGTACAGGTGGGATCGGTCACTTCTTTCTGAACGGTAGCAGTCCATACCCTGGAATGTCCCTCCTCAGACTCATCGCATCTGGTACACTCATCCTTCACTTCAACGGTATTGGCATCCACATCATGGGTATCCCAAAGAACAGTGTGGGTCCCATAGTTGTGACCGAGAGCAGGGATCTCCTGGTAGGTTGTGTAGTCGCATTTGGAACAATCCTCGTAAGCCTCCCATCCCACCTCGGTACAGGTAGGAGCCTTTGCAGGATGCTGGGTCAGGTCGTGCTCCTTGGGGATTACGACCTTGGTGGAATAGTCGCACCTGGAACAAGTATCGTACTCGTTCCAACCGTCTTCGTCACAGGTCATCTCTTTTGCTTCGTGGTGTATAAGATCGTGTCCGAGAGCAGGGATGGTTTCTGGGAGCCCGTTGTCACCAGGTATGGACGTGAAATAACATGCACGACCGTCCTCGGTACAGGTAGCCTCCTCTATTACCTCTCTGGAAACGTCGTATGTTTTGGTAACTGTGAATTCCTGGCCGTCGGGGCAATCATCTATGGTGCAACGTAAAATCACCGAAACTGTCATGGACTCCTTATCGAAGGTGTTCCAATCCGCTCCGATGGGCTCAAGCTTGTGGACGTGCTGCTCGGAATCCCCGATCGTCACGGAACCCTGTGTTGCATCATCAGCCATCTCGAAATTGACGGCACCCAAATCGGTTCCTTCGGTGGGCGCGATTGAAACATCGTCCCCTACGGTTGCGGCGGTGATGGTTCCGTCAGAGGCCTTACCTATCTCTACGTTGGAGCCCGAAGGGATGTTCACGTTGCTGACGGTTCCGTTCTGGACATCGAGCGCGGAGTCATTCTGCATGTTTACGTTTCCTACGGTGGTTTCGGAACCGTCAACGGTGAGATTACCCGCGACGTTGGCGTTCTGGATGTTTCCATCGGCGGCGGTCTGGACAGTAGCATTTGTCTGAGCAGGGACGTCGACGTCCTTGACATTCCCCTCATTGACCTCCAGCTTGGTGTCGTTGCCCATCGTCACCTTATCGATGTTGGTCTCGTTACCCTGGACAGTTGCGTTGGCCCCGTCGAGGTTCACATTGCTGAAGCCTGAATCGGCATCGGCCTCGAGAATCACATTGGAAGTGACCTGAACGTTAGAGAGGGTGGTGTTGACCAGATTGATGCGGACATCCTCTCCACCTTCCTTCTCTACGGTGGTCGTTCCATCATTGGTACACCCTTCAAGGGTCACCGAATGGCTTCCTCCGCCCCTGATTATCAGGGATTTCAGAATCTTGATGTTCTTAAGCAGTACATCTTCGTTACCGACGGCAGCGGAGATTATCACCTTGCTGTAGGTGCCGTTCTCGTACGTGCCGGGCTCGGTGATGGAAAGGATGGACTCCTTGGCCTCCTCCCCTCCCATCATGAGATATACACCGCAGCCCGCACCGACTACGATAACGGTCGCGGCGATGGCAATCAGCATTTTACTGTCCATAATATCAACTGCTAAAAAGTACAATTTAACAGTATTATAAGATTGTCAGAAAAGCCGAATCCGCCCTGTTCCGAAATTACTTCGTTTTAATATGCGGACCTCGGTTTTCGTCAAAAATTTGAGCTGCGCTCAATAAAACGACTGACCGTGCAGGAAGGCCCATCCCCACCACCATTTCCACCAGTCCCACCATGAACCGGGGGAAAGGCCGCCGACGGAGACATCCCTGTCCTTGATCCTGACGACATCGCCTTCGGCATCCTCAGACATACTGATGTAGACGGAGGAGAGGTCGGTATCGTCGGACGCATCGATGGAGACGTTGTCCCCCACGACCGCTTTGCTGATCACAGCCGAATCCGATTTGTCGAGGGTGATGCTGGAATCCTTGGCAACGTTCACGGAATCCACTGTTCCAGCCTTGACGTCGACGGCAGAACCGTCCTCCAGGTTGACGTTCTCGATCCTGGTGTCGGAACCGGTAACGTTCAGGGTCCCGCGGACATCGATGTTACGGACGATCCCCTCGTCGAAGGTCGAGACCGATACGGAGGTATCCTCGGGAATCACCAGGCCTGAGAGGGTGCAGGAGCCCACCGATACGGAGGAACCGTCGCTGAGGGTGAAACCGGAGACTGCGGTATCCTGACCTTCTAAGATGATACCACCGGAGACCGATGCATTGTCTATGACACCACATGCCTCAGTCCTGACGCTTGCCGAACATTCGGCGGGGATGATGACATCGGTGATGTTTCCTTCCCTGACATAGAGCGAGGCTCCGTCACCCATGAGAACGCTGCCGATACCGGTATCCTCGCCGTCGACAGTGATGCTGCCTGCGACGGAGACTTCGCAGATCCGTCCTTTGAATGTGACGGAACCGCCGGATGCGACGCACAGGGAACCGACCTCCCCGCCGAGGATGTCGATGGCCGATCCATCGTTCATCACAACGGTACCGAGCCTCGTTTCGGTGCCGTCGACGGTCAGTGCACCGTTCACCTCCGCATTCTTGACGATACCGTCTGCATCGGTACGGACGGAGACGGTGCTGCCTGCGGAGACGCTCAGTTCCGCGACGGAACCTGCAAGAACGGAGACGGAGGAACCGTCGTTGAGTACGGCACGTGCGATGGCGGTCTGGGCACCTTCGATGCTCACTGCACCTGAAACGGAAAGGGTGTCGACGGAACCTGCCGCTTCCGCACGCAGAACCGCGGAGCACTCTGAAGGGACGATGACCTCGGAGACGGTGCCTCCGGCCACGAGCAGGGTCGAGCTGTCGCCGAGACCGACGGATTCGATCCTCGTGTCATTACCGTCGATCGTCGCTTTGCCGGAGATGTCGGCTCTGAGGATGGCACCCTGGGAAGCTGTCCTGAGGACTGCGGAACTTTCCGCGGGCAGGCTCACGAAAGCTACCTCTCCGCGGCCCACATCCATGGAGGATCCGTCCCCCATGGTGACGCTGTCGATCCTGGTCTCCGCCCCGCCGAGGTTCAGGGTTCCGTTCACATCGGCAGCCCTCACTAATCCTCCGGATTCGGTCGTGACGGTAACGGAGATGCCCTTGGGTACTTCCAGACTATCCACTGTGCCAGCACTGACCGAGACGGATGCGTTATCCTTGAGAACGGCCTTCGAGACGACCGTATCAGAGCCCTCGACGCTGACCTTTCCCGAAACGGAAACGTTACCTATGGCGGCCCTGGCATCGGCCTGCAGTGTGGCGGAACATTCTAGGGGGATGTCGATCTCGGAGACGGCACCCTTGCGTACGAGGAGCGATGCACCGTCGTTCATCACGACGGAACCGATCCCCGTGTCCTCCCCGTCGACGGTGACTGCTCCTGCCACATCTATCTTGGGGAGGGTGCTCCCGGCACCTGTCCTCACGGTGGCGGAACATTCGGCGGGTACGCTCACTCCGCTGACGGTGCCTTCCCTGACATCCAATTCGGTACCGTCGCCCATGCCGATGCTGGCGATCGAGGTCTCGGATCCCTGGACGACGGCCTTGGAATCCTTCAGGCTCACCGTACCGAAGGAGGATCCGGAATCGCCTTCCAGGATCAGATCGGAGGCGGCATCCAATGATGACAGTTCCGTACCTTTAAGGAGGATACGGACCGGCTGACCGCCCGTCTTGTCCACCGTGGTGGTCCCCCGGTTATCGCACCCTTCCAGGACCACCGTGCCGCTTCCCCCTCCGTTGACTGTGAGGGAGCCCAGGATGGTGATGTTCCTCAGGACGACATGGCCGTCGCCCACCTCGGGGGAGATGACCACACTGGAGTAGGTGCCGTTCTCGTAGATGCCCTCGTGTCCGATCATGAGAATGGAATCGGAAAGATCGTCTCCGGGCTGGAAAAGGACGAGCCCGCACCCCGCGATGAGGACGGCCGCGGTGGCAGCGAACGCGATGAAGGTCTTGGCATCCGGAACGACCATATGCTAAGGGGTAACAAATTTTTGTTATAAACTTTCGCGAGCGCGATAATAAAGAGGACCCTTCCCGGAAGACCGGGAAGGTAAGGCGTTTATCCGATTGAAGAATATATGGCTGGGCTTAGCTGGGACTCTTCGTTCACTCCCCCTTGATGGCTCTCACCAGAGCCCTGCTTGGCTGCCTTCTCGACATCTGCCGGGGTTCCCTTGAACAGCGGGAACGCGCATCCGACGTTACCTACGAGACATCCTCTGTGGTTGGCGATCTCCACCGCCTTCTCGGAAGGCACCTTCTCCTCCACCGAAATACCGTCAGCTCCGGTATCCAGCATGTAGGGGATGATCGGTGCCGAGTCTCCGCAGATGTGCAGGATGGTGTATCCCGGCAGACTGCCGAGACAATCCTTCACGAACTGTCCCGACTGTACGGGGAAGTCGGTCGGTGCGAGGATATCGGTGGAAGCCGAAGGCTCCGACATCTGGATCAGGTCGGCACCGTTGTCGAGCATCGCCTGACCGAATGCCTTGCAGTAGGGTGCGATGGCCCCTACCCACTTCTGGGCCCTCTCGGGCTCAGTCCAAACGCTGTAGACCAGGTTCTCCGTGTTGAGCAGGTGTCCGGTCAGTGTGAACGGACCGGTATTTCCTCCGACGATGACGTAGTCCTCACCGTGGGTCTTCTGCATGATGGCCATCGCGTCGATGGCGGTCTTGACCCTTCCGGTCTTGAGGAACTCGTCGATGTCCGGCAGGTTGTCTGGCTCATCGTAGATCTTCTTCATGGGGTTGTAGGTGAAGGGGTGTCCCTTCAGCATCGGTGAAGACCTGGAGGTTCCCATGTCTATGGGGCATCCGAGTGCCTCCGCCTCCTCGGTAAGACAGAATCCTGCCCTGACCGATTCCAGTCCGAAATAATCCGCCTGAGCGCATGCGAGGGTCGCCATCTTCTGGGGATCCGAATGTGCCTCAGGCCACGATGCACCGCACTTCTCCATCATTCCGATGGTATCGCAGGTGGTGAAGACCGCCACCGGGGGACGGTCGAGACTCTCCTGATTGAGGGCGGCGATTACTCTGTCTCTGCATGACATTGCCATTTCTATCACACCTTCGAATTGACGAACTTGACGCACTGCTGTGCGTTCTCGTCCCTGTGGTCTGCTCCGATCTCCTCAGCGAACGCATCCGTGGTAGGCGGTCCGCCGATGGTGATGATGACCTTGTCGCGGTATCCGCTCTGGGCTATCAGCTGTACAGCCTTCGCCATGTTGTCCATGGTGGGGGTCATCAGGGTACTCAGACAGACGACCTCCGACTGGTCGGCGAGCATCTGGTCGACGACGGTCTGCGGGGGGACATCCTTACCGAGATCGTCGACCATGAATCCGGCTGCGGTCAGCATGGTCTTGACTATGTTCTTTCCGATATCGTGGACATCGCCCTGCACAACACCTGTAATCGCCTTCTTGGCGCTGATGTTCTCGTCCTTGGGGATGGCGGGTATGAGGACATCGAGGCCCTCATACATGCTGTGGGCAGCTACCAATACCTGCGGAAGATACATCTTACGCACCGCGTAGTTGTCTCCGATCACACCCATACCGACAACCAACCCTTCGTTGATCGCCTTTACGGGATCCATGCCTGCAGAAAGTGCTGTTTCGGCAGCCTTCTTGGCCCTCGGGGGGTCACAGGCGACGACCGCGTCAGCAAGTTCTTTCAGAATAGAACTCTCATCCATTTTCTTTCCTCCTTAAAGTGTTTGGATGGTTGCTGGGCTAGTTATACTAGCGGGTCTATCCTCGTTCTGCCGAGATTAACATAGGCATAGGTTTATAAACGACATGCTGCGAACATGTTCGATTCGTTGGATAATATTATTCTGCATCAGTGTAATAATACGTATTTAAATGCTATATAAATAAATCCAACTAACGTACATATTCGTCATCATCAGACTGACATTATGTATATAAATAAAATAAACTAAACGGTATTTTAGTAAAATAAAAAGGGAAGGGATTTTGCCGCCCGGCAGGGGAACCGGGCAGCAGGGGGTTTCAGTTCCTCTCCTTCTCGACGGACAGGAATGCACACACGCAGGCGATGATCATCAGGACAAGAGCCATGAGCCAGACGGTCTGATACTGTCCGAGGGTCTTGTCGGTCACGATGAATCCCGCGATGGTGATGAGGATAGCTCCTCCCGCGAAGGGGAACAGGTTCAGGGCAGCGGTCGAGGTACCGGCCATGGCAATGGGGTACAGCTCCTTGATCTGTGCGTAGGATACCACGAAGAATCCTCCGAAGAATCCGAACAGGAAGTTGATGGCCGCCTGTACGGCGAAGCTGTCCACGATTCCGTCGGAACCGGATGTTGCGTAGATCACGGCCCAGATCACCGTGTACACCAGGGTACCGATGATTATGACCTTCTTCCTCGACTTGAGAACACGGTCGGAAAGCCTTCCCGCGAGAGGGCATCCGAACACCATTCCCACTCCGACCATGGTCAGGAGCATTCCGGCATCGTCCTTGGAGAAACCTCCGCAGTTCTGGTAGAAGGATCCCGCCTGGGATGCCTGCCAGAGCATGATGGTTCCGTAAAGGGCGAAGAACCAGATGGCCAGAGGCCAGAACTTCCTTCCGCTGAGGAAGGTCATCTTGAGGGCCTCGGTGGTGGGGATCTTGTCGGTGTTCTTCTCGGTGATAGGTTCGCCGGTCTCCTCGGAGACGATCTCCTCGATGGAGGGGAACTGCTTCTCCGAAGGGAAGTTGCGGACGATCAGGTAACACAGTCCCGCAATTACTGCGGTGATGACTGCGAGCACGATGTAGGTGGTCTCGATACCGAGACTGTCCATCATGATGACCATGGGGGTCGCAGCGGCGATTCCTCCCACGTTTCCTACCAGCAGCAGGATTCCGCTCATGGATGCGAACTCGTTCTTACGGAACCAGACCGCAAGCACCTTCATGATGGGGATGTAGACGACAGCCGCACCGATTCCGATGATGAACTTACCTGCGATCATCAGGGTGAAGTTGTCTGCTGGCACAGCTACCGCACTCAGGATTGAACCTACCGCGATAAGTGCCACGAAGGCCGAGGCGGCAATCCTGGGCCCTAGCTTATCTGTGAGAATTCCACTGGGGATCTGCATCAGCGTGTACGCGTATAGGTACGCGGATGCCAAAAGGGCGACCTCTGCCGTTCCGACGCCGAAGGCATCCTGCAGCGTGGTGGAGATCGCTCCTCCTGTCGTCCTGTGGAAGTACACGAAGAAGTACGCGACGGCAAGTATGCCAAAGATGGCCCACCTGTAGCCGAGCATCTTCTTCTTAGACTCTTCGTTTATGGTCATTCGAACCTCTCCTGGCAGAACGAGGGTCGATCAACCGTATTAACAATCATTGGTTCACACGATATATCCGATTGCGAACATGTTCTTTTGTTGACAGCATCAACATTTTCCAATAGCCGTTATGGTCATAGTTAAATATCATGTGTTAAGGGCCGAACAGGACATTTATAAACAAGCTGAAAAATCAATACGTTTATGATATACCTTTATAAACGATGGTTAGGGGCCGAACATGTACGCGTTCGTCTTTTATCCCTCTAATTAGATATCAACAACATGGAGAATCTCGCTGAAGTTAGGGAACAGTTGGGCCTGGTTCAGATCTACACCGGCAACGGCAAGGGGAAGAGCACCGCAGCCTTCGGTCTCGCGTTCCGTGCGGCGGGAAGGGGGCTCAACGTCCTGATCCTGCAGTTCCTGAAACCCGCCGTGGGTTACGGGGAGCAGGTCTCCTGCGAACGTTTCCCCAACATCACCCTGCTCTCCATGGGATTGGACCATTTCGTCTCCAAGGTGCCCAAGCAGGAGGACATCGATGTCGCACGCAAGGCATTGGAGAAATCATGCGAGCTCATGTACTCCGGGAAATACGACGTCGTCGTCCTGGATGAGGCAGTGAACGCAGTAAGGCTCAACCTTCTGACAGATACCGAGCTGATCGACGCCCTGAAGAGGAGGCCCGCCAATGTCGAGGTGGTACTCACAGGAAGAGGGATCACTCCCGCTCTGGAGGAATATGCGGATCTCGTCACCGAGATGAAGTTGGTGAAGCACCCTTACGATAAGGGAGTTCAGGCCAGAGTCGGAATAGAGTACTGATTCACACGAAATAGTAGGAGAACTCGCCGTATTGGTAGGTGGAGGAGCAATAACCGATCCTCACTCCCGAATCGGCGGTACTCTCGCAGAAGTAGTATTTCTTGTTCCCGTATTCGAACGATGCGGTGTAGGAATAATCCGAAAGGACCAACGCACTCATCATGTGGCTGGGCAGGATGATGAGAGCAGTATCGTAACCGGCCGCTTTGAACAGTGAGGATAGCAAAGCGGCTGTATCCTCGCAGTCCCCCATGCCCGAATAGATGGTCATCTCGGGATATGCCCACACATCCGTTCCCGAGGAATGGGAGCTGTAGCAGTCGTAGTATTGGGTGTAGTCGTTCTCGTAGAAGAAGCGGATCTGAAGGAACGTGAATATGAACTGCGCGTACATCTCGCTTTTGTCTGTATAAGAAGAATAGGTGGATTCGAATTCCTCCCTGAGAGCGGCTTCGAGACTCTTCACCGCGGTCCCCGTATTGACATAATCCACGCATTCGGATTCGTATCTGGCACTTGCTATGCCGTTGCTGTAGTGGATCATCTCTTCCTTGCTCTGAAGAACTGCGTTCCAATAGTCCGCATAGCTGTAGGTCACCTTGATGCCGCACAGCTCGCTACTTCCGGTGATATCGCTGTTCCAGGCATAGAACCTGGTGAATTCTGAAGAGGTATCGTATCTTCCATCTCCTTCGGAATAGGTGAACGTACCTGTCACCGACACTATCTCAGTACTGCTGAGAAACCCGTCCTTGTAAACGGTGAACTGGACATTGTATGTGCCGTAATCCAGACCTTTCAGGTACAGCGAAGGGGATTGGGCGACACTGTTGTATGTGATACCGCTGGTCGTGACGAATGTGGATTGGGAAACGGATGACGAAGGATTGTAGGTCGCATAAACACCGGAAACTGAAGTGAGCCTCATGACAATACGGGAATAGTTGCGGACCTCCACGCCCACGGAGTTGAGGCTCTCTCCCCAGCTGTATGTGCTCCCCGCTACGGAGATTATGATGTAACCGCCGCGGTTGAATCCGAGGGAAAGCACGCCCCCAGTTGATTCTTCGCCGAGGAAACCCTTGCCGGAAAGGACCGCACTGTCGTATTTCTCCGAATAGGGATTGTAGACTGTCAGAGCACTCACGACAGCGGTATCGGTAACAGTGACGAGACATGTATCCGTGTACTCGACACCGCCGCTGTAGACACTCGCCGTAATCATGGCGGTCCCGGGACTCACGGCGGTAACGGTACCGTAACTCACGGTAGCTACATCCTCGGTATCGGACTCCCAGGAGATGTTATCGTATGTCGTACCCGACGGAAGACTCCAGACCGTGAGGTCGGAACTGTCACCTTCCTCGAGGGTGATCTTGGTGCTGGAAAGACCCAGCGGGGGTTCGGCGGACGATTGGTCGAATTCGTCGATGCTCATGAAGAACACGGTCATGCCGATTATTAGAGCGAAGGTGAGAGCCGTGGCAACGATCGCCTTCATGCGGGCACCTCGTAGAAAGTATACGCTCCCTGACCCACGACTCCCGAGTTGAGGTAGCTGGAGTACATCCACCCGTCATTGGAACCGTAGCTGACACCGACGGGCTGGGCACTGTCGAGCGTGGTCTCTCCCGCATAGAAGGTCTTCCCTCCGATGGTCTGACTGAGGATCTCGCCGGAACTGTCGTAGGACGGTACGGTGTACGAGGAGAGCACCACACCCACCATCATATGGCCGGGAAGGGTCAGGAGTGCCGATGTGAACCCTGCGGCTTTGTAGAGGGCCGCACACAGTATCGCGGTATCCTCGCAGTCGCCCCTCTTGGTGTAGAGGGTCTCAGCAGGATAGGCGTAGTATTCGGAGTAGCCGTGCTGGTTCTGATCGGTCATGTAGGTGACCGATCCCTGCACGAATGCCAGGATGAAATCCGCATATCTCTGATCCGCTTCGGGATCCGTGCCGAACACCTGCTTGTACAGTTTTGCAAGGGTATCCTCCATGGCCGTCACGGTATCGGTGACCTCGACGAAATCCACGGCGTCGGCCCAGATGATTACATTCCTCGACGAGACGGGATCGGAAGCATGTGCGGTGCGGTCGGAATCCTTTACACCGTAGGAACAGCTGAACTGACCGTCGAGGTATTCCCATTGGCAGGATACCACGGTGTATCCGGAGGTTTCGCCGGAATATGATTCGGTGAAGCTCTTCCCGAACAGCTCCCCGCGGTTGTCCTCCATGAGCGTGGGGAGGAGGACGATCGCAGCTACAGCGAGTACCACGATTATCGCTGTGGTGAACTTGGCCGAACCCGCACGTTTCGGCCTGGAGGCGGGCTCGGAAAAATCATAACTGGTGGTGGTCGAGGATGGCTGCTCCCAGTTCTCGACGTAGGTGTATCCCGAATTGACGTAACGGCCGCACCCGGGGCAGAAATCCGCACCCTCAGGAACCTCCCTTCCGCATTCAGGACAGAACATACTGCCAAAATATTACAATGATTATTAAAGACAAATGCCGACAACAGTCTGACAATGACAGGTTGGATGAAATAAGGTGGAGTCGGGGGAGGGAATCGAACCCCCATATGAGGATCTGCAGTCCCCCTCATAGCCACTGTGATACCCCGACAGTTGCATTTCAAGGTTATCTGTCGACTATATTAAACCCTTTCGTACAGCCAAGGTCTGGCCTGTCCCAGCCAGGATGAAAGGTCATAATCAGAAAAGCGAACGCCCTCTGTTGAAAGCCTGATAGCCTTCGTCGGTGCGGCCCGCCTTGCAGAGGAGATTGCCGAGGGCATACCAGGAATCGGCGTCCTCGGGATCCTCCTCGAGATGTTTCTTCAGGTGCCTGATGGCACCCTCGATATCGCCCTGGTCCTCCAGACGCTTGCTCTCGTTCCTGCCGCCGGTCTCGTAATCGAGCACCCTGAGCATCTCGAAACGGGCGTTCCTGAACAGGACCTCTAGACTGCCGTCCGTTAACCACGGATAACGGGATTTCAGCATCCTGCCGAACTCCGCGGCCTTGGCCTCGTCAAGTTTCGCATCGGTTCCGGAGAAGAGCTTCCTGGGGACGTTCACGGTGAGTTTCCCGTGGGTGACCTCGATGTATCCCTCCGGTGCGGACAACTCATCCCTTCCTGAACTTCACGACGCGTCCGCACTCGTCCCTCTTCTGGACGCCGAAGTCCTTGAGTTGGGCGATCTGGGACTTGCTGAAGACAGGACCGTCCTTGCAGACCCTCTGACCGTCCATGACGCAGCATCCGCATACTCCGGCACCGCACTTCATGTGCCTCTCGAGGGAGAGCTGACAGTCCACGCCGAGTTCCTCGCACGCTTTGTACAAGAAGAACAGCATGACCTCGGGACCGCATGCCACGACGCAGTCGTAGTGGTTCTCGGCCTGCTTCTCCCTGAACAGCTGCACGGTGTTCCCGTGGAAACCGAAGGAACCGTCGTCTGTGGAGTACCAGACGTTCTTGGCAGCCTTCTCGGCCCTGTCCCTCAGGACGAGGTCCGCCTCGGACCTTCCGCCGATGATGGTGTCGGCACCGCTCGCTTCCACCGCGGGCATGATCGAGGCGGTACCGATGCCCCCTCCGATGATGAGGTATTTCCTTCCGTCGGAGAGGTCGTATCCGTTCCCGTAGGGTCCGCGGATTCCAAGGGTATCGCCTGCCTTTATCTGATGGAGGAACTCGGTGTCGGGACCGATCCTCTTGACGCTGATGGATTTCACCTTGCCAGTGGCAGAGAGGGACATGGGGATCTCCTCCATACCGGGCCTCCAGACCATGACGAACTGTCCGGGCCTGGCGTCGAAGGAAGTCTCGAACTCGATGGTCTTAGTGTCGTAGTTGTTCTCCGTGACATTCAGTACCTTTACGAACTCACTCATTGGCGACACCTACCATATCCTTGACGGAACCGTATCCGTAGTCCTTCATGAAGACCTCGAGGTCCCTGTTCACCTTCCCGAAGACCCCGGGACCGTCTGTGAGCACCGCACTTCCGATCTGGAAGGCCTGTGCGCCGGCCATGATGTATTCCGCCGCGTCCCTCCAGTTGGAGATACCTCCGACACCCACGAGGGGGATGGAGACGACCTTGTAGAGATCGTAGATCGCCCTTACCCCGACGGGTTTCACGGCGGGACCGGAGAGACCGCCGAACTTGTTGCTGAGGAAGGGTTTGGCGAACTCTGGGGAGATGACCATCGCCTTGAGGGTGTTGATGGCCACGATGGCATCCGCACCCCCGTCCTGTGCCGCCAGAGCGATCTGGGGCAGGATGTGGGTGTTGGGGGTCAGCTTCGCCCATACGGGGATCTTCACAGCGGATTTCACGACGGAGACGATCTCCTTCACAATGGCGGGGTCGGTTCCCAGTTCCATGCCGTAACCCTTGGCGTGGGGGCATGACATGTTCAGTTCCACTGCACACGCACCGTACTCCTCCATCTTGATCGCAAGGGAAGTGAACTCCTTGGCGTTGGCTCCTGCGACCGAACCCACGATGTTGCCGTGGGGCACGGCCTCCTCCATCTCCTCTTTGAAGAGCTCGATTCCGGGTCCGGGGAGCCCCATGGCGTTGACGAGACCTCCCTCCACCTCGGTGAAACAGGGATTGGCATGGCCCGCCTTGGGTTCCATGCCGATGGATTTGGATACCACTGCTCCGGCACCGGCTTCCAACATCCTCACCATGGACGCACCGGTCTCGTCCATGATGCCGGAAGCGACCATTCCCGGATTCTCCAGGATGACGTTCCCTACGGCGGTCTTCAGAGCTGACATTGTTCTCACGTATGGCCTTCTGTTAATTTAGTATGTGGCTTACCTCTGCTCGATGATCTTGATGACATGCCATCCGAACTGCGTCCTGCAGACCACCAGGTCCCCGGGGGAACCGGCGAAGGCGGCATGCTCGAAGGGTTTCACCATCTGACCGGGACCGAACCAGCCCAGGTCCCCGCCCTCTGATCTGGAGGGGCAGGAGGAGAACTGCCTGGCGAGCTCGCCGAAGTCCTCTCCGGAGGCGGCCCTCTCCTTCAGTTCCTTGGCTTCCTTCTGGGTTTTGACAAGGATGTGTGCGCAGTGTGCTTCGTTTACCATGGGTGCACTCATGCCGCACATGTAGATAAAGTGGCCCGTCGAAAGAATATATAAAGGGGATGTCGGTAATCGTGCTCCATGGATTTCGATTCCGTCCGTAACGATTTCCCCACGATGAGGGCCGATCCGGGAGTGTACCTTGACAGCTCCTGCCAGTCCCTCCGTCCCGATTCGGTGATCGATGCGGTGACGGGATACTACCGCGACTTCCCCGTCTGCGGCGGGAGGAGCGTGCACCACCTGGCGAACGAGGTCTCCATCAGGGTCGACGAGACCCGCGAGAAGCTCGCCTCATTCTTCGGTGCTGATTCTGCAAATTCGTTCGTGTTCACCAAGAATACCACCGAGGCCATCAACACCGTGGCCTTCGGATTCGGGCTGAAGAAGGGTGACACCGTCGTCACCACCGATTCGGAACACAATTCCAATTACGTCCCGTGGCTCACTCTGAGGGATTCCGTCGGGATCGGGATGAGGCATTCCGAGTCCGGGAAGGACGGGGTGTTCGACATCGAATCCTTCAAGAGCCAGATGGACAGATCAGTGAAGCTCGTATCCGTCTCCCAATGCAACAACGTCACGGGCTGCACCGTGCCCGTAAAGGCCGTCGCCGAGATCGCCTACGATTACGGGGCGATGATAATGGTGGACGGATCCCAGGCCGCACCCCACATGAAGGTTGACATGAAGGATTCGGACGTCGATTTCTATGCGATGTCCATCCACAAGATGCTCGGACCCTCCGGGATGGGAGTGCTCTACGGGAAGGAAGATGCCCTTGAGAACATAAGACCCAGACTGTACGGAGGAGGCATGGTCGGACTCGTCACATACGACGACGTCGACTTCGCTCCGATACCCGACAGGTTCGAGGCCGGACTGCAGGATTATGCGGGGATCATCGGTACCAAGGCTGCCCTCGAGTATCTCGAGAATGTGGGGATGGAGAACATCATGAAGCATGATGCCGAACTCCTCTCCTACATGTTCGAACTAACGAAAGACATCAAGGGCATGCACATCGTCGGTCCCGAGGATCCCTCCAAACGCTGTTCGATCATGTCCTTCAACATCGACGGACTCGGTGCTCATGACGTGGCAATGATGCTCGACAGTATCGACGGCATCATGGTCAGGTCCGGCATGCACTGTGCACACCCGTTCTTCGTTTCCAGGAAGACCGAGGGCAGCGTGCGTGCTTCAGTCTACCTGTACAACAACAGGAAGGACATCGAACGTTTCGCCTCCGCGTTGGGAAAGGTGGCGGAACAGTTCGGCGAGTGAGTCTCACTCGGAATATGATGTGATGGTCTGAGGGCCTTTCTCGAATCTTTCTGGGCGTGTCTGAATGCCCTGACATCCAGTTCGTTCTCGACCATTTCCATGTCACCTTCCTTAGACCTCGGTAATCTTCATTCCGCAGATGGGCATAACATATCGCCCGGACTGATCTCCGATTCGGTACAGTAAGAGATCTCCATCGGTACCAACTGGTTCCTCAAGGCAGCGGTGCGTTCCGCCCCGTCCGGAGCCTGGATGGTCAGAAGATATCCGTCCACCCTCAGGCTGTATTCGGCTGATGGGAGGAAGGAATCCCCGTGTAAGAATACCTCGTCGTACCCGGATTCAACCAGAGCATCGAGGAGACGTGCATCCTTTTCGGCGAGTTCCTGCAGATATCCGTCGTTCTCATCCTGCAGAAAATCAGCTACGGGCGAGACCGCGGCCGTCAGGAGTATGACACCGCAGATCATCAGCGACGCACGTGAAAGGGTGAATTCCATCAAATTACCGCCACCCTGATCCCGCATCCGCCGGAATCCTTCTCGCATGAAAGAAGGAGTTCACAGTGTCCCGAGATGTCCTTCACGACATCGATGAAACGGAAGGAGGGATGCTCGTTGTAAGTCAGGGAGACCTGTACGTCTCCTTTGAGAACAGTGATCGAGTAGGCCTGTGCACCATCGCCGCCGACGGTGATGCTGTAACCGGCGGGGATATCGATAGAAACGACCCTGGAAGAACCGGGGCCGGAAAGGTAGAGGGAGGCCGAAGCCTCCCTGATTTTGTCTGTCTGGCACTGTGCCTCGCTCTCATGCGTCTGGTCCCTGAAACCCTCCGTCATCTCGGCAAGTACCGGGGTGCAGAGGGCCAGGAGGACAGCCGCCAGCATCAGCCTCATCGGGAATCCGATAACGCCTCTGCCGTCCATTCACCTCACCACGGGAATCCTCAGTGTATTGTCCACACCGTGGGTGGCGGAGGAGACCTCGACATCGATGTAACCGACGCCGTGGGTGGTCTTCGTCAGATTCAGGTTGCTGAAGGTTGCGACGCCGTTCTCGTTGGTGACGGCGTAGGTGGTCTTTCCGCTTGACAGTCCGCAGCCGGAGAGGAGGACGGTTGCTCCCTTGAGGCCGTCGCCGGACTGGTCGGTGACGGTGATACTGAAGGAGGTCCTGTAGGAATCGGTGTTCATGGTGATCTGGTTCACGGAGCTGGTGACTTCGCCGATCGATTCGGGTTCGTCGATGTTGCCCATCCATCCGACCAGGATTCCCGTTCCGACGGTTGCAACGACTACGATTATCGGCTGACGGAAGATGCGCTGGAATACATTAAATAGCGACTTACCAGACTTCCCGAAGAAGAAGGAAAAGAATTTGCAAATGC
>CACWTF010000021.1 GCA_902763685.1 methanogenic archaeon | reverse complement strand
AACTGCGTTCTCTGCCACAGCACCGAGGTTGTAGCGGTAAGTGCCGGAGTATACTGCCTTCAGGCAGTTCTCGCCGTATCTGTTTACCAGCATACCCGTGTCGGAGAGATATACCTTGAACTGGTCCCTCTTGGATTTCAGCGGTAGTGCCAGATCCTTTGCAGCGTAACAGAAGTTACCGTAACCGGCACCTCTTATCCACAGGAGGTTCTCCATATATCTGTCGGCGGCCTTGCGGGATTTCTCTCCCCTTATGCGGGAGTATCTGAATTTCTTGTTGCTCTCGGAGAGTTGATCGGGGATCGAATCGAAGCATTCGAGGGTTTTCACTATGTCTATGCCCTTGTTGTAACGGTTGATATCCGCTATGCATACGCTGTTCAGTTCGTTCAGGGTCCTGATGGATCCCGTGAACTGTCCTGATTCTATGAAAGCCGAGACCGATGCAGGCATGCCTCCTACCACCATGAACTCCCTGAAGTATGAGTTGATGCTCTGCAGGATGACCTCGTCGATGGGGATCCTGTCGCGGATGCATGATTTCAGATAACCGATCGAATCTTCAGGGACACCCTTCGCCCATAGGAATTCCTCGAAGTCCAGGGCATACATGGTCATGCATTCCTCATAGCCCAACGGTGTGAGAAGACTGGGTTCGTCAGGGGAGCCGCCAATGTTCGGCATCATGATGCCCAGGAGGGAACCCGTGGCAATCACGTCGAACCGTTTGTCGTCGGAGAAGCTCTTTAGGGACGAATATGCGGCCATACATTCCTGGATCTCGTCGAAGAACAGGAGTGTCTTGCCTGGAGTTATCGGTTTGCCGGGGAACATGACGTTCATGCGTTTGATGATGGCATCAACGGAAAGGTCACCCTTGAACAGGTCCCTGGTATCGGGATTGGTGGACAGGTTGATCTCGAGACAGCCGTCATACTCCCGGGAGGCGAATTCGCGGACGATGTATGTTTTACCAATCTGCCTCTGACCGGATATGACCAAGGGTTTGTGTGCCCTGCCTTTCCATTCTATCAGGGCGTCATAAACCTTTCTTCTGAGCATATTTGTACATAACTTTGTTGATATATAAATCTACAATTTTCCAGCTGGATTTATGTAAAAAATTACAATTTTCCAGCTGGATTTATGTAAAAAATTACAATTTTCCAGACAGAGTTCCAATCATCAGAACTCATTCGGCCGCCTGGCCGATAATCTTCTGGAGGAACTCCGTCATGTTCCTCATAGCCACTTCCTTCTTCGCGGGGTTGGAGGCGACCTTGCCGGTGATGGAGATGACATCGCCGTGGTGTGCCACCGCGTAGATACCCTGGACCGCCTTCTGTTTGTCGAGACGGGTGTAGAACACGCAGTCCTCGTCGATCCTGTTCTCCATATCGTCGAGGAAGTTCTGCATGAGATCCTTCCCGAGCCTGGCGAACAATGCGTCCATATCCCTCTGCTTGGTGATCATGTGCTGGAGGATCAGCATCTGGTTGCCGTGCTCGCTCTCGCTGATGTCGATCTGGAATTCGTCCGTGCCGGCGATCTGCCTGAAGGTGTCGGACACCAGGTCCTCCTTCTCGGTCGCATAGCAGAAAGTCTCGATCCTGAGCCAATGGAACGTGGCCTGCATCAGTCCTGCCTCCTGTACTGGTAGAGGATGTCGTAGAGGGCGTCGCGGTCGATGCAGGTCATCGTCAGGACGATCCTGCCTGCGAGCTTCACCGTGACCGCTCCTTCGATCCCGTGGGCGGTGTAGTTCCTGAATTTGACCTTCTTGATGCCCCATCCGCTGTAGTTGCGGGTGACGTCGATATCCCCCTTCTTCACATCTATAACATGTGCCAGGGGTACGACGTAGGGCTTGAAGACGGAGACCGTGAGGTTCTCGTCGTCGACGGTTATGCGAATCTTGACGAACATGCAGACGAAGACGCATACCGCGGTGACGACGGCGAAGATGCCGACCTGCCACCATCCTTCGATGATGCCTGCGGCGGTGATTCCGGCCATGAAGCACAGGGTGGCCGCCATGGCCAGCATGAATACCCTTGCGGGCATTTCGGGGATGTAATCCTGGGTCTCTTGGAACTTTATTGCCACATCGGGGATATGGTTCCCTTGATTACATATATTCTATGCTGGCTTGGGAGGACGATCCCGACATAAGGTTTATATGGGTTGGGAATATAGGCGGAAATACTGGGCCCATTGCTTAGATCGGCTAGAGCGTCCGACTGATAATCGGAAGGTCATGAGTTCAAATCTCATTGGGCCCACTCATTTCTCTGACTTGTTATTTCAGCGACGCATCGGTCACGTCATATTCGCTGACCGGTGGAATCAGTTCATCCGTCGCGGGGATATCGCCTAATCCTCCGTTCCCTCCCCCCTGCTGCGATGGTTCGTACCTGACAGATCCCGACATAAAAATCAGCTTCCGGGAACCTTGTTTTTCTACAATTTCGCGCAAAATTGTATTTTTTTCAGTTAATATCTATACTTATTACAATGGACGTATGTACAAAATGATAAATTCGTAATATTTAGTGCATACGATTAAATAATTCGTGTTACTACCTAGACTCACAGGAATTGGTTGTAATGTGGCTAGTAATCGCATCAATCTTTGCTCTTGTTGCCACCTATTCGTGGATCAACAGTCCTGGTAAGAACCGCAACGGGCAGCTCGCCCTTGCCTTCTGGGCCCTGACCTTCATGGTCTTCGTCGACCATGTCATCGGCTGGCTTCTCGAAGGCGGCGAGGGTGAGTTCCTCGAGATCGGTCTGGAACCCTTCGTGCTGAGCCTCTGTATGGTCATACCTATACTCGCCGCATGGGAGATGTTCGTTGCATTCGACAAACTGGGAGTTAAATTCGTGAAGCCCGCATCTGCCAAGGATGCTAAGGCTGTGGAGGAATGAAAAATGGCATGTTTCTTAGTTGCAGCCGCTGTGGGAATCGTAACCACCGGCCTCAGGAACCACATTCCTGAGAAATATCACATCAACTGGCTGAACATAATGATCTGGTCCGGGGTCCTGGCGCTCCTCGTGGAGCACATATGGCACGGCGAGATCGTACCGTGGTTCCCCTTCCTGACCGCCATGTCGGATCCGGAAGATACCGCCGCGATGCTCACCGAGATGGCAGAGATTGGGATCCCCATGCTCCTGGCTCTGGTCGCCGCCTGGGCTGTCATGGTGTTCATCGCCAACAGGATCACATATTCGGTGCCCGCATCCGATGCGAACGCCGAGTGAGATCTGAATCAGTCTCCTGCCTCCTTTCTAAACCGTTTCCCCGGGGATCGCCCCCGGGTCTTTTTTTCATACACCCCCTATAATCCGGGTTATTGAATTGGATGCATCTGGCACAGTTGACCGTACGAGCCGGGCGAGAATCCTAATATCAACACTTGGTTCTCCCCTGCATGGCAAAGAAGAAGAAAGGCGAGAAGGGACCGGGCATCGCCGAGTCCTTCGTCGGCGGATTGCTCTTCACCATGCTGCTGGTCGTCGTGGTGCCCGTGGTATGCGAGATCATCATACAGCCCAGGGTGGAGGAATTGGTCGGTGACACGACCTTCATGTGGTTCTCCTCCTCTCTGATCGTGACGGGTATCATGCTGCTCGCGCTCCTCATCTTCACCCTGCTGCTGGGCGGCGGAGCGATCCTGAGGAGGTTCGGCATCGTAGGTATCATTGCCCTCATCGTGGCTTACTGGCTGCTCGGGAACCCCCAGGGGGCCATCATGCCCGTGGCCGTGCTGATAGTACTTTACGTGTTCAAAGTGGTCCGCGGGAAGAAATAATCTTAAATCGTTTTATTGCGGGGATATGGGGGCGAATGCCCCCGGTCCCCGGTTCATGCTGCGTACAGCGATACGCCTAACAGTACGGCTACGAGTACGAAGAAGATGACGAACCAGAACAGCATACCGAAGATGGACCAGACGATGGCGGTGCCGGTGGGGTCCTCCTCGAAATCCCTGTGGTCGTGGTAGATGATGACCGCGAGGAGCAGTCCGATGAGTCCGAGGATCAGACCGAGGATGAAGGACACCAGGCGGGCATCGGATTTGGGTCTGAATCCGCGGCTGTCGTAGGCCTTGGTGCTGCTGACGGTCTCGGGCGGGGTCTGCCTGTTCAGCTGTTCCCCGCACTTCCTGCAATACTTTTCAGTATTGGAACATTGGGTTCCGCATTTGGGACAGTACATGGCCGTGCTGAGTTAATGGTTGTTAATAATGGTTCCGAACCGGAACGCTTCCCTGATGATGTGTGAAATGGCTGCCGCAGGGCTTCCCGGGGCCCTGCGGTTTATAGTGTCGGAATCGGGGGCATTGCAGCCCCCGTGGAGGAAAACCGACTAAATACTACAAGTTGACATCTCAAATTAAGTATAAAATTATTTTGACAAATCAAATTATGATATCAATCCAATCATTGTATTTTATAAACAATCCATACAAAAAATAACCTCTTTTTTACTATAAACATTATAATAAATGCGTTTTTTGCTGAAATAACACCATAAATATTGACGAAATCAACATATTTTACGAAATTCGTTAAATTGAGTCGTCAAGCTATAAATAGATTAATTTGATTAATCAATTAGAGCAACTGCTCGGAGGAGTTACAAATGAGTGACATCAAACAGGAACTGATCGATGCCATGGTAGCCGTCAAACTGCCGGGGATCATCGATGCAGTGAACAAAGCCGATGCGGCAGGAATGCCCGCTACGGATATCATAGATGCAATGTCCGCCGGAATGACCGAGGTCGGAGTCCTCTTCCAGAAGGGAAGGCTCTTCCTGCCCCACGTCCTCTCCGCCGCGGCCGGGATGAACAAGGCCATGGAGATCCTCGGCCCCAAGCTCGCTGCCGGAGGGGATGCGGGCAAGAAGCTCGGTACCGCCGTCATGGGGACTGTCGAGGGAGATGTCCACGACATCGGGAAATCCATCTGTTCCACCATGCTCCAGTGCGCAGGCTTCGAGGTCCACGACCTCGGACGCGATGTGCCTACACAGAAATTCATCGATGAGATCAAGGGAGGCTGCAACTTCTGCGGTATGTCCGCCCTCATGACCACCACCATGACCGTCATGAAGACCATCATCGACATCACCAGGGACGAGGGATACAGGGACAAGGTCACTATGATGGTCGGCGGAGCCCCCATCACCCAGATCTACTGCGACAAGATTGGTGCGGATATCTACGGAGAGACCGCCAACGAGACAACTGACAAGGCCAAGGCCATCGCGGGGGATGCCTGATATGGTCGGAGCCAAAGAGATCCGCATGCGTATGGGCGACGGAAGCCTCACCTGGATGACCAAGGAAGAGGTCCGTGCCGATGTGGAAGCTGGAATGAACGACGCAGTTGACTGCGCACAGGTGCCTGCACTCACCGAGGATGACCTTTCCAGGATCGTGGAGATCATGTGCGAGAAGGGCCGCACCGTTTCCGTCGAGCCCGGGGAAGAGGTCATCCTCACCCAGGACGGAGGGGAGATGAAGCTCCTGAACGACAACGGATCCTCCAGTCCTGCACTCGAGATGAGCCGTACTGCGGCCATCCAGGTTCACGAGAGGGCCCTCGGTATGGATACCTTCGAGATCGCATACATGGATCCCAGTACCAAGAACGTCAAACCCGTCATCGGTATGGAGATGGCCCACTGTCAGAACGTGATGTACAACACCGTCATCCCCATGCTCTACATGTTCATGCCCAACATCGGGCTGTATTACAAGCCCACCGGTCCCTACGGAAACCCTCCCGACCTCATGAGGGAGTTCAAGATCGACGAGGCCATGGCCGAGGGAGAGGGCGCCATGAACGCCATGCGCGATGATATCATCTTCATCGGCGAGAAGCTCCTTTCCACCGGAATCGACGGACTGGACTTCGACACCACCGCATCCGGAGGGGACCTCGACTTCGTGGGTTCGCTCCAGGCAGTTGAGGAACTCCGCAAGACCTATCCCGACGCTGATGTGCAGATGGGTATGTCCGCCGAGTCCGTTCTCGGAATCAGCGGAATGGTGGAGTACAAGGGAATGCTCGCGGCCGGACTCTACCCCCACGAGCAGGTGAAGCTCGCCGAGGCTGCCGGTGTCTCCACCTTCGGTCCCGTTGTCAACACCAATTCCTCCAGGTCCACCGCCTGGAACGTGGCCCGTTCGGTCACCATGGTCAAGGAATGTTCCAGGGTATCCACCATCCCCCTCCAGGTCAACATGGGAATGGGTGTGGGCGGAACCCCCATGTTCGAGACCCCGCCCATCGATGCGGTCACCCGTGCCGACAAGTGTATGATCGAGGTCGCCCACGTGGACGGATTATAGGTCGGAGTGGGAGACCCCATGGGTCTCGTGACCCACTACACCAGCTCCGGTCTCGGAGGTATGCGTACCGTCGGAGATCTCGTGGGAAGGGTCCAGCTCCGCAACAAGTGCAAGATCTCCGAGTCCAAGAAGTACGTCATGGACAAGCTCGGACTCGGTCCTGAGGAGATCAACGACGAGGTCTTCATGAGGAACTACCGTGAGGAGCACGGACTCGGCGTCATCACCACCATCGGAGGAGCACCTTACGGAATCGAGGCGAAGATCAACATCGAGGACATCCTCGACATCGAGATCGCCAGCTGTAAGCGCCTCAGGGAGGCCACCAGGCTCCACCGCTGACTCTAAAACACCGGCCGGGAGACCGGCTGGCACATTTCACTTCAGGTGATATATATGACAGAACTAACTGCTGAAAAGAGGGCCATCATCGAGTCCCAGAAGAAGGCCCGCGTCAAGTGGGGATTCATCTGGGCCCTCCTGACCGCCGTCATGTGGGGTATCGGTTACGTCCCCCTGCAGGCGATCTGGGGAGTGGAACCCCTCAGTGTACTGTACAACTTCGAGGATCCCGACGCAGGATACCTGGTCGGTTCCTATCTGGACGCCTTCGTCCAGGCCCTGATGTTCGGACTCCTCCTTACCTGCATCTGGGCGACCACCACCGGCAAGATCCGCGAATACAAGAGGGTCGTCACCAACAGGAAGATCCTCAAATGGCTGTTCTTCGGAGCCCTCTGCGGAGGACCCACCGCCATCTTCGGAAGCGCACTGGCCACCGGTTACATCGGGGCCACTTTCGCAGCCTCCATGGCACTGCTCAGCTGTGTCGTGGGAGCGCTCGTGGCAAGGGTCTTCAACCATGAGAAGTTCTCCATGAAGGCCATCATCGGCATCATCGTCATCCTGGTTGGTGGAATAGTGATCCTCAACCCCTCCGAGATGATCGAGAACATCACCCACCCCGCCAGCGAGGGTAACGTCATGCTCGGATACCTCGGAGCCATCATGTCCATCATCGGATGGGGAGTCGAGGGTAACCTGTCCATCAGGGCCCTCAACGTTACCGACGCCGATGCCAGCCTGCCCGTCAGATTCTCCATCGAGTTCGTCTTCTGGTGCATCGTCATGCTGCCCCTGCTCCTGGTCATCGTCGGTCCCGACAAGTTCATCGACTGCATGGCACAGACCTTCGGATCCGCTGCCCTCCTCTTCTGGATGGCCATCTGCGCACTGTCCCTCGGTTTCTGCTACGCGGCACAGTACAAGGCCTTCCCCCTCATCGGTGTGGGAAGGACCCTCTGCCTCTGCAACATGTATGTGCCAGTATCGATGATCGCTCTGTTCGTCTTCCTCGGTCAGGAACTCAACATCCTGCTCATCATCGGATCCATCATCGCCATCTCCGGTACCTTCATCATGTACTGGGAGAAGAATCCCGATGCCGAAGCACAGGGAGGTGCCTGAGATGGCCGCTGACCTGCCGCTCAAGTCCAGGCTGCTGATGTCCTTCGAAGGCAAGGAGATGTGGGATTTCGAGGCCATCCCACCCATCCTCAAGGAGGACGGAAAGGACGGTTCCGACTACTGGAAGCTGACCGCCCGTTTCTGGCTTGCCGAGCTGTCCATCAACGGACTGCTGGAGGTGCTGGAGGAGGACGTCGACGACGGTTCCCATTTCGGCAACAACCTGATGATCGCCAAGTACCGCCTTACCGATTACGGCAAGGAGGCCATCGACACCATGCTGAGGTGATGGAAATGTTCGGAATGGACGATATCTTCGCGTTCCCCAACGCGGACATCGTGTTCGTCGGGATGGTAATCGCCCTCGACATCGCACTGATCTATCTCGCGAGGACCTTCTTTAAGAAGGTCTGAACAAAAACAGGCCGCCGCAAGGCGGCCTTACCCATATTAGAGCAAAGAGTTGAACATGTTGGTTGCACCTGGTATAAATACCTCCGAAAGCAATCCCGCTGAGCGGATGCATCCATGCGTCCGGATTTGCGAAGTGTTGTTGATGGATGACAGAGGAAGCATCTACTGGAATTCGTTCCTGCCGATATTCTTCGACCGTATGAACGCGGCCATGAGAAGGCATATGACCGATGAGGTATCACCCTACGGTCTCACCAGTTCCCATGCTGTCTACCTTATCGCACTGGTATTGAACGGACCCATGACCCAGATGGAACTATCCGACTTCCTCGACATGGATCCTGCCAACACCCACAGGGTGATCAAGGTCCTTTACGACAAAGGTATGGTATACGACGACCGCATCAATCAGACCAGCCGTAACTACCGCATCCACCTGACGGAGATCGGCAAGAAGCTGGGCAACCAGGTGATGGATTCCACCAGCACGTGGATGGACAAGGCCATGGAGGATATCCCCAGAGAGGATATCTACAACATGCGTAACAATCTGATCACCATCCTGAAGCGTATAGAGCCGGATATCGACAACTACATGCACTCTCCGTATACGAATCCGTTCTACACCTATCTCCTCACCAATCCCCTTGTGGACGGAGAGAAGTACCATGTCCGCATAAGGGATGTCGGGAAGGAGTAAGCGGGTTCGATTTTTGCTCTTATGAAACCATAACGAACCGCATGCCGATCCGGAAGATACGATCGGCAACATACGGAATCAAGCATCGGCCAGCGGAAGCTGGCGTCCGATGCTTCGAAACGGTGATAAAATGAAGCATATCAAGACGGAGATATTCTCCAAAGAAGAGATGGATGCCATCCATGCGACCACCCTCAAGGTCCTGATGGATCCGGGAATTTCAGTCAACAACGAAGCCGCCAGGGAGGTATTCAGGGCGGCAGGATGCCAGGTGGACGACGAGACCAAGATCGTCAGGATCCCTGCAGAGGTAATCGACAGGGTCCTCAAGACGACCCCCAGGGAATTCACGATGTACAGCCGCGACGGCCAGCACAACGTGAGGATGGTCTCCGACGGCTCCATCGTCAACAACATGACCTTCGGTGTCGGCACCAGGATGATAAAGTATGCCGGCAACGGTAAGTACGAATGCAAGGAGAGTACCGTCGCCGACATGGGCGAGATCGCCAAGGTGGTGGATGCCTGCGAGAACATCGACTGGTTCTGTTCCCCCGTATCCGCCATGGATCTGGCCACCGACCCCGTGCGTACCCTCAAAGAGGTCCGTGCGATAGTGAAGAACTCCTCCAAGCCCATGCTGCTGGACCCCGATCCCTCCTTCATGAAGGATTACTTCGAGATCGAGAGGATCTGCTACGACGGCGATGCGGAGCGTGCCAAGAAGGAGCCCTTCTTCCTCGTGGGAGGATGCCCCTCCAGTCCCCTCCAGCTCGACGACGTGTTCTGCCAGCTCGCGATGGAAGCCCCGGACTACGGAATGCCCTTCATGTGCCTCAGCATGGCCATGGGCGCGGCATCCTCGCCTATCTTCCTTGCGGGTACCATGGTTACCCACAATGCGGAAGTGCTTGCGGGAATCGCCCTGGTGCAGCTGAAGAACCCCGGTGCGCTGACGTTCTACGGCAGTTCCACCACCGCATTCGATTTCATGAACGATGCAGCACCCGTCGGATCCCCTGAGCTCGCACTGATCAGCGCGGGTGTCGCTCAGATGGCGATGTATTATCACATCCCCTCCATCGTGGCTGGTACCTAGTCCGACGCCAAGAGGCCCAACGCACAGGCGGGACACGAGAAGACCATCACCGGTATGCTCCCGTCCCTCTCCGGTGCATCGAACATCTACGGGGCGGGAATGCTCGAACTGGGCATGTCCATGTCCCTGGAGCAGCTCGTCATCGATAACGACATCATCGGCATGTTCAGGTTCGCCAAGAACGGAATCCAGGTCGACGAGGCCAATCTCGATTACGAGTCTATCAGGGAGGTCGGTATCGGTAACAACTTCCTCGGCCTGAGGGAGACCATGATGAATATCGGCATCACCTCCAAGCCCACCGTGCTCGACAAGCTCATGTACGATCCGTGGATGCAGAACGGTTCCAAGGATACCGCTGACCTCGCACACGAGAAGGTCATGGAGATCCTGCAGGCACCGATCAGTTCGCCCCTTACCGAGGCACAGGCCAAGGCATTGGACGATTTGGTGGAGAGGCGTGCGAAGGAACTCTCGAACTGAAACAGACGGCCCCCGAAAGGGGGCCCCAACCCATCATCGTTCTGTTTTAGCGGAGGCTATATGCATGAAGAATCTCAAATTGGAAATACTGAACAATGAAGACATCAAGAGGATCAACGAGACGAGCCTGGATGTACTGGAGAAAGTCGGACTCCTGATCGATGACGCTGAGACCCGCGCATTCCTGAAGGTCCAAGGGTGCATCGTGGATGAGGGGAACAATAATGTCAGATTCCCCCGCGACATCATCACCGAATTCGTCTCCAAGGCACCGAACTCCTTTACCCTCCACAGCCGCGACGGCCAGCACGATGTAAGGATGGTATCCGACGGTTCCGTGGTCAACTACATGAATCTAGGTATGGGCACCAGGGTCTGCCATTATGTGTCCAGGAACCAATTTGACACCAGGGATGCCACCCTGAAGGATATCGAGAACATAGCGAAACTGGAAGACGGACTCGAGAACATCGATCTCATCACCCAACCGGTATCCGCGCTCGATCTGATGACATCCAACGTCGCCCGTACGCTGTACGAGGTCAGGGCGATCATCAGTAACACTTCAAAACCGTATCTCACCGATCCTCTTCCGGAATATGTTGCGGATTACTTCGCGATGATGAAGGCGGTATATTCCGGTGACGAGGAAGAGGCCAGGAAGAAGCCCTTCCTCATGAACGGAAGCTGCAGCTCCAGCCCCCTTCAGCTGGACAGAAAGTTCTGTCTGCTGAGCAAGTACTCCGGCGATTACGGCATACCGTTCATGTCCATGACCATGGCCATGGCAGGCTCCACATCGCCCATCGATCTTGCGGGGACCGTGGTCATCCACAACTGCGAGGCGCTCGCGGGAATCGCGCTGACCCAGATGTTCAATCCCGGGACCCCCACGTTCTACGGGAGCTGTACCACAAACTTCGATTTCATGACAAACACCGCACCGTTCGGATCCCCGGAGAACACCCTCATCAGCAGCTGCAGCGCACAGATGGCACAGTTTTACGGGATCCCCAGTGTGAACGATGGATCGATCTCGGATTCGAAGTATCCTGGATTCCAATCAGCACAGGAGGCGATGATGAACGGTCTCATCCCCTGTCTGACCGGATGCAGTAATGTGTTCGGAGTGGGACTGATCGAACTCGGTATGACCTATTCCATGGAGCAGGCAGTCCTTGTGAACGACATGATCCCGCTCATCAGGCGCATAGCCGAGGGGGTCGCCGTGGATACCGAGACGCTTTCCTTCGAGGATATCGTACAACAGGGTCCCGGAGGGAATTACATCCCATTACCGAGGACAATGAACGGAATGTTCAGTCAGACCAAACCTGAATTCTCGGACAGGAACATGATCGATGAATGGATCAAAGCCGGAAGACCGGAATCCATCGACCAGGCCCACAACCGCGTGGTAGACATATTGGCCAACCATGCGGTTAATCCGATAGAGAAAGACGCTCTCGCCGAGATCGACAACATCGTCAAGGCGGCAGACAGAAGACTTCAATGAGAAACAACACAGGAGGTATAGTAAAAAGACGCCCGCAGAGGAAGAAAGAAAGCAATCGTTACTTACGACAACAAAGAGGTCCAACGCACAGGCATGACACGAGAATACTATCAACCATGGTCTCGCCCCTAACCGAGGCCCAGGCCGAGGCATCGTACGAACTCGTGGAGCGGCATGCGAAGGAACTCTCGAACTGAATCAGACAGCCCCGAAGCAGGGGCCTTATGCCATCCTCCAATGGGGGCTCCGTGCCCCCTGCAATTTCAATAATTTCTCCTATCCTGACGTCCAGAGCATTCCCTTTGTCGATTATGCTCCGAATCAAGGATTTCTAACAGATGTGCCAGAATAGGGAAATCAATACGATTTCAGCGTTTGGCTAAAATAGTGCCTAAAATCATTCAAAATCTAGTGTCTGGCACATCTGTTTTTTAGTATTCATTGTTTGGCAGGCGGATCGTACTTGCCGTCGGTGGTCTCGAGCTTCTCCAGGAGGATCTCCAACGCCTTCTCCTTGGAAAGCTTGGCTCCCGGTGCCCTTACCTCGAAAGGAAGCCCTCCGACGTTGAGTGACTGCTGAATGAACAGGTTCACTGCATCAGTGAGGGTGAGGCCGCATGATGCGAAGAGATCCTCCGCTGCGGATTTGACCTCCTGATTGAGGCGGATCTGGAAGACCGCGTTCTTCGGGGAGGTAACTATGTTGTCATAGTTTTGTGTCATTGGGATGTAATATAAATATCATGTATTTGTATATATTGAATCATTACACCTATATAAACGAAGAATGAGAGGCCCTGAACGATATACATATATCATTGATATATCATACATATATCATATATGTATCAAGCCCCACCCTTCACGATCACGCAGAGGATGTTGGATCTGGTCTTCCGCATAGGAGAGAGGATCAGCCGCATAGACGGTTACGAATCCCTCGACCCCAGCCCGAGGCTAAGGAAACAGAACCTGATCCGTTCGGTGCACTCCTCCTGCGCCATCGAGGCCAACTCCCTCTCGCTAGAACAGGTATCGGATGTCATCAACGGACGCCGCGTGATCGGTCCGAAGAAGGACATCGACGAGGTGAGGAACGCCTACGAGGCGTATGCGGGCCTCGGCAGCTTCGATCCCTACAGCATGGAGGAACTGCTCCGCATCCACGGCATCATGACCAAGGGCACGGCGGAGGAATCCGGGAGGTTCCGCAGCAAGGGGGAGGGGGTGTTCTCCGGCGACGAGTGCATCTTCATGGCACCGCCTCCCGAGCAGGTCCCGGGGAACATGGTGAACCTCTTCGAATGGCTGAACTCCACCAGGGGAGAGGTGAACGCCCTGATAGCATCGTGCGTCTTCCATTACGAACTGGTGTTCATCCATCCCTTCACGGACGGCAACGGCAGGATGGCCAGGCTGTGGCAGACCGCCATACTGGGGAACTGGAGACCTGTTTTCCTCAGGATCCCCGTGGAGAACAGGATCGAGATGACGCCGCAGGAGTACTACGAGGCGATCGACAGGTGCAACCGCGCAGGGGATTCCACCGCGTTCGTGGAGTTCATGCTTCAAACCATATTGAATGCCGTGGAGGATGCGGAGCATGCCCTGAAGGAGGATGTTCGGCGGCCGTCCGCACGGGTGAGCCGGCTGACGGATGCGATGAAGGAGGGGACATGGTACGCCTCAAAGGAGTTGATGGGCAGGGTGGGCATGGCCTCGTATCCGAACTTCCTGACGTACTACCTCAGGCCCGCGGTGGAGAGCGGGGCGGTCGATCTCGAGTTCCCAGATACGCCGAGGGCTAGGGGACAGAGGTACAGATTGAGGACGTATTGAGAACCAATGTTCCGGAATCGTTGTTCTGGCACTGTTGGTTTTCATCGGTAGGATTCAGCGTTTTGCATATGATTTTCCATCGAAAATTCAGCAGAATGTAAATGGAAAAGGGGTGAAAATTCAGCAGAATGTAATAGTAAAATGGGTGAAAATTCAGCAGAATGCAAACTGTTGGGAGGAATCGGTTTAAAGAATTCAGGTATTTTGGTTTAATTTTTTTAGGTATTTTGGTTTACATTTTTTAGGGTATGTGATTTCAGTCTAGCATGGTCATGAACACGAATCCTGAGTCCAAATCCTCCCTCTCAATAGCGACCTTCAGTCTAGGTATGGTAACTTTTCTGCAGATGTCGCTCTCGTTGTTGGTGACTAGTATGAATCTCCTGTTGCCGCCGTCTTCCTTGTTCAGAGCCATTGTCGCATGTCCCGCGGTACCGGAACCAGCGAAGAAATCCAAGATGATGGAATTCTTCTTCGATGCGACCCTGATCATCTCACGAACGAGGGCGACAGGCTTGGGTGTGGAGAAGCATTTTCTGTCTCCCAAGAGCTCGCATATCTCATCCTTTGCAGATGAAGTGGTACCGTAACCCGCAACGATTGATTCCATGGGCTTTCCGTCGATGGTATTTCCGAAGTGAGTGTTGGGTTTGTCATTGTAGCATAGGACGATGAACTCGTGGGTGGATCTGATATTGAAAATGGGTTTTTCAACACGGTTCTGGTCGAACCGCGGGTTAACCTTGGGCCATACAAGTACGTTGACATTGCTGATGCCGAAAAGGGAATAGCAGATGTTCAGCAGACAGACGAGTTCGTTCTCATCGATGTTGATGAACATTACCCCTGTGGGGGACAGAAGGCCCTTCGCAAGTGTAAGTCTATCCCCCATGAACTTCCCCCATCCTTCTGAATAGTTCGAATCCTTGTAGCCGATATAACTGATATCGGTGTTGTATGGAGGGTCTATGGTGATAACGTCGATCTTACCGGAATATTCCTTGTTGAGGTAGTTCAATGCATCAATGTTGTCCGCTTCGATGACTAGGTTCTTCGCTCCGGGTTTTCCGAAAGTCTCTACAGTCTTCATCTGGTAATCACCTTTACTTTCGTGCTGCCTGTGAATGTGTCTTTTGCCACTTTCGTGTTCCTACTGATGCTGATTTCTTCGAGGGCGAAGCAGTAGCTGAATGCCCATTTCTCGATAATCTCTACGTTATCTGGCACATGTACCTTCTTCAGGGATTCGCAGTGACTGAACGCACCCCTGCTGATGGTATTCACGGAATCGGGTATGGAGATTTCCTTAAGGGATACGCAACCTGCGAAAGAATTCCTGCCGATGTTCTCCACGGTGTTCGGGAGGGTAACAGGTTCTTTCGCACGGACATCCGTGCAGCATACCGTTTCGCGTACATCTTTATCGTAAAGGATGGAATCTCTCACGACATAGTTTGGACTATTGGAGAAGATACTGAGATTGGAACAGTTTGCGAATGGATTATATCCGATCTGGCGGAGGTTCTTCCCTAGTACTATTCTCCTTATCCTTTTGCAATTCCAGAAAGAGTTCCTACCGATGGTGCGGACGGAATCAGGCATGATATAGTCATCCTCGTCCCTTCCGTGGGAGTAATGCAGGATGGTGGTACAGTTACGGTCCATCAATGCCCCATCGGTGTAAACGTAGTTGGGACTCCTGTTCTCCAGTACGATATGGTGGCAGTCCGAGAACGGATTATTTCCGATATAGTCGACCTTCGGTCCGATGATGACCTTCCTTAGGTTGTTGCAGTTGTAGAAGCTGTGCTTGCCGATCCATTCCACCGAGTCGGGGATGATATAAAGTTCGGCTTCCAAACTGGGCTGATAGTGAATCAGGCGTGTACGGTCGCTGGTGAACAGAACACCTTTGTCATTGATGAAGTTCCGGCTACAGTTGATGACTACGAGTTTGGGACAACCTGCGAAGGGATCGTCACCGATATCGTATACGGACGGAGGGATATTGACGGATTCCAATGATTCACAGTATACGAATGCATCTCCTCCGATAATCTTGACCGTATCCGGGAGTATGACAGAGCGTATTGAACAGTTGTTCCAAAATGCGCCGCTTTCGATTTTGGTAATCCCCACGGGTATTTCCACATGTTCATCAGTTCCCTTGTATGCCACGAGTACGGTGGACTCCACGATGAACTCCGGGGGAATCCCCTCCAGTTCGGTGACGGAAAGGGGTCTGAAATCGTATGGTGCATCATGGTCGAACAGTCCTGTGGAGGTGGTGATACCGTCCAGGTTGGCAATGTATGCCCTATCTATAAGGCCGCCAGATAGCTGTGAGGTGTAGAAGACCTGTCCGGGGGAAGGTTTGTTCTCTGAAGTCCAATTGTTGTACTCCCTTCCCCAAGCGAGGGTACGGAAGTGTAGCGTCACGGGGCCGGTAAGGATGATTCCTTCGCTTTCGAGGTGTATTTCCGAAGGAGAATAGCCCTTTTCCAGGAGAAGATCTAGAAGCTCCAGGGTCACGAAGTCATGATGGGCTGTGAGGGGGCAGTCGTTGCCTACGAATGTGAAGAATTGTTTCTCGGATTCGATAGAGATTTTGACATCTGGGTATTTCTTCGTGTAGATGTCGGTGGCCTCTTCGCGGAACCCGAGTTTGTGATAGAGGTAGATATACTTCATATCCACGAAAAGGGTTCCTGCCACCCTGTTGTCTGCCATCAGATCACGCCCAGGTGTTTCGCTTCTTCGATGATTATATCGCAGATTTCTTCCGGCATCTTGTCACCAGTATCGATGAATAGGTGGGGCATGGGATATTTCTCGAGGAACATACGAGCCTTGCTGTAAACGGTCTCGGATTGTTCGATTTTCCTGATATCGGAATCGGTCGGGTTCCTGCCGATTAGACGTTTGCGTATGACCTCTGGATCTGCGTATAGGACTACAGTAAGCGTGGGTGCACCAATGCGGTCAATGAGGGTCCTGAAGACAGGTTCGCTCTCGTCCGTTCCGCTCCACATGTAATTCGAGATAAGATGGCGGTCGGTAATGATGTTCTTTCCCTGGTACCTGTCGTAAAGGAAGGTGCTCCCTAGACCGTAGAACCAGGATGTGAACACACGGTCCTCCCTGCTGTTCACATAATCCCGTATTCTGACGTAGCTATCGATATTGCCTTCGCTGTCGAAAAGGAATCTCAGAGGTTTCTCCACGAATTCGAAGCCAAGACGTTCCGCCAGCATTTTGCAGACGGTACTCTTCCCCACTCCGTCCATTCCCTCGATTGATATGTGTTTTCCATTGAACATGATATTACTCCTGTTTTGCCAAAGCGATTAGTTCGTTGAAGAATCCGAGATCCTGTACGGATTTCAGTGATTCAGGCTGGCAGCAGTCTTTCAGTGGGCGGGCGCGAGGATACAGAAGGAGCGTCGCACCTGCCTTATCGTAAAGGCACCCATCTATGCTCCTGTAATTGGGATTGTCCGGTTCTACGATTATCTTTCTTATGCAACGGTCAGCGAGAATATCAGTGTTTATCGATGTGACGGCTCTGCTAAGATATACGCACCCATCGACGATGTCGATGTCATCGCTGCCATGTATGGAGGTACGGAGGTTTTCTCTCAGTTTTTTGGAATCCAGGAATTCTCTCAAATCCAATCCATCGGACAGGATGCTGCGACAGCCCCTGTCATAATCCTGCATAAGTGCCAGACTATAATATTCGGCTGCCTTTACAGGATTCTTTTTTACCCCGATACCGAAGTAGTAACACCTTCCCATAAAGCTGCTTCCGGGAGAGTAGTTGGATTCTGAAGCCTCGGTGAACCATCTTATGGCCTCGGCCACATCCTTCTTTACTCCGATTCCTGAAAGGTAGCATACTCCTATGTCACAACAGGCGTGGGGATAACCCTGGGATGCTGAAATGGTCCACCAGCGTGCCCCCATATTGACATTCTTTTCCACTCCGAGACCGTCGAAATAGCAGAAACCCAGACTGCACTGAGCCTCCTTGTCGCCCAGTATCGATGCTTCCAGATACAGTTCGTATGCCCTGTGTAAATCCTGGGGGACGCCTAGGCCGAAGGAGTATGCATCGGCAAGGGTCTGGATCGACTTAGTTTTGTTCTCATCAGCTTCAGCATTTAGCAGGGGGATAACTTTTCTGGCCATTTTCTGGGCTAGATCCCTGTTTTTGGGAACGCCTTCTCCTTCGAAAATCGATAGGGCATGTCTGAAAATGCCTCTTATATTCCCCATCTCTCCAGCCTTGCGGAAGCATTCCACGCTCTTGGGAAGATCCTTGCGGTGAAGTCTGCTCCCCAGTGCATACTCCTTTCCGAGAGTCAGGAAATCCTCTGAAGTCATGTCAGACATCAGTTCTTCCTCCTGTGGCTTACCTCGTGTTTCTTCCCGGATACGAAGTAGTCCAGAATCTCCAGATATCCGCTGACGCGCCTGATACGGGTGATCTCCTGGCTGCCGCACTCGGGACAGCTGTCGAAGACCCCTTTGTTTCCGCATCCACGGCAGATGTCTAGCGGGAAGTTGAATCCGAGATAGTGGGTGCCGCTCTTGATCGCACAGTCCACATATTCGGACAGACCCTCAACGTTGCCAATAGGCGATTCGCCGAGTTCAACGTATGTGATGCATCCGCCGTTGCAGATTGTATGGAACGGACCTTCCTTGGAGATCTTCTCGAAGGCGGGGATGCAGCTGTCCACATCGATATGGAACGAGTTGGTGTAGAATCCCTTTTCGGTGATCTTGTTGCTGTAGAGGGTCTTATCGATTTCGCAGAATCTGCCGGAGATGAGCTCTCCGCTGGTGGCCAGCAGGGAGAAGTTAAGATGGTACTTCTCGATGCATTTGTTAGCGTAGGTCCTCATGTATTTTACGAAGTCCAGTGCTTCGGAGTACTCTTCTGACCCCATGTAGTACTTCTTACCGGTGAGTACTTCGATGGCCTCGGAGAGTCCGATGAATCCGAAGGAAAGCGTACCATGTTTCAGATTTTCCGCCATGGTCTCTGCGTTCCCAAAGTCTTCGATCCAGAGATTGTATTTGTGGACCGTTGGGAACAGCTCGACGCTGCGTTCAAGAGTTTTCCTGTACCTATCTAGAAGGATCTCTGTGACCGTATCCGCTACAGCTGTCCATTTTTTCTTGAACAGATCCACCCTCAGATCGACCGTGGCCTCAGGGAGCTCTTCATCGACCTCCATGGCAAGGCGAGGGAGATTGATCGATATGTTGTCAATGTTGCCTCTGCCTCTGGAACCGGTCGCACCGAACAGGTCACTGACGACACGGGTCCTGCAGCCCATGATCGACAGGTCACGAGGGTCGAAAGTCCTGTCTGCCTCGCAGTCGCAAAGGAGATAGGTGGGAATCATCTTCTTGGCAGTACACGAAAGTGCCAGAAGGAATAGATCATGGTTGGGGTCCTGTTCCCCGTGATTCACTTTGTCCTTCACTTTGAAGACGATGTTAGGCTTGTATACCGTGGGCGGCAGAGTTGCGAATTCTTCGATCACTGCCCTGCAGATGTATCTAGACAGATCCGAATCTGCAAGTCCGATGTTAAGGGTGACGTAGTAGCTGACCTGACCCATCCTCTCGTGTGAGTCGTTACACCATTGGAGGAATTCCGCGATGCTGTCCCTTATGAGTCCGAGGCAGGTCTCATCTTCCGGAACACCGAGGTTCTTCAGGAGTGTGGCAGTGTCGAGGTCGAAATTACCGAATCCCATACCTCCGGACTGTTCGTTACCTACCTTGGAAACCAGGGACTTATAGAATTCAAAGAGACGCAGTACCTTCCTGCTGTTACTGAGGCCTTCGAAAGAGCTGTAGGGGAATCCCTTCAGGAGGTCGAAGGTCAGACAGTTGTAGGTGAGGCCGTACGCATCCAGATCGTGGATGTGGATGTGGCCGTCGCGGTGGAGCCGGGCCCACTCTTCGGGGAGATTGTTGAGCACGTCCTCCTTTACCTTATGTTCGCCCTGATCATATACCTCTCCGACGTAGGTTTTTCTCTGGGCAGCGTTTTCGTAAACGATATTGTTGTTCATTTATCCTCTAAGATTGATGAATTTTTGATTTGTAGATCCGACATAGGGGGTTGTCGTGGTACGCAGTGAGGCGACGTATCTTCCGGTTTTGATGTAGTGAAGATATTTTAGGATGCTGGGCGGAACCTCATCCAGCTCATAGCTGGTGTAGAGGCAGATATCGAATCCGTTCAGAGCTATCAGCAGTTCTTCAAGTGCTTCAGGTTGTTCCAGGGGTTCGCCGCCTGTGATCGTTATTTTACGGTTTGTACATTTTTCCCTAAGATCTTCCGCTAGTTGCGGTATT
>CACWTF010000020.1 GCA_902763685.1 methanogenic archaeon | reverse complement strand
CATACAGCGCTTCCCCGATCACGGCGCGCGCATTGACGGCCGAAAAATTCAACGTGTAGTGCACAAACGGGTCGCTTCCCCACGTTTCCTCCACGTATGCGCAATCGTCGGAAAACAGCGCGGCTTCCCCGGCACGAAGGACCTTTTGCGATGCGTCTGCAAAGCGGAATACCGCCGCCCCGCTCTTTACCGCCACAAGCCCACATACTTGAGCGGCTCCTCGAACATCTCGCGGAATGCGGCGTCGGAAAACCGGCTGTAAAACACCGCCCAATCGCAGAGGTGCCGCAGGCCGACGCCCGTGTTAATCATGTGCTCCGCCGTGTGCAAAAGCAGGATCAGGCCGTGGTGGAAATGCGACGGCACCATCACGCCGTCGGACTCCCGCGCATCGTCAATTACAGAGGCCATGCAACGCTTCAGACAGGAGAGCGAGGAGGGTGCGATCTTCTGATTTCATTCCATCCCCTCCCCCCGATCCATGCAGCTATGGAATGATATTATATCAGCACCCGCTTCCTTTTACAAGCAAAAGAAAGCGGGTCTCATCATCATTCGAGATACAAGCCCTCGTTCTACCGCTTCCCATCCGGTACATCCGCGCTCCGCGGCCCTCATGCGGCTGTTGTGTCACCGTCTCTCATCCCCGCATAGGATGAAACGGCGGGAGAAATACCCGTCGATTCGCAGAGAGGGTGATCAATATCAATCGTTTTCAGAATGGCTGCGGCGTGAACGGCGCGGCGAATAACAACAATTGCGGCTGCAAGAGCTCCGATGCATGCACCGATAACGATCCATCCGTTCATGTTTGAACACCTGATTGATTACGGATAACGCTCCAATTATAAAACCGATATGTACGGTTCGCAAGTATTATATCTATAATTTCGGTTATGGAGTTCTACGCGAATAAGAGGTATTTCGAGTGACGGGAGATTCCATATTCAAACACTATCTGGAGAAGAAAAATACACTTATCAAGGACAGAGGAATCTTACAGACAACTTATGTTCCTGAACAGCTTCTCCACAGGGAATCTCAAATCAATGACATAGTAGATATAGTTGGCCCCTCGCTCAACAAAGAGCAGCCTTCCAATATCCTGATCATCGGAAAGACAGGAACAGGAAAAACAGCAGTCGTGAATTATGTCGGCAAGGAATTGATGAAAGAGGATGCCGGAAACAACAACTGCTGCTACATCTATGTGAATTGTGAAGTCATCGATACACCGTACAGTATTCTTTACAACATCTCCAATCAGATCATCACCGATCCTAACAATAAGATCCCTTTCACCGGTTGGAGTCTTGATAAGATATTCAACGAGATCACCAAGGTGATCGATAACGAGAACAAGGTTTTCATCATCGTTCTCGACGAGATCGATAAATCTTTCAAGAAGAACGGTGACGATATATTCTATTTCCTCACGACAGTGAACACGATGCTGAAGAGATCGAGAGTCTCGATCATCGGAATCACCAACAACAGTAAATTCACAGAAGAATGTCTTTCTCCAAAGATCAGAAGCAGACTCGGAGAAGAGAAGATCATATTCCCTCCTTATTCTCTCGATCAGCTTATAGATATCCTGAACGACAGAGCAAAGATCGCATTCTACCCTGATGTCCTTGAACCTTCTGTCATCAATTACTGTGCGGCTGTTTCCGCACAGGACTCCGGCGATGCGAGAAAGGCATTGGATCTTCTCAGAATCGCAGCTGATATCGCTGAAAGGAATTCGGATTCGATGATCACTCCTGCTCATGTCGATTTCGCTAGACAGAAGATCGAACTCGATGCTTTCACCGAAATCATCAAAACTCTCACCGATCAGTCAAAGATCGTTCTTAGGAGTATCATCGATAATCCGAAGAGCGAGAACGGTTATGTGAACACCGGAGATGTCTATGTTACCTATACGAACATAGCGAATCAGCTCTACCTTCCCATTCTCACCCAGAGAAGGGTTGCGGATCTCATCTCCGAACTGGATATGCTCGGAATCATCAATGCAAGGGTGAAATCCTTCGGAAGGAAAGGAAGGACGAAGGAGATCAATGTCAATCTTTCGAAAGATGTCATTAATCTTCTAAATTCCGATGATCTATTCCAGAATTTCTCTCACAAATCATCCGTGAGTCAGACCACTTTCGATACAGATTTCAACTGAAAAATTTCCAGTGGAAATGGAGGGGTGGGGGAGTATTTCCTTCACTCTTTTTTTTCAAAAAAGTTCCAGTGGAAATCAAGGGGTCCGGGTGTTTGAACGGTAATTGTACAGGGACTCTTTTTATTCCGAATTTTTTTCGTTCAAAACATGGCCGTTTCGAAGGATAAATACCTAATTCTATCTCTCATCTGTACTTTTCTTATTATCGGTTTTTCGTTATTTGCTATCTCTGAAACAGATGAAAAAGATCTGAAAATCGGTATGGTTATCCAAGTAAAAGAAACGGCCAACGGTTTTGTTTTCGATATCGTCGATGAGACAAATACCACATATTCCTGTTTCTTCAGAGAGAGGCCGGAAATAGGTTCGCTGTATGAGTTAGAAGGTCCGTTCTCCGACAGCGATACAATGGTTTTTATCAAACATTTAAAAAAGTGCCAGACGTCATAAATATGACTGTTCAGATATCCTTTTGATGTTCGTAGCGGCAGATGATACTGATTCGATGAGGGGTAATTGCACCACCTTCCTTGCTACGGAGATCATTCATGAATTGGTTTTCAGCAAAGGTCTGGATCTGATAGGTTTCCCGAGATTGGTACGTCTGAATCCGGCCATTCCCTGGAAGACGAGAGGGAACGGTTCTCTCGTGATGTGTTTCGGTAAAGGAACCGGTACGAAGAGATTCATCGGTCAGATCAAAGGCAAGGATGTCTTCTCTTTCGAGAACAAGACAGATTGGGAACCTGACAGATACATGATTCTCGAAGCGATCAAACCCTTGGTCCAAAGATATCACGACCCTACGGATTCGGATCCTGGGATAGTGATATCCGAGATCAGACCTTCCTATGATTTCTACAGATACGGCGTGTCGCGCGTGGCTGACCGCGATGTCATAGAGAAGGAGATCGAGAGGATCGGCGCGCTGAAGTATGAGATCGGCTGCGGTAGAGGTATCATTGGCTGTACATGCGGAATGGCATGGATTCCCAGGGACAGGACATTCGAGCTGCTATCCTACAGACCCGAGGAAAGATGGGGTACCGAGCGTATCTTCGACAGGGATTCCGTCGTCGAAGCCGATTCCCTCTTGAAAAGTACATTCAACAGTTACGAGGAACGCACAGGCAAGATCGCCATCTTCCCGGGAACCCCGTGTCCCGTGATGTACGGTTTCAGAGGCGACGATCCTGACGAACTCATACGCGGTCACGATATCATAAAGACAGAACCTCAGGACAGATGGCTGGTATTCGAGACCAACCAGGGTACGGACGATCATATCATAACCGAATACACCCAAGAGGAATTCATTCCCAACAGTTCGTATTCGGTGGAAGGGATTGTGGAGAGCGTGAACAGGATCCGCGGAGGTCATACATTCCTGGTTCTGGATACGAAATTCGGCAAGCTCACCTGTGCGGCATACGAACCTTCCAGGGAGTTCAGGCACGTTCTTGATTGGCTCACCAAGGGTGACAGGATAGTAGTCCTCGGAGAGCTCAGGGAAAGTCCCAGATCGCTGAATATCGAGAAGATCCATGTCCTCGAGACGGTAGATGAATATCAGAAGGTTTCTAATCCCGTATGCACGGAATGCGGCAGGGCCATGACCTCCGTCGGTAAGGGAAAGGGATACCGCTGCAAGAGGTGCGGTACGAAATCCGAACTCCCCGTTCTGAAGAAGGTCCCCCGGTGGATCGTTCCCGGATGGTACGAGCCTCCCGTATCCGCAAGAAGGCATCTTTCCAAGCCTCTGAAGAGAATGGGAGAGGTTCAGCCCGTCGAATTCGTCAATTGTCGTAATCAATAAACGACAATATTATATACGTTTATTCCAACACGGATATAAACACAGTCAAAAGGGGATACCTATGGAAGAAGCAGTTATCATCAGTGCATGCAGGACCGCCATCGGAAAGTACGGAAAGACACTCACCGGAATCAAATCCACCGAGCTCGGAGCCCATTGTATCAAAGAAGCAGTGAAGAGGGCCGGAATCCAGGCTACCGATGTCGAGGAATGCATTATGGGAAACGTCCTGCAGGCAGGACTCGGACAGAACCCCGCCAGGCAGGCAGCCATCGGTGCGGGACTTCCCGTCGAGATCGGTTCCTTTACCGTCAACGCGGTATGTGGATCCGCAATGAAATCCCTCATGTGCGGTGCCGACGCCATCAAGGCAGGCGAATACAACGTCCTCGCCGTCGGAGGTATGGAAAGCATGTCCAACGCCCCCTACATCATGAACGGTGCCCGCTGGGGATACAGGATGAACGACCAGACCGTCGTCGACTGCATGGTCCACGACGGACTTTGGGACATCTTCAACAACCAGCACATGGGATTCACCGGAGAGATCGTCGCAGAGAGGTTCAACGTCACCAGGGAAGATGCCGACCAGCTCTCCGTGGACAGCCACCTCAAGGCATACAAGGCCCAGCAGGCCGGAAAGTTCGACAAGGAGATCGTTCCCTACACCATCTCCTCCAAGAAGGGCGACATCGTGTTCGACAAGGACGAGGGAATCCGCCCCGACTCCACCATGGAGACCCTTGGCAAACTGAAGCCCGTATTCAAGAAGGACGGAATCGTCACCGCAGGAAACTCCTCGCAGCTCAGCGACGGTGCGTCCGCCATGATCATCGCCTCCAGGAAATGGGCGGAGGAGCACGGAATCAAGCCCCTCGCATCCATCGTTGCCTACGGAGAGCGCGGAGTGCTCCCCGAGAGGATCATGGAGGCCCCCATACCCACCACTCAGTACGTCCTCAAGAAGGCCGGAATGACCATCGACGACATCGACCTCTTCGAGCACAACGAGGCCTTCGCATCCGCATCCTGTGCGGTCAAGAAGGAGCTCAACGTCCCCGACGAGATCTTCAACGTCAACGGAGGAGCCGTCGCTCTCGGACACCCCATCGGATGTTCCGGAACCCGTGTGCTCACCACCCTCCTGTACGCCATGATGGACAGGCAGAAGGACGTCGGATGCGCCACCCTCTGTCTCGGCGGAGGAAACGCGGTCACCACCATCATCCGCCGCGAGTGAAACTGTAAAACCGGGGCGGAGCAATCCGCCCCAATACCTTTATTTTTTCTGAAAAAAACAGATGCTGGCACTTATTCAGCGTCGCCGAATAACCTGTCAAGCATCCAGTCCGCATCGAACTTTTCGATGTCCTCGTATTCCTGACCGTTGCATACGAATGCGATAGGTTTCCCGATGGTCTTGGCGATGGAAAGCGCCGCACCGCCCTTGGCATCGGTGTCGATCTTGGTGAGGATGATGGCGTCGATTCCGACCGCCTCGTCGAACACCTTGGCCTGTTCCACCGCATCGTTGCCGGCAAGGGAATCTCCCACGAAGATCTTCAGATCGGGTTTGGCGACCTTCACGATCTTCTTCATCTCGGCGATGAGGTTGTTGTTGGTCTGCATCCTTCCCGCGGTGTCGATGAGGACCACGTCCCTCATCTTGGAGCGGGCGTGCTCGATCGCATCGTAAGCGACGGATGCCGGGTCTGCGTCCTGAACGGACTTGACTATCTTCACGTTGAGCTTCTCAGCGTGGATATTGAGTTGTTCGATGGCTCCGGCCCTGAACGTATCGCAGGCTGCGAGCACAACGCTCTTGCCGTCGTTCTTGAGCCTGTTGGCGATCTTGGCGATAGCAGTGGTCTTACCGGTACCGTTGATGCCGATGAACATGATCACGGTGGGCTTCTTCTGTTCGGAGAGCCACTGATCGAAGTCGAAAACGTTGATCTGGAGGACGTCGCTGACCGCTTCTTTGACAGCGAGTTCGACGATCTCCTCAAGGGAATATTCCCTTCCGTATTTCTTGCCCGCAAGGTTGTTGCGGACACCGACGATAATCTCCTGGACGACCGGGTATGCGACATCGGATTCCAGAAGCGTGACCTCGAGTTCGTCGAGAAGGTCGTCGAGGTTGTCATCCTTGATCTTCTTGCTCAGGAACGAGTCCTTGAGCATGGAGTCGGATCTTTTCTTGTTTCCCTTGACGGGTTTCGCGGGTTCAGCTGCTTTGGGGGCTTCTGCCGGCTGGGGCTTCGCTTCAGTCTGCACCTGGGGTTCAGCGACGGGTGCCTGCGGTTCCTGCACCTCGTTGGAGGGGGCAGGCGCCGCAGGTTCGTCCTTGTAAACCGCTTCGGAATCGAGGTCCTTTCCCTTCTTGAAAAGACCCTTGAGCTTCGACTTCAGCGAATCGAACATATACTCACTGACCAGAAGCTCCCTGCTGCCTCCTGGACTCGTATTCGTTCTGGATGGCGGCGGACAGCTGTTCTGCGTAGTTCTGGATCTCCTGCATGGCGGCGATGGTCTTCTGAACGGCCTCGCTCAGCTCCTTGCTGGTGTTCTCCAGATATTCGGCGGCATCGGGGAGCTCCTTCTCGACGGAGACCTTGCTTCCGACGCCGATGATTGCTTTCTTCTTTTCGGAAACCTGAACGGTGATAAGACAGGAGGAACCTACCGGTACCAGGATCTCTTCGCCGGGTTTCGCATCGATGAGGGCCTGGACCGTCCTGGTCGCCCTGATCGCGTCGTCCCTAGTGTTCTGTAAGAGCCTGGCCTGACGATTGATGTTCTCGAGCTGCTGGTTGTAAGCCTCGAGGGTCTGCATCGCCTGGCGAAGTTCCTCGTCTTTCATCTCATGCACCGATCTGGTATTTCACGAGGTGGTCAGTGACCTGGTCGGCGGGAAGCTCTTTGACGTCGGTGATGGTGATCTGCCACCTCTTCATCTTGTGCCTGCTTCCGATGGTGGAGAGGGTCTTCTCCCTAACTGCTGCTTCGTCTTCTGCTGCCATCTCGATGGAGAAGGGCTGCTCTTTTCTGGGGTCAGCGAAGTGACCGGTTACAAGGAATGCCTTCATAGATATACCTACGCGGGTCTATCTATACTAAATATATAAAGGGATAGGCAGGGGATCCGCGGTCTCTCAGAAGAGTTTGTCCCTGCGTTGGGACTCCCAGCCGTAGCTGGCATATTTCCTGCCGACCAGGAATGCGGCGGCATATTCGGGCACTTCGGTCTCCCCGCTGAGCGATATCTCCTCGTCTTTCATGTACAGCGACATGTCCCTGCTCATGGTGACCTTTATCGGGTCGGCGGTGAAACAGTCGGGGACGGCGGACTGCAGCGGATCATAATCCGTGAGCTGGTCGCGGGTGATGGGTGTGACCCTCAGGCCGGTCTTGCCGTGCAATGACCCAGGCAGACGGATCAGCCTCTTGATGTCGGGGGTGACGGGTTTATCGACCTCGCTCGAGAGCGTCGGTGCTACATCGTTCAGGGCCTTGATGAGGATGTCCTGTTCGGATGTCGAGAGAGCGGACATGGAGTTGGTACGGAACATCTCCTCGGAGCATTTCCTCAGGTGGGCGCTGAGCTTCTCCAGGGTGGGGATGCCGGAGTTCACCGAGGGATAGATCGCCTTGATGTGCTTCGGATCCTCCTCCGCTATGTTCTTGCAAATGAGTTTCAGAGCTTCGCGCATCTTCAGCTTCCAGCCTCCCTCTTCCGCCGAGGGGATCAGCCTGAAGGTGCGTACGGAGGAACGGACCATCCCGTTGCCCACGGAACTGGCACCCAGGATGTCGGTGTGGAGGGGGAACACGGAATCCATGTCCAGCCCCATGCACGATACGTAATCCACCAGTTCCCTCCTCTCGTTGGTCCCCAGGGTGTAGATGTCGTTGGAACGGATGTGGGCGTGGTAACCCCTTCCGCCGGAGAAGCAGATGTGTACCTGTTTCTCGTCGAATCCGAGGTCCGAGTACAGGAAATCGTCCACCAGCGAGATCATCTCCTTACGGATTTGCACCATCATCTGGGCATACGTCATCTTCTCGGCGCCGGCAAGGTGGTCGGCATCCAGGTCGAAGATGAGCTCCGCCCCCATCCATTCCTTGTCCTCCATGAGGGGACGGGAGGGGTGGCGGTAGTAGGCGGTGGAATAGTAACTGTGCGCTGGCACCTTCGAGAACATGAAGGTCTTCAGGTCCTCGGGGGAGGTGAACGCCATGTGCCTCTGCATGGTCTTCCCGAAGGGGATGAAACCGTATTCCTTCTTGGTGAAGCGGTCCGGCATGTCGGGTTTGAATCCGCGGTAATAGCGTCTGAACAGTTTGAAAAGGAAGCGGCTGTTCGCATCTAGTTCCGTCTCCATGAACGGTTTCTGAAGTGGTGCGCGGCCGGTCTCTTCCATCGGATTGTCAATCGAATACGATTTTATAAATTGTTGCGGGTTCGTATGTATGGATCCCCTCCCTGTCTACGACAACCATCTCCATATGAGTCCCTGCGGACGCAATGTGGATGCCCTTTTGGAATACCAGGCGGCCGGGGGCACCGGTCTCACCCTGGTGACCCTGCCCTATCCGGAGGTCGTGATCAGGGACGGGAGGGATTTCGCGGAATCCTACAAGATCACATTCGATCTGGCGGAGAAGGGACGTGCGGCAACGGGGATGGAGATCAACGTGGCCGTTGGCCCGTATCCCGTCCTCCTGATATCTCTGGCCGAGCAGTACGGTCTTGGGAAGGCCGAGGACATGCTCATGCAGGGTATGGAGGATGCGGGAAAGGCGGTCGAAGAGGGAAAGGCCGTCGCCATAGGCGAGATCGGCAGACCCCATTTCGAATGCTCCGAGGAGATATGGGATGCATCGAACAGGATCCTGCAGAGGGGCATGGAGATCGCGAAGGAAAACGATGTGCCAGTGATAATCCACTGCGAATCCGGGACCACCGATACCAACAGGAGTCTGGCGGATATCGCGAGGAAGGCGGGATTGGATCCGGGACTGGTGATCAAGCATTCGTCCCCGCCCTTCGTCACCGAGGAGGAGACGTTCGGGGTGCTTCCCTCCATCCCCGCTTCCAAGACCAACATCAAGACCGCCCTTTCGAAAGGTGCGGACAGGTTCATGCTGGAGACCGATTACATCGACGATCCCGAGAAACCCTCTGCCATCATGGCGGTCACCACGGTACCAAACAAGGTGAAATGGATGCTGGCCTCGGGGACCGCGGACGAGGATGTAATCTGCCGCATATGCCGCGACCTGCCCGACAGGATGTACCATCGCTGATATAGGAGTAAGGAGTTAGACCATCATGGACGAAGCGAAGATCACCGTTCTTTACGACGAAGGGGCAGCCGAAGGCACCACTTACATCGGTGCGGTAGGGTTCTCGCTTCTCATCGAGGCGGACGGCGAACGTACCCTGTTCGGACTCGGACGCAGGGAACGCTACCTCAGCAACAACATGTACGTTGCGGATGTGGAAGCCGATTCCATAACCCGCGTGGTCGTCTCCCATAACCATATCGATCATTGGGGGGCACTGCCCGCACTCACACGTGCCAGAGAGGAGAAGATCGATGTGTACGCTCCCGCTTCGGCATGGGGGGAGAAGAAGATCATCGGTACCACCGGCATGACCTTCACCCCGGCTGTCATGGAGAAGGTCGAACGCAAGGACGTCGCAGGATGGGTGCAGCTCAGCGAACACCTGTTCATCACCGAACCGATAGCGTTCCACGACGGTTCGGGTTACGAGGTATTCATGGTCCTGAAGTCGCGCAGCGGACCTGTTCTGATGTCCGGGTGCTGCCACTGCGGTCTCGACCACGTTTTCGAAGCCGTGAAGGATAAGTTCGGGGCATACCCGGTCGCAGTCATCGGCGGACTGCACCTGGGCGGGAAGAAGGACAGGCTCGCGGATCTCTACGCGGAATACCTGCAGACCATCGGGTGCAGGCACCTTTACCTCAACCACTGTACCGGCGAGATCGGGATCGGCCGTCTAAGGGTCACTCTGGGTCTCAAGGGCGTCAACAGTTTCTACGTGGGACAGTCCGTCGATTTCAAGGTTTTCTGAGAAAACGGTTGCTCCATCGGAGAGCTTTATAAATTTGATGCCGTTAATGGCCCGATGACTCCTGCAGCCCGTTATTCCGTTTACATCCTATCCCTCGCGGTAGCGGTGTTTACTTTCTGCTGGGGTCTTTTCAGGGACTCCCCATCCCTTGCGGCGGGCGGATTCTGTGCCACTATCGCTTCCGTGTTGGTATTGGCAGGTGCCAGATTGACTGGGAAGGGAGTGCTCGTGCAGGTGCCGGTCATCCAGTCCGTGGCATTGGCGGTCTCGCTGCTTCTTTCCGAAGCGTTCGATTTGGGATACTATCACGGTTACCTGCTCGGCGATCTTGCCTATCCAGCGATCAGTGCCACTGCCCTGGTGCTCATCGTCGCTTACACCCATTCCAAGATCTACCGTGCCCTCATCATCTTCTTCATGGTCGCCGTCACGGTGGTCATCTCCAATATCAACGGGGTATTCATATACGCCATGCTGGAATCCGAGATGGACCAGACCCTTACCAACAACATGAACACCCTGAGCTTCGCGTTCTGTTTCGTGTACGGGATAATCGCCGCTTTCGCATGGGGTGCGTATTCCAGGTTCGTCCAGCACAACCACTACTATCTGGGTAACTCCCTTCTGGAGGAGATCTGATGGCAGTCCCAATGGAAACGCAGAAACGCATCGATCTCGCGTGCCTAATCATCCTTCCGTGCGTCCTGCTGGTGTTCGCGATCCTGGCATTCCTGGGATATGCTCTCGGAGACGACGGTGAGACCTACATCTCCACCACCAACCTCGCCGCGGCGGTATTGGTCACTATATTCCCTCTGCTGCGGTACAAGAGGCTGTTCGTGTTCCCGTACTGGTTCGTCGGCATCGTGACCGCCTGCGTCTACATCTACGGCATATCACTCTTCTTCGGGTTCTACAGGGACCTCTGGTGGTGGGACGAGTTCACCCACTGGTTCTCGTCGACCATCGTGGCCATGATCGTGTTCTTCGCCCTCTGCATCATGCAGCATGTCGTGAGGAGGCTGGAGATGAGTTCGGCGATGATCGTCATGATCACGTTCCTGGTGGGCTTCGCATTCGGAGGATTCTGGGAGATCTACGAGGGTACGGTGGATCTGATTTTCGACAAGAACGTCATGTCGTATTCGATCTACGACTCCCTGGCCGATATCCACATGGACTTCCTAGGTTCCGCGACGATGGCACTGATCGCTGCAATCGTCCTGCGTAAGAAATCGGCCGATGAGCTCACCGAGGAGATCGACGAGCGCGGCATCATCGACGGATTCATCCGCAAGCACAAGAAGCACTGAGGATACATCCAACCGTCCGCAGAACGTTCTTTTATATCGATGAGACATTGAGGCAAGTATGAGATTAATGTGGCAGCTCAGGACCCTCAGCGTTTTCATGCTGATGTCTCTGTTCCTCGTCGGCATCGGATATCTGATAGGATGGTTCTTCGGATACGGCCGTCTGGGACTCGTGGTCATGTTGGCCATTTCCATCCTGCTGAGCCTATACGCATACTGGTTCTCCAAGCCCAGTGCACTCAGGGCGAACAAGGTGCATCTCGTCAACGAATACGAGGAGCCCCGTCTTTACGAGATCGTCAGGAAGGTGGCCGACCGTGCCGGTCTGCCCATGCCCGAGGTCGGCGTGAGCGAGTACCCCATGCCCAATGCCTTCGCCACCGGCAGGAACCCCAGCAACGCTGCCGTCGTAGCCACCCGCGGAATCTTGAACCTGCTCAGTGACGACGAGCTGGAAGCCGTTATCGGTCACGAGATGGCCCACGTGAAGAACCGTGACATCCTGGTCATGACCGTCGCATCCACCGTGGTCTCCATCCTTACCTTCGCGGCCAGGATGATCTTCTGGTCCTCCATGTTCGCCGATAGGCGCGAGAACAACGGGGTCATGCTGGCCATCGGATTCGTCTGCATGATCTTCGTACCCATCGCCGCCCTCATCATGCAGCTGGCGGTCTCCAGGAACAGGGAGTACCTGGCCGACGAGACCGGTGCCAGGATCACCGGCAAGCCGCTCCAGCTGGCAAGTGCCCTCTACCGCCTCGAGCACGGGTGCTCCATGCCGAACAACAACTACGAGGACACCGCCCGTGCGGACATGTGGATCTGCAACCCGGTCCGCAGAGGAACGTTCAAGTCCCTTTTCAGCACCCACCCCTCCACCGAGGAGCGCATCAGGCGTCTCCAGATCATCGCGGAGAAGATGCAACAGAACGCTGTACCCGAGTACACCCCGGAAGAGGATTCCTCAAAATCAAAAATGAGCTTCCAGTGACCCTTACGGGCCCTGGAAGCCTTTACTGTTTCACTGAACGGGTTCCCACTTGCTAATCTCGTTGACCTTCGAGAGGGTGGAACCCCTTCTGATCTCGGCACGGGTACGGGTCTCGTGCTCGTGGACGTCGAGGGCACGGTTGGCAACTTCGACCGCTTCCTCCTTGGGGATGACTATGAGTCCGCTCTCGTCCCCGACAATCCAATCGCCGGTGCGGACCCTCTGTCCGCCGACGGTGATCTCCATTCCGATGCCTCCGTAACCCTTGGCCTCGCCGGCACAGGGCACGGCGGTCCTGGCGAAGGCAGGGAAATCCAGATCCTCGATGTCATCGATGTCCCTGATGGCTCCGTCGATGACGACTCCTTTCACGCCCATCATCTGGGCCGAGTTGGCGGCGAGTTCTCCCCATACGGCCATGGGTGCCCCGCCGACATCGATGACGATGACATCTCCCGGCTTGGCGCGGTCGATGGCCTCCACGGGTTTGGCCCAGTCTCCGTTGCAGGTCTGGACGGTCAGGGCCCTGCCGACCAGTTTGGCCCCGTGTTTGATGTAGGGGTGGAGTCCGTAGATGATTCCCTTCTTGTGGTATGCATCGGAGATATTGCAGGTGGATACCTTGGAGAACGCTTCGAAGAGGTCGTCCTCGGTGTATTTCTTCGCGACGACCAGGTCGACCTTGGCGCCTTGCATGGCCTTCTTGAGATTGGCCGCTGCGAGTTTGATGTCGTCGGTCTTGGTGATGCCTCCGCCGACAATGACGTCGTACGCTCCCGCTTCGACGTATTCCCTGGCGGTCTCGGCGGTGATCCCGCCGGCCACGGCCACGGGGGTGGAGACCTCGGCGACGATCTTCCTAAGGATGTCGACGGGTGCGTCCTCGCCTCTCATCTGGGAATCGATACCCATGTGCAGGCAGATGTAACCCACACCGAGTTTCTCGATCTCCTTGGCACGTTTTACCTTGTCTGGAACATTTATCATGTCCACCATGATCTCGGCTCCGTACTTCCTTCCGGACTGTACGGCTTCGGAGATGGTGGCGTCATCCGCAAGACCGAGGACGGTGACGATGTCCGCTCCCGCTTTGGCCATGATCTCGACCTCGAACGCTCCGGTGTCCATGGTCTTGGTGTCTGCGATGATCTTGTGTCCGGGGAATGTCTTCCTGATGGTACGGACAGCCTCGGCCCCTTCGCTTTTGATCAGGGGTGTTCCGACTTCTACCCAATCCGCACCGCCTTCGACGGCCTCGGCCGCGATGCCGATGCTGCGTTTCAGCTGCATCATGTCAAGGGCTACTTGTAAAACCGGCTCCATAATGGAAAGAATTCCCTCCGCTTATATGGAATCTGGGGTAGGATGCCGCTCAGCTCGCCCGTCACTCATCAGTGTTCAGCTCGAAAAAACGATCATCATCGCAGCGGAGTTCCATCGGACGTATCGTTTATAGCCTTTCCGTTCACCCTTTATACCCGCGCGTTTATGCGATAGTATGGCGCTTCGTAGCAAATCCAAGGATGCGAAGAAAACCCGCATCCTGTTCGTCGACAGGCAGAACAACCTTTCCTCACAGCTCGCTGAATTCTACACCAAACAGCTGTATTCGGATATGTACGAAGTGTACAGCGCCGGTCCCCAGAAGGATATCATCGACTGTGATCTCCTCTCCGCCATGTACCGCAGGGGAGACGACCTCAGGAACATGGTCTCCAAGGACTTCAAGGACACCAAGCATCTGCCCGAGGATGCCGAATACGATTTCATCATATGGACCGAGAAGGACATCTTCGACGAGATCCACAAGGACTCCCCCTGGGAGGGTAAACAGATCCTCGCGGACATGGGCAGGCGCAGCGACTTCACCGCTACCGATGACGTCGAGCTCGACCAGTGCCTGAACGAGCTTGCCGACAAGGTCCGTGCCTGGGTGAAGGAGAATCTCTCCGACCCCGAGAAGCTCCCCGGTCTGGTAGTCGCATGATCCCCATCCTGGTATACGACAAGGATCAGTGCGATCCCAAGAAGTGTACCGCCAAGCGTATGGAGAAGTTCGGACTGGCGAAGGAGGTCCCCCTCAACAGGATCCCTCCGGGATGCATAGTCCTCTCACCCTTCGGGAAGGAGACCCTCAGCCCCGCCGATCTGAAGTACGCCCACCGCGGGATCGTCGTCCTCGATCTGACCTGGACCCACATCGACGAATGCCCGCACATCCGCGGCGAGAAGGCCCGGAAACTTCCTTATTTCGTGGCTTCCAACCCCATCAACTTCGGGAAACCCTGGAGGCTCAACAGCGCGGAGGCGGTCCTCGCGGCCCTGCTGGTGCTCGGTCAGGACGAGCAGGCGGAACTCTTCATGCCCCGTTTCAACTGGGCCCCCACCTTCGTGACCATGAACGGAGAGCTTTTGGAAGCCTACCGGAACGCCAAGGACGGGGAGGAGATCGAGAGGATTCAGAACGAATACATCGAATCCGTATCCCGCCCCCGCGAAAAGGACGCCGAGAGTCAGTGAATACACTGTGCCAGCGCCCTGACGGACTCGGAAAACCGACAGAGCCAGCATCGGTTTTTCGCGAATCGGTTCAACGTGCACCGAGCGAATTCCGACGATAGCTTTATTTTGGACTCGGACATGTTCTTTGTTCGCTATGTCGGATGACCTTCTCCCGATGATTTGGAAAGCCTTCGGCGACGACCGTTTAACCACAGCGGAAGCAGCGGCCAGGCTGGAAGAAGCATTCAGTTACAGGTGTCCCGATGACCTCGCGAAGACCCTCAACAAATACAAGAAGGAGGGGCTTCTGAAGGGGAAGATCTCATTCGAGAACGGCGGATGGGTCTGGTGGGTCGACGACGAATGCCGTTCGAAATCAGGTGAGTGAGGACATGGTCACATTTCAGGAAAACGAGGTGAAAGAGGCTTGGGAGGAGATCCTCCAGGATGATTACCGTCTTGCAATACAGGAGATAGCGGATTGCTACCCTGACAAGAGGAGCATATTCATCGATTACACCGATCTCGACCTATACAACACCAATTTCGCCATGTTCCTCCTCGAGAACCCTGACCTCTGCCTCAACATCGGCCGTTCAGTCATCAACTCCCTGATGCCTTCGGGATGGGACGACAAGAGGAAGGTCAACATCAGGATCACCAACCTGCCCAACGACTCCCTCGTGGACATCCGCAAACTTAGGGAGAACCACCTCGGGAAACTGGTCTCGGTCCAGGGACTGGCCAAGAAGGTCTCCTCCGTCAAACCCCGTCTCACCTACGCGAAATTCACCTGTTCCCGCTGCGGAGCGGTCATCTGGGAGCCCCAGTCCGGTATGTATCTCCGCGAACCTCTGGGCTGTCCCAATCCCAACGGAAGCTGCAACAAGGGCATCAACCGTTTCATAATGGATTCGAAGAGCTGCCATTACATCGATACCCAGAAGATCGAGATCCAGGAGAGTCCCGAAGGCCTCAGGGGCGGACAGCAGCCCGAGAAGATATCCTGTTTCGTGGAGGACGACCTCGCCGGCATCCTCACGGCAGGAAACAGGATCACCCTCAACGCCATCGTCAGGCCGGTGGAGAAATCGGAGCGCGACAAATCCACCATCTTCGAGATCTACCTCGACGTCCTGTGGATCGGATTCGAGCAGCACGAGTACGACAAACTGGATATCACCGATGAGGATGAGGAGGAAATCAAGAAAGCCTCCAAGGATCCCCTCCTCTTCGAACATATCGTTAAATCAATCGCACCCACCATCTACGGAATGGAGGAGGTCAAGAAGGCCATCGCTCTGCAGCTGTTCGGAGGTTGTCAGAAGAGGATGGACGACGGTACGACCATCAGGGGAGACACCCACATCCTCCTCATCGGAGACCCCGGAGTAGCGAAGTCCCAGATCCTCCGTTACATGAGTCTTCTCGCCCCCAGGGCGATCTTCTCGTCCGGTAAATCGGCATCCGCCGCGGGACTCACCGCAGCCGCCGTCAAGGATGATTTCGGAGGCGACGGATACACCCTCGAGGCCGGTGCCCTGGTATTGGCTGACAAGGGACTCGCCTGCATCGACGAGCTCGACAAGATGTCGGAACAGGATACCTCGTCGCTGCACGAGGCCATGGAATCCCAGAAGATCTCCGTCGCCAAGGCGGGAATCACCGCCACCCTGCAGTGCAGATGCTCCCTGCTGGCCGCGGCCAACCCCAAATACGGAAGGTTCGACCAGGAGAGCGAGACCCTATCCAGCCAGATCAACCTGCCCCCCGCACTGATCTCCCGTTTCGACCTCATCTTCGTCCTCACGGACAACCCTGACGAGAAACTGGATCGTAAGATCACACAGTTCATCCTCAACGTTCACCAGCGCGGCCAGGCCCTCCAGTATCCCAACCAGGAGACCCTCGACGGCGTGGACCTCAAGGCCATCAGGGACAATACCTCCAATATCAAACCGTACTTCGAGCAGGAGTTCCTCAGGAAGTACGTCGCATACTCCAAGCGTATCGTCCCGATCATGAAGCCCGAGGCGGCCAAGATGATCGAGAACGCGTACATGGAGATCAGGATGTCCGGTTCCGACAAGAAGACCATCCCCATCACCGCCAGGCAGCTGGAGGCATACGTGCGTCTTTCCGAGGCCTCCGCCAAGATGAGGCTGAGCCATTTCGTCGAGGAACAGGACGCCCAGCGTGCCATCGAACTCATCACCCATTATCTCCAGAAGATCACCGGCGGCGACATCGACAAGTTCATGAACAACACCTCCAGCAAGCAGCGTAAGGACCAGAGGCTGGTCATGGGCATCATCGAGAGCGCCGGAGGTTCGGGAATCCATGTCGACGAACTCATCAGACTCTGCGGAGAGGAAGGCTTCACCGAGGGAGAGGTCCGCAAGATCCTGAAGAACATGGAGAACTCCGCACAGATCTACAGTCCGTCCTCGGACCATTACAAGAAGGTGTGAGCAATGTCCAGATTCTATTTCAAGGTGCACAGGCACCCCGACGAGGTCCTCATCTCCATATGCGACGAGGAGATCCTCGGCCAGACGTTCAGGGGAGAGAAGTCCCGCATCACGGTCACCGAGGAATTCTACGGCGGCGACCTGGTGGAGGAGGGATTCGTCCTCAACAACATAGGTTCCTTCACCATCCTCAACATCGTCGGCAACCGCTCGGTCGAGCTGGCTGTCCGCGAGGGTCTCGTGAGCGAGGACAGCGTCATCGTCATCGGGGAAGTGAAGCACGCTCAGGCGGTGAGGATGTGAACGGATTCTGCGTCGAGTGCGGCATCAGCACCAACCAGACCGTCAACGGCATGTGCATGGAGTGCTTCCTCAAGGACCGCACCCTGGTAAGCCTCCCGGACCACGTGGACCTCTTCACCTGCACCAGCTGCGGGCAGTACCTCTGGCACGGCGACTACGAGGCCATGTCACCGGAGAAGGCGATCTCCCTCGCGGCCCGTTCCGCCCTTACCTGCATCAAGGAGGGGAAGATCGTCAAGGCCACCGCGGTCATCGAACCCCGCGATTCCTACAATTACGCGGTGACCATGCAGTGCAGGGTCGCCATCTCCGATTTCGAGACCGATGCCGTGGCATCCACCATAGTCCGTGTCAAGAACACCGTGTGCAAGATATGTTCCAGGCGTACCGGGAATTACTACGAGGCGATCCTCCAGGTCCGTACCGCCGAGAAGACCCTCTCGCCCAAACTCCAGGATGAGGTCCTCAAGAAGATCGAGGAGAACGATAAGGTAGAGATTCGCTACATGACAAGCGTCGTGAAGCTCGAGGGCGAGACGCTTCCTGAGAGCATCACGTTCAGGAACAATGAGACCGGCGAAGAGACGACCGAGACATATCCGGCTGGCTCCTTCGGCGTGTTCGTATTTGTCGGCCGCGTGCCGGCCACGAAGCTCATCGAGGGCATGGCAGATCTCGACGAACGTGGCTATGCTGTGGCAGACGAGACCGGCAAGACGAAGACGCCGGGCCTCTTTGTTGCAGGAGACATCCGCGAGAAGAAGCTCCGCCAGATCGTGACGGCTACAGCCGATGGCGCAAACGCTGCGACTGCTGCAGCAGAGTATCTCGGCCAGCACATCGATTCGTGAGAAGGCTTCCGAGAGAGTATATATGCTTCGAGAGGGGTCTGGAGAGAGCAGCTCCAGTCCCCTCTCTTTTCGTCCAGAAATGTCTGATAATATATCTTATGTAAAGTAAGACTCTCAGAAGCCTCTACATAGATGCTCCCCCTTGCTATCATGATGGGGCCTTCAAGGCACTTTAGGCCATATTCCTCTAAGAGCTTCTGAGAGGCATTCTAAGACGCCGATATATCCCAAACATAACGATGTTCATGTATGACTGCTAGCGTGGCTCAAACAGGCTCTCAGAGCCTTGTTTTGCAGCATGCCATATGAATTTGTCTCATGGACAAATCCAAAGCGGGAATATGGCTATGAATGGTCCTGCGGGCTTCCATCCGTATCTGCCGTGCCTTCGATATCGCGTCTGAAGATGATCGGCCGACAGAGTTCCTGAATCTTTCTGTCATCTTCCAGCAATGACGATTTGGGGACTATGGCAGTTATGACATCTGTGGGTTCGAGCTTCGTCGTACCGTGCGGCGTGATACGCTCGCCGGCACGCTCCACAAGTACGATGAGCGTACCCTTCGGCCACGGCAGCTCTGCCACGGTCCTGTTCTCAGCCTGGCTGCCAAGCGCTACATGATAGGTCCTGAGTGCAATGCCGTGCTCTTCCTGTGCCGCAATTTCCGGGTCGAGGTTGCCCAGAAGCTTGGTGAGCAGATGCTCGTAGAATGCGTCGATTTTGAGCAGATTCGCCGTGACGAAGGCAATCATTGCGACGATGCTTACGGACAGCAGATTCTCGAGGCTTCCTGTCAATTCGAACACAAGTACGATTGCGGTCACAGGGGCCCTCACGACCGCTGCAAAGAGCCCTGCGATGCCGAGATAGATGAAGTTCATCATATAGAGCGTCGACGTGCCGCCGACAGCGTTTGCAAGATGGCAGAAGAGCGCGCCTGCAAGCGAACCCATGACGACAAGCGGGAAAAGCGTGCCGCCAGGTGCGCCCGAAGCGAAGCTGATGGTCGTGAAGAGATACTTCCCTATCAGCAGGAAGAGGATTGCCTCCCAGGTGAGTGCCGTCGGATTCATGAGCTTCTCGATGATGGCATCGCCGCCGCACATGAGGTCGGGCAGCGTGAAGGCAATGACGCCGGAGATGGCAAAAGGAATGGCGAGCCTGCTATAGGGTACCCAGTGCTTGATCTTCCCATAGAGCGCCTGGCAGCCGAACATGCCAGCGTTGTGGAGCGCACCCAGGATGCCGCAGTAGATGCCCATGACAGCGACGAGCGGATATGAGACGTGCGGCAGGTTCGTGACGAGCGCAAAGTTGAGCGTTGGCCTCACGCCGAGCACCTGAGAGACAAGGAAGTCTGACATGATCGCTGATGCCATCGCCGTGATCACCAGGGATGCCGAGAAGACCTTGTGGATCTCTTCGACGGCGAAAAGGACGCCGGTAAGCGGCGCATGGAAGGCTGCTGCCATGCCCGCTGCAGCGCCGCAGGTCACGAACAGCGACTCGTGGTCGCGGTCCTTGTGGAGGGCCTTCGAGACTGCCTTTCCTCCCATGCCGCCGAGCATGACGGAAGGGCCTTCGCGGCCAAGCGAGAGGCCGGCAAAGGCACAGAGCGTGCCTTCGGCGAACTTTGCTGACATGACACGGTACCAGGGCATATCGATGCGCCCTATGGCTTCTGCATCGGTCTGCGGAATGCCCGAGCCCTGCGTATAGGGCTCCCAGAGCAGGAGCTTAGAGACCACAATGAGAATTACGGCGAGAATGGCAAACCACGCAGCCACGAGGATCGCATGACCGGCAAAGGCGCTTGTAATGGAGCGCAGACCCTTCTCTGCAAGAGAGAGGGCGAGCCGATAGAGAGTCACGACTCCACCGCCAAGGAGTCCCGCGAGAGCGCCCTCCCCCACCAAGTTCACCTGGAACCTCCGCGAAAGGCGACGTCCCACCGTGAGCTTGCGAGCCGCACGCTCAGTCATGCACCAACCACCACTCTCTTAGCATCTGCAACAACAACGCCCCCAGATTACTCCTCTGGGGGCGTTGGTGCGAGCATGTGAGGCTAAGAACGGCTTAGCCGCCAAAACCTCCGCCGATGCAGGCATACACGTTGGCATAGCAAACGTAACTACCGGGCACCGGCGCATGAATCATCGTGGAGCCGCCGCAGTAGATGGCGACATGGCCCGTCGAGCAAAAGATGACGTCACCGGGCGAGAGCACAGACTGATAGTTGGAGAGGTTGCAGTCCTTCCAGTTTCCGTGTGACTTCATCTCGGCGATGAGGCCGGGAACTGAGGTGGCATAGGATGGCCTGGAGTAGCCCGCCATGTGGTAGGCCGTTGCCACCAAGCCGCAGCAGTCAAAGCCGTCTGCGTTGGGACCGTAGTTCACACCTTGGGTCCAACGCTTATACGGGTAGCCGATGAACTGCGCGGCGTTTGCGATGACGCTGCTCGAGTAGGTCTTTGAGCCACCGCCGGAGCTCGAGCTGGAACTGGAACCGCCACTGGAGCTGGAGCCGCTGTTACTGGAGCTGCTGTTTGAGCTAGGGTTCGAGCTGCTCTCAGAGCTGCTGTTAGAACTCGAAGAGCTGCTTGAAGACTCGCTGCCAGAAGACTGCGATGAAGTGTCAGCTGCTGACGTGGATACGGCGCCGTTGGCGCTCTCTGCT
>CACWTF010000019.1 GCA_902763685.1 methanogenic archaeon | reverse complement strand
TTTTTTGATTTTTTTGACGTCGGGAAACACTGTTCCAGACATCGGATTTCGGTTAATGTTAGAGGAAGCCGTCCCGCTGACAACGAACGGAACGGCTGAGGGCAGGCCTTGCGGCCCGCCCTTTTAATGGTTTCAGAGGCCGTAGTTCTTCAGGTTGTAGTTGGGAACCACGCCGTCGTATTCCTTGTGGCACTGCTCGACGAACTTGTCGGTCTCCGTGGGGAGGGCCTCGATCTTCTTCTGGCAGTCGTCGAGGGTCTCCTTCTGCTTGACGGTAAGGAGGAGCTCCTTCTTGTCGTATCCGCGGTTGATGATCTCGATTGCCTTCAGAGCGGCTGCCCTGGTCCTGGTGTAGTAGTCGTCACCGTTGGCGATGATCGCCTGACCGATCTCGTATGCGTGGTCGTATGCGAGGATGTAGGACTCGGGGGACCTGGTGAAGTCGGTGGTCCTGTACAGGTCACGGAGGATCTTCGCGTTTCCTGTCTGGATGGCGGTGTTCATCAGGGCGGTCTCGTATCCGAGCGATCCGAGCCAGCACTGTACGGAGGTTCCTCCGAACTCGGGGTGGTACTCGACGGACTCGTTGGACCAGCAGTCGCAGATCTGTGCGGTCAGGTTACCCATCAGGTCGCAGTGTGCGCACTGACAGTTCTTACCCTCCTGGGTGGTGGGGTTTCCTGCGATGGATTTGCAGATGATTCCCTCGTAACCGCAGTCCTTGTCGGGTCCGGATGCTCCGCACTCCCAGGCTACGATGGTCCTTCCTGCGGAGATCGCACGGGTGATGGCGGAGAAGGTCTTCTGGACATCGAGGTCGGTCATACCGCCGGCCATGAACATGGCGACGTTCGCTCCGGAACAGTTGGTGTCTCCTCCGGGAACGGTCCTGTTCCTCTTAGCGATGTCCACCATCTGGGTCCAGATGTATTCCATGTCGATGGATCCGAGGTATCCGACTCCGTAGAGGAAGGCGACGATATCTCCCTGGGTGACGGCGAAGTCAGCGAACTCTTTTCCTCCGACGGACTCGACGGAAAGGTTGTCGGCTCCGTTCTCACATGCGATGTCGCAGCACTGGAAGAACTTCTCGGGGTAGGAGTGGACGGTGTCCATTCCGGGCCTGAGTCCCTCGTCGTGCTCACGCTGGTCGGGGATGGTCTGCCTTACGGCACATGCGATTCCGTACTCGTTGTGGAATTTCTCGCAGACCTCCTTCTGTCCGGCGACGACGGGTGCGGAGAGTTTCTCCTGGTTCATCTGGGATACCCACTCGGTCTCCAGGTGGAGGGCGGGGAATCCGGCGGTGATGGCCCTGTTCAGACAGTCGGTGGAGATGTAGTCCACGTACTCCCTGCGGAGCTTCTCGGGTTCCTTCTCGGTTCCGGGCCTGGGTGCGTAGTTGATCTCGGGGATGACCTGTCCGGCTCCGATCTTGAGTCCGAATCCCTCGGTCACAGGGTGTACTGCGGTACCCATTACCATGTCGTCCGCAGATTTGTATGCCATGCTCTTGTATTTGATTGAAGCCATTTCATGCACCTCCTACGATGGAATCCCATTCCTCGTTGATTCTCTTCCAGTCGTATCCATCGATGAGTTTCTGCGCGATGGGCGCGGTGTGGTTTGCTTTATCGGAGTGGATACCGAGTTCGTAGGAAGTTGCGTACTCCCTGTTGACTGCTCCTCCGCAACCCATCAGGGGGATGTTGAGGCCGGCTTCCTTCATGAGTTTGGCTTCCGCGGGGAATGCGGACATGGTGGTGGTCATCAGTGCGGTTCCGGAGATGAAGAGGGGTTTGATCTCCTTTACCTTGTCAACGGCGACCTGTACGGGGACGTCACGTCCGAGGTCGATGACGTTGTAACCTGCAGCCTTCATCATTGCGGCTGCGATGTTCTTTCCGATATCGTGAGGATCTCCCTCTGCGGCGTGCATGATGACCGTTGCTTTGGTCTCACGGGCTCCGCCCATCTTTGCCTCTGCCATTTTGATTCCTACCTCCATGACTTTGGCCGCGACCATCATGTCAGGAAGATAGTAAACATGGTCATTGTAGAGTTATCCGACTGCCTCGATACCGGGGACGAGACCTCCGTTGATGACATCAGCGGGAGCGCTCTTTGCCATCGCCGCGTTCATGGCGGGCATGATCTCCTTGAGGTTCTTGAAAAGAACACACTCCGCGACGGTCCTCATGAGGGGATCCTTGGGGAGCATCTTCTCTGCAGCTTTTTCGGGTGTCTCGACGACCTGCATCTTGACATCATAACGAGTGAGGATTTTGGAAAAATCCGCTTTGCTGTAGTCAATCATTTTTTTTCCTCCAATATCGGAACGGGTTCCGATGTGTCGAGATTGCTGTTGGACGTATTTAACCGATTGGACGAATATATTCGGGTCCGTATATATAGTCAGTAGAAATCATTATATATTATTGGATATAAACAACAGAAAAATCAATCATCCAATTGAAATTTAGTATTTAAAAAATAGACAAATATTGTAACAAAAAATTACAATACATGGCAATAGGCCAGAAAACAAGGAGATTTTATCCATCCATTTTATCCCGAAAAAATACCGAAGATATGTTAAGTTTCATACTAAAAATGGAGATTATTGGACGATTGTCTGCAAGTTCCATGCGACTCCGCATATGCGTCTAACAATCTCCGTATGTATGTAAAATGTAAAGAACGCGCATTGTCCACGGTTCGCAATCAAGATTAATAAAGTCATATCTGGATTCTTCCCCAACAGCCTCGGAGGAAGGAAATGACCTACGGAATTGCGATCGATATCGGTACAAGCGGTACCAGGGCACATGCGGTGGAACTCTCTTCGGGCAAGGTCCTGTCCACCGTCGTGACGGAATGCCACCCGCTCCCGGGTGCGAATGTGATGGACCACCTGACATTCTGCATCAACGTGGGCAACGACATCGCCCACAGGATCCTCATGGACACACAGAACAAGGTGATCCGCGAACTCGGCATCGATCTCCACAAGGTCGAACGCGTGAGCATCTGCGGCAACCCGATCCAGCTCTCGCTCTTCCAGGGCATCCCCGTGGACGATCTCGCCTTCGCGGGAGAGAACGCGAAGAGGGAGAGGGGGATCAAGGACCAGGAGAGGAACGCAGGCGTATTCTCCGCGGTCGATGTGGGTCTCGAGGTCCCCGACGGTACCGAACTCTACGTCCCTCCCGCCATCAGGCACGAGATCGGTGCGGATGCCCTCGCCATGATGTACAAGTCCGGATTCCTCGAGGACGACAGGAACTGCATGGTAACAGATTACGGGACCAACGCCGAGATGGCCCTGAAGGTCGGCGACGACATCTTCACCGGTTCCGCCGCCGCGGGACCCGCCATGGAAGGCCAGTCCATCAGATGCGGTATGCTCGCCGGGCCCGGAGCGATCTCTGATCTTGATTACGACGTCGGATGGAGATGCAAGGTCCTCGACGAGAACATCACCCCGCAGGACGGGGACAAGTTCAATTTCCTCCTCGGCAAGGAACCCCTCGACGAGGGCCCGATGCACGGCAAGGCCACCGGAATCACCGGTACCGGTGTCATCGCCGCCGTCGCCGTTTCCCAGTACGACCACCTGTGGACCAAGGGCAAGCTGACCACCGACGACGGCATGCTCCACCTGCAGGACGGGGTGAGCATCGACAGCCACGACATCAGCGAGGCCGCCAAGGCGATCGGGGCCATGAGAGCAGGTCATTTCTGCCTTCTGGAACATGCGGGCATCAAGTTCTCCGACATGAATGTCATGTACATGTGCGGGGCATCCGGAACGTATGTCGATGCCATCAAGGCACGCGACGTCGGACTCATCCCGCCGTCCTCCACCGAGATCTACCAGTACGGCAACACCTCCCTTTCCTTGGCAACCGACATCCTCAGGGAGCCCGAGCTCCTGGACAAGCTGCAGGGCGTGGCCAACAGCATCAGGGCCAACCACATCATGTTCGCCCAGGACAAGATCTTCTCACAGATCTACCTGCAGGAGCTCTCCTACTGGGACGAGGGACTCTCACTCGAGCAGTACAACGCAAACAACGCCATCGAGGGCATCCAGGAGCTGCCCCGTCCCCGCGGACGCGCCAACGTCCACCGCATCGCCGTCAGGGATATCCAGGACCTCGGAGAGAGGGGACTCAAGATCATCCACAACATCGGTACCCAGCTGGTGGGCAGGATGGAAGGTTGCACCGGCTGCGGCAAGTGCGTGAAGGAATGCCCCGAGCATGCCCTCTCCATCGCGGAGGACAAGACCCTCACCGTGAGGGAGAACCTGGAGATCAGGGCCTCGCTGTACGGACTGTACGGGGAGGAACTGAAGGATGCGGTCCGGAAAGCACTCGACACCACGGGATGCGTCGAATTCGCCGACAGGAAGTACGGGGAGCTGTCCGGAGGCCAGAGGAGACGTTCGGATATCGCAAGAGCTCTAATCCACGACCCCAAACTTCTGATTTTGGACGAACCGACCACCGGACTGGACCCCAAGACCCGCAGTCTGATTTGGAATCTCATCACCGGACTCAACAAGGAACGCGGGATCACCGTTTTGCTAACCACGCACTACATGGAGGAGGCTTCCGGTGCGGATAGGATCGTGGTCATCAACCGCGGTTCCATCGTGGCCGACGGTACCCCCTCGGAACTCAGGGACAGGTACTGTTCCGACAAGCTCATCTTCGTCCCCGGGGACATGGAAGAGGCGGAATCCCGCCTGAAGGGGATGGGCATACAGTACACCAAGGAGAACGAAAAGATCGTCGTCCTCCTGGAGAAGACCGCGGACTCCGTCCCCATCATCAGGGAGATGGGGGACTGCATGGAATCCGTGGAGGTCCGTTCGGGAACCTTGGACGAAGCGTTCATCAACATCACCGGGGAGGAACTGCAATGAGGACCGTCCTGGCACTTGTCAAGAGGAACTGCATCTGCTTCTTCCGCGACAGGGCGAACGTGGTGTTCTCGCTGATGGCGGCGGGTATCGTCGTGATGCTCTACCTGTTCGTCCTCAGGGACATGATGATCTCCGACAACGCGGGACTGCCCGACGTGGCGAACCTCATGGACGCTTGGGTGCTGGCGGGGATCGCAGGCATCGTTTCCGTGACATCCTGCATGGGTGCCCTGCAGACCATGAACACCGACCGTGCGGAAGGGAAGGACACCGATTTCCTTGTGACCCCCGCGGGACAGTGGAGACTGGCCCTCGGATACATCCTCGGGACCTTCGTGGCGGCGTTCCTTTTCACATTGATAATACTCGCGGGTTCGCTCCTGTTCCTTGTGGCTACGGGATGTCCCCTCGATGCGGTGAACGTTGCTTTAGCTGTTCTTCTGACCATTCCGGCATCCCTCTCCGGATGCATCATCATGTACGCTCTGACATCGTTCGTCAAGAGCACCGGAGGGTTCGCTAGCTTCTTCAGCATCGTCAGCGTGGCGATAGGATTCCTCACTGGAATCTACATCCCCATGGGTTCCATGCCCGAAGGGATGCAGGTCGTCGGAACGCTGATGCCCGCCACCCACATGTCCTCGATCTTCCGCGATCTCATCGCAGGAGGAGCACTCGACCAGTCCTTCGCAGGTATTGATTCCACAAGCTTCAGGGCGAAGATGGGATTCGACCTCAGTCTGTGGGATTTCCAGTTCGATACGGCCACCAGTCTGCTGTACGTCCTCGGCGTTACCGCCGCCTTCCTGGTGGTCGCCATAATTCTTGTGAAGAAGAGATGATCACAGGTAACGGATTATATCCATGGGCGATTCTATGTACTCGATGCCTTCCTTGATGCATTTGTCGACGGGATATCCGTAACCGAATGCGGCAGCGATGAACTTCACTCCCGCTTCCTCCGCGGCCTTACGGTCGGAGGGGCAGTCGCCTATCATGATGACGTTGTCGTACTCACCGCATGCCATACATTCTTTGATCATCTGGCACTTGCTGCGTTTGCCCTCGAAGTCGGTGCCCGCTATCTTCACGAAATAATCCGCGACCTCGAGACGTCTGAGGAGGTCGTTGGCGGGACCCTCGGGCTTCATGGTGGCCACGGCCTGGTCCGCACCCCTCGACCTCACCTCTTCCAGAGTACGGCGGATGCCCACGAAGAGCTCCACCCTGTCGAAGCAGTTCTCGGAATAGTAAGAACGGTAGAGGCGGGCGAACTCCAGGGCCTTCTCGCCCTCGAGGCCGTACAGCCTCTTCACATTGGAAAAAAGGTCACCGCACATGGCGGAGTCCAGGAGCCTGCCCTCTAAAGGTTTCAGCCCCATGGTCTCCGCCGCGTGGCGGTAGGATGCTTCGATCCAGGGCCTGGATTCGGTAAGGGTACCGTCCAGGTCCCAGATCGCTAGGGTTTTCATTTACTTTCACTCGTTGTCGGGGACGAACTTGAAACCGTAGTGGATGACACCGGCGGCTCCGTCCTCGTTCAGTTTCCTCATGACAGCCTTGACACGCATTCCGATCTCGATCTTGTCTAAATCGACGTCGACGAGCTGTCCTGCGAGCATCACGCCGTCGTCGTTCCTGATGAACGCTACGGCGTAGGGCATCATCCTGCCGTTGAAACCGGAGTACTCATGGTTGATGGAGAAGGAGTAGACCTCTCCCTTCCTGCTGAGCTTGAAGGGCTCCATCTTCCCGATTCCGGCACGCCTGCAGTCGGGGCAGAAGGAACGGGAGGGGAAGAAGATCTTCCCGCAGCATCCGCACTTGCTTCCGATGAGGTTGTACCTTCCGGGGATCTCACGCCATTCCCTTGCTGATACCATTGCCATTTCACATCGCCTCCAGGATAGAAACGGTGACAGCGGAACCGGTACCTCCGACGGACTGTGCCAGTCCGTACTTAGCATCCTTCACCTGCCTGTCGTTAGCGCTGTTGGTGAGCTGTGCGTAGAGTTCGACGATCTGCGATACGCCTGCGGCTCCGATGGGGTATCCCTTGGCCTTGAGACCTCCGGAGGTGTTGATCGCGATCTTACCGGCATCGAACTTGGTGCTTCCGTCGAGGAAGGCCTTTCCTGCCTCGCCCTTCTTGTAGAGTCCGAGGTCCTGGAGTGCCATGACTCCGCCGACGGTGTAGTCGTCGTGAACCTCCGCGACCTTGATGTCCTGGGCGGTGATGCCTGCCATCTCGTATGCTTGCTGTGCAGCGACGGCGGTGGCCTCGAACTCGGTGATGCTCTTCCTCTGGAAGAGTGCCAGGGAGTCGGATGCCTGGGCGGTGGCGGCCACCTTCACGTAAGCGTCGGTGTATTTCTTGGCGTCCTCGAGGGGACAGAGGATCACGGCACTCGCTCCGTCGGAGATGGGTGCCCCGTCGAACATGGTAAGGGGCTCGGCGGTGGGCCCTGCCTTGAGGACGGTGTCGAGCTTGATCTCCTTCCTGAACTGGGCGTCCTTGTTGAACTGTCCGTGGAAGTGGGAGTTGTATGCACAGGCGGCGATCTCCTCGCGGGTGGCGATGCCGTCGTGGATCATCCTGCGGGCGATCATGGCGTAGAGGGAGGTGAGGGAGAGTCCCATACCTGCTTCCCAGTCCGCGTCGGTGGTGCCGTTGAGCACCTCGTTTACCGAATCATCGTCGAGGTCGGTCATCTTCTCGGCTCCGCCGACGATGACGACATCGTGCATTCCGGATGCGACTGCCATGACTCCCTGCCTGAAGGCGACTCCTCCGGATGCTCCTCCGGCCTCGATGGAGGTGGAGGCGATGTGCCTGCCGGCCATTCCGGTGTAGTCCGCCACGAGGGCGTCGATGTGCTGCTGTGCGATGAAACGGCTGGACATGTTGCCGATGTATACCGCGTCGATCTCCTCTCCGGAGAGGTCGGCGGATGCCATGGCCTTCATTCCTGCCTCGAGTCCGAGTGCCCTGAAGGACTGTCCCCAGAGCTCGCCGAACTTGGTGCTTCCTGCTCCTATGATTGCTACTTCCCTCATCTTCACTCCTCCTCAGGCATCTTGATGGTCTCTTTGAACTTCGCGTAAATGGCGTAGTCGATGTATACGGGGTCGGCGAGGATCTTGTCGAGGATGGGTGCGTTGTCCCTCTTGAACCTAGCGATCTCGTCGGTGACGGTGATGTCGAATGCGTCGGATCCCGCTCCGGAACCGTAGGAGGTCACGAGGATCCTGTCTCCGGGTTTGGCCTGGTCGAGGACATGTGCCAAACCGAGAGGTACCGCACCGGAGTAGGTGTTTCCGATGACGGGGGTCAGGAGTCCGGGTGCGAGCTGCTCGTCGCTGAATCCCAGCATCTTGGCGGCCCTGGTGGGGAACTTCCCGTTGGGCTGGTGGAGAACCACGTAGTTGTAGTCGGCGGGGGTGGTGCCCATGGCCTCCATCATCATCTTGGCGGCGGAGGTCACGTGCCTGAAGTAGGCGGGCTCGCCGGAGAACCTTCCTCCGTGGACGGGGTACATCATACCCTCCCTCCTCCAGAAGTCGGGGGTGTCGGTGGTGAAACTGAGGGTCTTGTTGATGGTTGCGATGCAGTTCTCGTTACCGATGAGGTATGCCGCTCCTCCCGCGGATGCGGAGTATTCCAGAGCGTCCCCGGGTGCTCCCTGGGAGGTGTCGGCTCCGATGGCCACGGCGTACTTCACCATACCTGAGGCTACGAGACCCATTCCGGCCTGGATGCCTGCGGTACCGGCCTTGCATGCGAACTCCAGGTCGGCGGCGGTCATGTTGGGGGTGGCCCCGATGGCCTCGGCGACGATGGAGGAGGTGGGTTTGACTGCGTAGGGGTGGGACTCGGATCCGATGTAGACGGCTCCGATGTCGGCGGGATTCACCTCGGGGACACGGTCGAGCATGTCCCTGGCGGCGGTGGTCGCGATGGTGACGGTGTCCTCGTCGGGGGCGGGGACGGATTTCTGGGTGATCATGAGACCCTTTCCCATGGCGGCGCCGTTGGCACCCCACACCCTTCCGATCTCCTCGGGTTTGATTCTGTATCTGGGCACATATGCGCCGTAACTCACTATTCCAGTCATTTTCAGTTTGCCTCCTTGAGGGCAGAAAGTTTGTCGATCAGCTTCTCCACCGAGAGGTCGGTGACCACGAGGGGGATCCCCTCGCGTTCCGCCAGCTTGATGGCCAGCTGATCGGTCTGATCGGGTTTCTGGTACACCACCATGGCCGGGGTCAGGGGGTGTGCGCGGATGGCCACCATCGGGGAACGCCCGTAGTGCACATCCGTGAAGATGAGGGCACGCTCGGTGCTCCATCCGTATATCTTGAGATAATCCTGGGAGCTGAGACTCAATATCGCTTTCAAAGAATCCACGATGGTGTATCCGTAGATCCTCTTGGCGGGGGTCTTCTGGGGGTTTATGTTGGAACCGGAGATGGCCTTGATGAAGGTCACCTCGTCGACACCCTGGGGGTACTCGCCCATATCGATGACGCAGCTGAGTTTGCTCTCAGGCATGTACTTCACCGTGACGGGGGAACCCTTCTCCTCGTCCAATCTCAGAAAAGCATCGACCATCTTGCGGATGACTCCGACACCGGGGGATTTCCTCCTCCCGGACTCATAGTCGCTGATGACCGAGTGCGAGACCTCCATGGCGTCGGCGAGCTCGTACTGCGACAGTCCGAACTCCTCCCTCCACTTGCGGATGGTCTTCCCGGGCTCCGCGGCGAGAGTGATCTCCCCCGCGATCTTCTCCCTGAACTCGTCAGACATCGGGAAGTGGGAAGTATAGTGGCTATATAACGGTGTCGTACAGGGATTACGGCGATTGACGAAATATTGCAATCGCCGATGGTTAAAATCGACGATTGCGTAGTGTGATCACTGGGGTTCCAGCTCTTTCCTCAGACGGTCGACGACGGCCTGCATCACACATAATCTGGCGGCCTTCTTGCTGTTGGCGGGTACCGCGACCCACGGCGCATAAGGGGTGTTCGTGGACGAGATCATGTCGTTCACGTACATGTCGTAGGCATCCCACTTCTCCCTGTTCCTCCAGTCCTCGTCAGTGAGCTTCCACTGCTTGAGGGGATCGTTCTTCCTGTCGTTGAACCTCTCCAGCTGCGTCTCCTTGTCGATATCCAGCCAGAACTTCATGATGATGGTACCCTGCATGGAGAGGATGGATTCGAAGCCGTTGATCTCGTCGGCCGAACGTTCGTACTCCTCCTCGGTGCAGAAACCCTCGATGGGTTCCACCATCATCCTCCCGTACCAGGTGCGGTCGAAGATGGAGATGTGTCCGGGCTCGGGCAGTCCGCGTGCGAACCTCCACAGATAGTTGTGGGCGAGGTCCTCCTGCGACGGGGCCTTGACCCTCTGCACGGCATACCCGCGGGGGTTCAGTGCGTGGCAGAGGTGCTTAATCGCTCCTCCTTTCCCAGCCGCATCCCATCCCTCGAAACCGAGGACCATGGAACGTCCGCTCACCGCCAGGAGGATCTGCAGCCTCTCCAGTTCCTCGCTGAGGGCGTCCATCCTGTCGCTGTAGTCCTTCGAATCGCCGTCGAGGTCGAGCCCCTCGCGGGGGTTGGGATATCTTTTGCATACGGTCTTGGGCTCGGGTTTCTCCCATCCGCCTTTGACGCACTGCCCCATCCTCTTCACGATGGTCTTCACGGTCTCCGACAAGGTACTCTCGAGATCAGTGACGTCAACGATGTCCCAGGGGGCACGCTTGGTGTCCGTTCCCTTCACTATGTCGGGCATTACCGCCCTGAACTTCACGCGGTCGATGTGGTCCACAGAGAGGAAGGTGTTGCTGATAGGAGTTCTCGTACGATACTCGTCGATGTGCCTGCGGAAGTCCTCGTTGGACATCCTGAACCCGATCTTGATGATGAATATCCCATTGTCCATCAGGAAGCTCTCGAATCCCTTTATGCCCTCGATCTGCTCCTTCATCACCACATCGTCCCCGGTGCAGTGGTCCACCGCCAGCGAATACCACGAACGGTCGTAGAGGACGATCTCCCCTTTGGCGGGGGTGGAGCTCAGGACGTCCGCGAGGGCCGCACTGCTCTTCTTCCCGGAATCCAGGTGGAAGTACCTGATGCCCATGGGTTCCAGGTTCCTGTCCAACTCGCTGATTATCCTCCCGATGACCCTTCCGCTTCCTCCCTCGAAGAGGATGATCACCGGGATCTGCTTCGAGGCGATGTCTATCTGCAGGGAGTTGAGCTGTTCGTCGAGTTCGTCGGGGATAAGGGAACGCATGAGGGGGAGAATCGCCTTCGAAAATAATAGACTTCTCCGACAGAAACCGTTTCCTGAATCAGAGGATCAGGCATTCGGCAGGAAGGACCTGGGATACGAAAGGAATCTTATCAGGGCCGCAGGCTTTCTTGGTCACTTCATAGACTTCGTCAAAAGATCTTGAATGGGCGACGACGACACCGTCGCACATCCCGACGAATTCCCACTCGTATTGGGATTTATCAAGCTTCCTAAAGGCATCTCCGGACTTGCTCATCAGCAATCGATTGATTAGAAGATAAAAAGAGTTATTGACACTGCTCCGGAATTCCCGAGGTTCCCGCGGAAATATCCTTATCGTTAATGGATGATACATCCGTCATGAGCAAGAAGGCCATACTCGTCATCAGTTTCGGAACCAGCTACAATGACAACAGGGAACAGACCATCGTCCCCACCGAGAAAGCCATAGCGGAAGCGTTCCCCGACCGCGAACTCAGACGTGCATGGACCAGCAAGATGATCATCGCCAAGCTCAAGAAGAGGGACAACGAGTACATCGATTACATCGACGAGGCGATGGAAAAGCTCGTGAAGGAGGGATTCGACGACGTCATCGTACAGTCCACCCACGTCATGAACGGGGAGGAATACGATTTCATCGAGTCCTTCGTCACCCCCTACAAACCCAAGTTCAAATCGCTGAGCATCGGAAAGCCCCTGCTCACCAGTGATGCCGATTATAACGAGGTGGTGGAGTGCATCAGGAACGACATCCTCCCCCTCGTCAAAGGGAACCCCATGGTGCTCATGGGCCACGGCACCACCCACTTCGCCAACGCCACCTACAGCGAACTGCAGCTCAAACTGAGGTTCGCCGGACTGAGGAACGTCTACATCACCACCGTGGAGGGATTCCCCGACTTTGATAACACCATCGAGATGCTGAAGGAGGACGGTGTGAAGAAGGTCACCCTCATGCCCTTCATGATCGTCGCCGGGGACCATGCCAACAATGACATGGCCGGCGATGATGACGATTCCCTGAAATCGGTTCTGAAGGCAGGGGGCATCGAGGCAGACTGCGTCGTCATGGGACTCGGCAGCCTTCCCTCCTTCAGGAGGATGTTCGCCGAGCACGCCAAGGCCGCGAAGCCCCTGTGATCACTGTTCCAGATACTCGATTTCCGTTTCGGCGGGGAAGTACTCATCCTCGTCCCCGAACGGGAAGGGGAGGGTCGCCTTCCTCAGCTTGCCGCATCCGTAGAATGCTCCGGGACCGATCTCCAGCAGGGAATCCGGAATCGCGACCTCGGTGAGTCCCGTTCCCTTGAAGGCATCAGGACCGACTGATTCCATGGTATCGGGGAGTTCGATCTTTTCCAAGAAGGTGCAACCGGCGAATGCTCCGGGACCGATATCCCTGCACATACCCAGATCCACTTTCTGCAATGATGTGCAGCCGCTGAACGCCTCGCCGGGAACGGACCTCAGATTCCCGATGGAAACGGTCTCGAGAGCGGTACAGTCGGAGAACGCTCCGACCCCCAGGGTCACGATGTTATCGGGGAGGGATACAGACTGCAGGAAGGAACCAGCGAATGCGTAATCGCCGATGCCCAAAGTCTTCGAAGGTATACTAACCCGCACCTTTCCGGGAGCGGATATCAGTCTTTTCATCTCCGAATCGAAGAGTGCCCCGTCCGAGGAACGGTAACAGGTGTTCCCATCCGCCACCGCGATGCTTTCCATCGAGGAACAGCATTTGAACGGATTGCCTTCGATCGATTCAACAGTGGCCGGAATCGCGATCGATCTCAGAGAGGTGCATCCCGCGAAAGCCATGTCGCCGATATGCTTCAGTCCTTCTCCGAGCCTGACCGAGGACAGCGAGGAACAGTTCTCGAACGCACGGTAGCCGACCGATTCCACGGATAGCTCGATCTCGGACAGGGAGACACAGTCCGCGAAAACGTACTCGGGAATCGAGACTATCCCTTTGCCAAGGCGTACTGTTTTCAGATCCTGGCACTTGCATAATGCGAGGGGTCCGATGCCCCTCACGGAGTCCGGGATCGTTATATCTACGAGGTCCGAGGTGTGGAACGCCTCGGCACCGATGGAGGTTATCCCGTCCTGTATGTCAACGTGGATGAAATCGAGATAATACCAGGGGATGTCGAGGATACCGTCTGGTCTGGTCCGGAATTCCATATCGCCGGAGCCGGTAAGATAGAGGGTATCGCCGCGGATCTCCCATGAAATACCTGTACCTGGCACCGATTCCATTCGACCACCTGATAGAAGAAAGGCCCCTTGCGGGGCCGTTGATGTTTATGCGATCATCCTGCGGAGGACGAAGGGCAGGACACCGCCGTTGGCGATGTACTGGATCTCGATGGGGACGTCGGCCCTGCACACGGTGCTGAACTCGACCTTCCTGCCGTCGGCCTTGGTCGCCACTACTTTGACGGTCTTCTTGGGGGTCAGACCGGAGAGGTCGATGTCGAAGGTCTCGGAACCGTCGAGTCCCAGGGACTCCGCGTTCTGTCCGGCCTCGAACTGGAGGGGCACGATACCCATTCCGACCAGGTTGGACCTGTGGATCCTCTCGAAGGATTCCGCGATCACTGCTTTCACACCCAGGAGGAGGGGACCCTTGGCGGCCCAGTCCCTGGAGGAACCCATTCCGTAATCCTTTCCGGCGAGGACGATCAGCGGGGTGCCGTCGGCACCATACCTCTGGGAGGTCTCGAACATGAAGTCGACCTTCCCGTCGGGCATGTACTTGGAGTATCCGCCCTCGGTGCCGGGTGCGATCTGGTTCCTCAGCCTGACGTTGGCGAAGGTTCCCCTGGCCATGATCTCGTGGTTGGCCCTCCTGCTTCCGTAGGAGTTGAAGTCCTTCTTCTGCACCCCGAGTGAAATGAGGTACTTACCGGCGGAGGAGTTCTCCCCGAACGCACCGGCGGGGGAGATGTGGTCGGTGGTGATGGAGTCGCCGAGCTTTGCAAGGCATCTGGCACTGTTGATGTTATCGATCGAGGGAGCATCCTCCAGATGGTCGAAGTAGGGCGGGTTCCTGATGTAGGTGGACTTCTGGTCCCAGCCGAACAGGGCGGTGTCGGAACACTCTATGGAGTTCCACCTGTCGGATCCCTTGAAGATGTTGTCGTAACCGGCGGCGAATGCCTCGCGGGTCACGTATTTGTTCATGACGTCCTTGATCTCCTGATCGGTAGGCCAGACGTCGGCGAGGAAGATCTTCTTACCATCCTTCTCGGCGATGGGCTCGGTGGTCATGTCGATGTCGATCCTTCCGGCGAGTGCGAAGCACACGACGAGGGGAGGGGACATGAGGTAATTGGCCTTGACCAGGGGGTGGACGCGGCCCTCGAAGTTCCTGTTGGAGGAAACCGCGGAGGCTACCGCGAGATCATTGGAGGAGATCTCCTTGGAAACGGATTCGGAGAGGGGACCGGAGTTGCCGATGCAGGTCATGCATCCGTAACCGCAGTTCTGGAATCCCTCGGCGTCGAGGTACTTCTGGAGTCCGGATTTGGTGAGGTAGTCGGTGACCGCCTTGGATCCGGGTGCGAGGGATGTCTTCACGAATGCGGGGGGTTTGATGCCCAGCTCGTATGCCTTCTTCGCTACGAGTCCCGCCGCGATCATGACGCTGGGGTTGGCGGTGTTAGTGCAGGAGGTGATCGAAGCGATGGCGACGGAACCGTCTCCCATCTTCTCCCTAGTGGGAGTCCTCTGCTTCTCGTATCCGAGTGCTTTCAGTGTATTGGCGAACTCGGATTTCATGTTCTTCAGGAGGATCCTGTCCTGGGGACGCTTGTGTCCCGCGGTGCAGGGCTCGACATCGGCGAGGTCCAGCTCCAGGGTGTCGGTGTACTCGGGGATGTTCTCGGGGTCGTACCAGAGGGTCTGCTCCTTCTCGTAGATCTCGATGGCCTGGATGTGCTTCTCGTCCCTGTTGGTGAGCCTGAGGTACTCGAGGGTCTTCTCATCCACGGGCATGAATCCCATGGTGGCACCGTACTCGGGGGCCATGTTGGCGATGGTGCTCCTGTCGCTGACATCCAGGGACTGGTATCCGTCACCGTAGAACTCCACGAACTTGCCCACGACGCCCTTCTGCCTGAGCATCTGGACCACGGTGAGGACGAGGTCGGTGGCGGTCACTCCGGGCTTCAGTTTGCCGGTGAGCTTGAATCCGACGACGTCGGGGAGGGCCATGTAGGAGGGCTGTCCCACCATGACGGCTTCCGCCTCGATTCCTCCGACACCCCATCCGGCCACTCCGAGACCGTCGATCTGGGTGGTGTGGGAGTCGGTTCCGAAGCAGGAATCGGGGTATGCGATCTTCCTACCGTCAACATCCCTCACGTGCACGAGGGGGGAGAGGAACTCGATGTTGACCTGGTGGCAGATTCCGTTCCACGGAGGGACTGCGGAGAAGTTCCTGAAGGACTTCTGTGCCCACTTGAACAGTGCGTACCTCTCCTTGTTCCTGGAGAAGTCGATCTCCTCGTTCCTGTCCATGGCATCGTCAGTGCCGGAGAAGTCGGTCTGTATGGAGTGATCGATGACCAGGTTGACGGGGATGATGGGGTTGATGGCCTGGGGATCCTTGCCGACGCGTGCCACGGCCTCCCTCATGGAGGCGAGGTCGGTGACGGCGGCTCCTCCGGTCAGGTCCTGGAGCAGGATCCTGGCGGGGATCCAGGGGATGTCCGCGTCGTTGCCCTTGGGGGACCAGGATGCCACGTTCCTGACATCGTCGTCACTGATGGTCTCCCCTCTCTGCCTAAGGACACCTTCGATGAGGATCCTGATGGAGTAGGGCACTTTCTTGAGGTCCTTGATGACGCCTTTCTTCTCGAGTTCCCTGAGGCTGAAGACGGTCAGGTCGCCCTCAGGAGTATTGATGATCTTTGTGCAGTCTCCGATACCGGTCATGGTTATCGCCTAATTGCGTGCGCGATTGCTTTGTAATATTTAGGGGATTGTCCGCCATAAGCAAATAACCGCAATCCTTTCGGTACCGTATGGAAGGACCCACCTGCAGCGCATCATAGGCATTCGCCTGCCTCACCGAGGGCAACAGGAGATTCCTCTCCGGCGAGGGACCGATGGTATCCAGATCCAGGATGGAGAATACCGCGGATCACGGACAGCATCCTTATGCAGTGATCGTCACGTGTTCGGATTCCCGCGTGGTGCCGGAGTTCATCTTCTCGGCGGGGATTGGGGACCTGTTTGTCATCCGCGGAGCCGGCAACACCATCGACGACTGCACCCTGGGGAGCATCGAGTATGCGATCGCACACCTCGGATGCAAGCTGGTGGTCGTTCTCGGCCATACATCATGCGGTGCGGTCACCGCCGCCGTGCAGGGCATCAGGGAGAGACACGTCTCCAACATCACCGACCGGATACAATCATGTCTGTGCGGCGAGAAGGACATCGGCTGCGCGTGCAGGAAGAACATCCTGAACACCCTGAGGATCGTGGAGGACGACCTGCCCGAGAGACACGACGTGCGTTACGTCGGCGGCATCTACGACATCAGGGAAGGGACCGTCGAGTTCTTCGAAGATCTTCATGAGACCGAGTGATCTCGTCGAGAAGACCTTCGCAGGCACGGCGCAGGTCGTCGTAAGTTACTGAGAAATTATCGGTGTACCAGGGGTCGGCCACCGCCCTGTCCTCGCCGGCATGCGACATCATCAGCGAGACCTTCTTCTCGGGGTCGCCGTTCACGAACCTCTCCATGTTGCGGAGGTTCTGATAGTCCATGGCGACGATGTGATCGAAGCGGCCGTAATCGGCAGATGTCATACGTCTGGCACATCTCTTGGTGAAGGGTATCCCCTGCCTCCTGAGCTCGTCCTTGGCGGGAGGATAGACGTCGTTCCCGATCTCCTCGTTGGAGGTCGCGCACGACTCAATGTAAAAATCTTCGGACAGTCCCCTGTCGGCCACCAGCTTCTTCATGATGAACTCCGCCATGGGTGAGCGGCAGATGTTGCCGTGACATACGAAGAGGATACTGACGAACATATGGCAGGGTAAGGCCCATGACAAATATAACAGACCACGGTTCAAATATCATCAGCAGGATTCCAATCCGATCGTTTTCTGGTGTACCATGGCGGTAAAAGAGGGATTCGGACACATCGACGGTAAGGAAGTCTTCAAGATCACCATATCCGCCCGCGGATATTCCGCTAACATACTCACCTACGGTGCTACATTACAATCCCTGAACGTTCCTTTCGACGGCAGGACCATCGACGTCGTGCTGGGCTACGATTCCCTGGAGGAGTACATGACCCGCTCTGGGAGACTGGGTGCGGTCATGGGCAGGTCCGCCAACAGAATCTCCCACGGAAGACTGGAGATCGACGGGAAAGTCTATCAGCTCACCCTCAACCGCGGGGAACACCACATCCACGGCGGGAACAGGGGGTTCGACAAGAGGGTATGGGAGATCGCCGAACTGAACGATGATTCCGTCACCCTTTCCCTGGAATCCCCCGACGGGGAGGAGGGCTATCCCGGCAACCTGTCGGTCAAAGTGAAGTATTCCATCATCGAGAACGGACTCCGTATCGACTACAGTGCCAGCACAGATAAAACAACTATTTTCAACCCCACCAACCACTCGTATTTCAACCTCAGCGGGAAGGGTACGGTGAATGATCACACCGTTACCATCAACGCGGACGAATACACTCCCCTGGATGCCGACGGGATCCCCACCGGGGAGATCGCCGGTGTGGAAGGCACCAAGATCAATCTCTCCCGCCCCAGGTTGTTGGCGGACATGTTCGCATTCACCGGGTTCGACTGCAACTATCTCCTCAAGGACAGGTCGATAGCAGCACAGGTCAGGTCGGAGACCACCGGACTCACCATGGCCGTGTACACCGACATGCCCGCGATGCAGTTCTACACCGCCGAGGGTCTGAAGGAGACGCCCGGCAAGAACGGTACGGTATACAATAAACGCAGCGGACTTTGCCTGGAGACGCAGTTCTGCCCGGATACGCCGAACCATCCGGAGTTCCCGCAGTGCTTCCTGCACAGCGGGGAGGAGTTCTCCAGCTTCACCGAGTTCAGGTTCAGCTGATCATATCTTCTCGGTCTTCTTCTCTTCCTTGAGAGCGACCTTCTTCCTCTGTCTGCCGCCGGTCTTGCGGATCTTGTCCTGGTCGATGGCCCACTGATAATTCTCCAATTCCTGCGGGGCCACGAGGACCAGGTCGCCCTTCTTGAACTTCCTGCCGGTGGCCCAGTTGGTGAAAGGTGCCAGCACCCTGTATTCATCCGCGTCCATGACGATCTCCCTGATGTTCGGACGGCCCTTCATGGCGGAATAGGTACCGGCGAACGGTATCACTTTTCCGTCCTTGACCTCGATGACGCTGGTGCAGACGGAATCCAGGAAGTACCTGTCGTGGGTGACGGTGAGGATGGTGCCGTCGTATTCCACCAATGCCTCCTCTATGGCGTGCCTGGCCGGGATATCCAGGTAGTTGGTGGGCTCGTCGAGGATGAGGACGTTGGATTCTGTAAGCAAAAGAATAGTGAGTGCGACCCTGCACCTCTGTCCTCCCGAGAGGGTGGACATGGGGCGGTCGACCTCATCACTGGTGAGAAGGAACCTCGCGAGGAGCTTCCTTGCGTCGCCCCTCCTGTCCTTCCCGATGATCTGCAGGACCTGTTCCTCCGCGGTGAGCCTGAGGTCGAGGTTCTCGTGCAATTGTGAGTAATAACCGATCTTCGCACCGGGTGCCACCCACAGTTCCCCCTCGCAGGGGATCTCCTCGAGTAATGCTTTTACAAGAGTGGATTTGCCCTGGCCGTTGGAACCGAAGATACCGATCTTGTCGCCCTTGTGGATGTCTAGATTTATATGTTCCAGCACGTAACTGTCGCCGTACTTTATGGCACAGTCCTTCATGGTGAAGACGTTCTTCCCGGACTTGTGGGCCGCTTGTATCCTTACGGTGATCTCGCGGGATTCCTCCGGCTTCTCCTTGACCTCCATCTTGGCGATCATGCGTTCCCTGGTCTTGTGGGTACCCATGTACCACTGGTCGTGACGCATCTGGTCGGCGATCCTCTGCTGTTCCCTCTTGTTCTGGCTGTAGCGGAGGTATTCCTGCTCCATACGCTGGATGTCCAGCATCTTCTTCATGACGAAATCGGAATAGTTGCCACGGTACTCGCGGGTCTTCCCGTTGGCGATCTCCACCATCTTGGTGGCCATCTTGTCCAGGAAGTACCTGTCGTGGGAAACCACGAGGAAGGCACAGTTGGTCTTGAGGATGTAGTCCTCCAGCCATTCGATGGTGTAGATGTCTAGGTGGGAGGTGGGCTCGTCCATGATGAGGATGTCGCACTCCTCCGCCTGGACGACGATACGTGCCAGCATGACCTTTGCACGCTCTCCGCCGGAGAGGGTGTCCATGTATCTCTCCATGAAATCCTTGTTGAGACCGACCTGGGTCAGTGCTGAGATCAATGTCTTCTCGTCGGCCACGTCGCAGCTGGCGAGCTTCTGCTCCAGTTCCGCGTATTCGGTGGCTACAGCATTCCAGTCGATGTCCTTGCCGGAAGCCATCAGCTCGTCGATCTCGTTCATCCTGCGGCGGATGTTCTCCACATGGCCGTACGGCCTTCCGAGGACCTCCCTGACCGTGACATGGCCGCCTTCAGAGAACTGTTCCAGATAGCCGATGTTGTGGGTCTGCCTCTTGATCTCTCCCGTATCATAAGGTTCGATGCCCAGGAGGATCTTGATGAAGGTGGACTTACCCGCTCCGTTCAGACCGATCAGACCGATGGCATCGTGCTCATTGATCTGGATGTTGGCATCGAGCAGGACCTTGTTGGGCCCGTACGCCTTGGTCACCGATTCGGCTCTGAACAGCATGGTTACCCATAGTCCGACTCATAATAAAAAGTAAGGGAGGGGTTGCCCCCTCCTGAAAAGTTTCACTCTTTCAGATGTCCTTCGGCGTCGTACTCGTGGATCTCCATGTTCTCCGCGGCAGTAGCAGCCTCGTGGGTGGCGGGAAGCCTCTTGGGGTGCAGGAAGGAAGGTCCCTTCCAGTTCCACTCGCCCATCAGGTGCATGGCGGCGGGGACGATGTAGGTCCTCACCACGAGTGCATCGACGAGGATCGCGAAGCACAGGGCGAATCCCATCTGCTGCAGCATGAGGGTGCTGGAGAGCATGAGGGTTCCGAAGGTGAAGGCCATGATGACACCGCAGATGGTGATGACCGATCCCGAGTGGAGGACGGCCTGGTGGATCGCTTCATCATTGTCCATACCCTTGTCGAACCTGTACTCCCTGATCCTGGTGGTCAGGAGGATATCGTAGTCCATTCCGAGACCCAGACAGATGACCAACAAGATGATCGGCAGCAACCAAAGGACTCCCTCGTTGAGCAGATCGGTGTAGAGCAGCTGGGTGATGGCTACGGTCCAGATGACCGACATGAAGATGGTGACCACCGACCTGATGGGGGTCAGATAGGACTTCATGACGAAGAACAGCAGGATGATGATTAGGATGAGAGCGGTGAGCTCGATCTTGAGGAACTGCGTGCTCATCTCGTTGGAGATCTCCACCATGACGGCTGCGGTTCCGGATATCATCACCTTGTTGAGGTGGGGCAGGGATGAGACCTGACTGTGAACCAGATTACTGAAGCTGTTGACGGTATCGATGGATACGTTGTCCATGACGGAGGCTTTGGTGGTCATGGAGATCTTGGCATAGGTGATGTGGGATCCGTCGACGACAACGGTTCCCCCGCCCTGATCCTCGGGAACGTCCACGACAGCCTCGGTGGTTCCGAAGTGTCCGGTTTTCACGAGGATGACGTAGTTCATGACATTGGCGAGTTTTCCTCCAAGAGCAACATCAAGGGTTCCAAGGTTGGGGTTGGCCATCGCCGCGGCAACAGCACTGGACATGGTATCGGAATCTGAGAGCCCGAGATCCTCCCAGGTGACGACGTAATCAACCGAATTGATATTCGGATCGCCCGAAGCCATGACTGCGTCGGAAACGGCGTTCAAAGACGCTATCGTTTCGTCTTTTGTCGGACTCCATTCTAGAGCAAACATCGGCATTGATAGGATGGTCGTTGCCGAAAGGGTTCCCAACTCGTCGGTCTCGATGATTGCGAAGTTGGGCATGGACGAGCCGGCGATGCCGCTGTCCGCGAGTACGTTCATTCCTTCCTGTGATTCCCCGCTCATGATGGATCCTACCATATCGTAGGATGTCTCGGAGTTGGCATACACGTATACCATCGGTACGGAGAAGAGGATGGTGGCTATGATCACGGCTTTTGCGTGCTTGATGGAGAAGTGGGTGGAAATGTCGAAGTACTTGTGTGCGACCTTGCCCATGGTCTTGAGGTAACCCCTCTCGTGCTTGGGTCCGCTGGCACCGGAGGGCCAGAACAGTTTATCTCCGAGGAGAACCACGAGAGAAGACATCAGGGTAAGTGCTGCAAGGAGTGCGAACACGATTCCTATGGCGAGGCCGAGACCCATGACGCTGACTACCTGAAAGTCGCAGACCATCATGGCACCGAATCCGATCATGACTGCCATTCCGGAGGTGAATACGGATTCTCCGGCCCACATGATGGCCTCTTTGGAGGCAGCGATGTGCTCCAGACCGCGGCGTCTTTCCTCCCTGTACCTGGAGAGGATGAAGATACAGTAGTCACATCCAGCTCCAAGCATGGAGGTGAGCAGGAGCATCTGGACGATGTAGAAGATGTCTATGACCTGTCCGAGGAAGAACAGTGCACACATGACGAGTGCGTATGCGACTCCGATGGTGATGGGGGGAGCACCGGCGGAGACAGGAGACCTGAAGAACAGTCCCACGAGGAACAGGATCAGGAAGATGGAGATGGGCTCGACAAGGGAGAGGTCATGGGACATACCCTCGCCGGCATCGTAGGATACGGCAGGGGAACCGGTCACATAGGTTTTGAATCCGGAGAGATCATTGCCTGAACTCTCGGCATATGCTGACATCTGCTGTTTGAAAAAGGTCCTAAGATTACCGGTATCATCGCTGATAAATTCCGCATCCAGGCTATTGTAGAATGCCAGGATGAGTATCAGCCCGTCGCTTGGCATCGGGGCCACCATCGTGCCTTTGATCTTTTCCTGTGCTTCCAAAGCATCAGAGACATATGTGGCTGCTTCGGCTGCAATCGCGGCCTTTGACGCGTCTTCTTTGTCGAAGGTGATCAACAGCATGGGGGCACTGCTTTGATCCGCTGCGGTCTCAAAGCTCTGACCCGCGATAATGGCACCGTCGACGGATTCGGTGGTCTTGCCGCCCATGCTCTCCATGTCGTAGCTCAGACTGTCCGACGCATGCATCATCGGATAGATGGAGGCACAGAGCAGAACAACCCACAGGATCAGCACGATCTTCGCGTGCTTGGTTATTCCGTTTGCTAGTTTCTCGAATATCATCAGTTCCCCTCCTGCGGTGTTCCGTCCCGCAGGAAATACGGCTGTAGCCTAGGCTCCGCCGTGAACGAAACAGCCATTGTTTAATCTTATAAAATGTTGTTGAACGCGTTCAAAAGACGGATGGGCATACCCTTAAATAAAGCAATTAAATTGAGCATGTTCAAGACCCGGAAATGAAGAATCCCCGCGTGACTTTCAGCAAGGGCGAAGAGTCCAAGAGAAGAGTCCTCGATGCAGCTCTGGCACTATTCTCGGAACAGGGCTACGAGAAGACCACGATGAGACAGATTATCGCTAAGTCGGGGGTCCTCAACGGCAGCGTCTACTACGCGTTCAAGAACAAGGACGGGATCTACGAGTACATCTTCGATCTCATCCTCGACCGCGTGTACGGGAGCATCGAGACGAAGGACATGAATGCCCTCACCCTCCTGCTCTATCCCTCCGCGATCAAACTGCATGCGATATCCACCAACAGCATGCTCGCGGAGATGCTCTTCCATGCCCACCGCTCGTGGCAGATCACATCCAACATGATCGCACGCTACGAAGCGTACATCAGGGAGTACTGCACGGGTAAGGATTTCGTCCAGGACGAGAGCTGTCTGCACAGGTTCTGCCTCGCACTGAGCGGGATGGTCAGCATCTTCGCCGACGAGGAATATCTCGAAGGCAAAAAGGTGCCGCTGGAGACCAATCTCAGGCTCATCGCCGAGTACGTGTGCTCCATGCTGAACCTCCCGAAGGAGAACATCGACACGGATGTCTCCGCCGTGGCGGAGATGGCAAGGACCAGGAAGAGCGTCCTAGCCGATCTGTCATTCTGATTTTTGCATCGTTTTTTTCAATTGCATTCATCACTGCGGATTATTGCTCAGTGGCAAAGTGAGTGGCAAAGTGAATGACAAAGTGAATGACAAAGTGAAATCGTTATCTGGCTAAGTCTAAATACATATTGATAGATATCGACTTATGGAATTACAGGTCGACCGTATTCCAACATTCGAGTATTCGACGAAAATAGATGCTCAATGCAAAACGCTGTCCGCTTACCTGCGGGACTGCCGCAACATCTCCAACAGAAGCGTGAAGATCAGACTGCACAAAATCTCCCGTCTGAAGTCCATCCACTCCACCCTGCTCATAGAGTCCAACGGTCTGACCCTCGACACAATGAGGAATCTGATCAACGGGAAAACGGTGGAGGGGCCGTTCGATGAGATCGTAGAGGCTAAGAACGCCATAGCCGCCTACGATCTGATGGATAAGGTTGATCTATCCTCGGAAGAGGACTTCCTGAAGGTCGAATCAGTGATGATGTGGGCCCTGGTCCCCGCCAACGGATACAGGGACGGTATGGTGGGCGTGTACAACGGTTCCGAATGGGAATACATCGCACCTCCCGCCGAAATGGTTCCGGAGATGATCGATAGACTGTTCGGATGGTTCAAGGGGACAGGTTATCCTCCTTTCATCACCGGAGCGATAATCCATGCCTACATCGAATTTATCCACCCGTTCCGCGACGGCAACGGCCGTATGGGCAGGATTTGGCATAACGAGATACTGAAACGTTCAGAGAAGGTATTCTCACTGATATCCATCGAGGATCTGATACGCGAGAACCAGCAGACGTACTACGATGTGCTGAAAGCGTGTCAGCAGGACATGGACTGCACCCCGTTCGTGGAATTCTGCCTCGACCTCCTGATCGCACGTCTGGCACAGATCTCGGAACTGTCCAACGATAGAGTGGCAGAAGTCCTGTCGAAGATGGATGGGGAATTCGTCAGCGCGTCCGATCTCATGAAGAAGCTGAGGCTCAGCAACCGCAGCAACTTCCTGAAGAACTACCTCCGCCCGGCGATAGCGTGCGGGTTCGTGGAGATGTCGGACCCAGAACATCCGCATGCCCACGACCAGAAGTACAGGTCGAACCTGTTCTGAAGATGTATCAATTCCGTAAAAGTACGATTGGTCGTACTTCTACGGCCGTAAAAGTACGATTTATCGTACTTCTACAGATTTTAATATCTAGCTGAAGTTTGGCAATTAGCAGATTTCTATCGAATAAATCTGATCGGAAAACAGGTTTTGTACAGGGCTAATCTTGTTCCCAGTTAGCTGATCTCCCCGAAAAGACATATCGAAAAAACGAGTGCTCATAGTAGAAATTCGATAAGTGGGAACGGATGTTTACCGAATAGATCCAAAAACAGCCGATTCCGCCCTTGAATGGAGGAGGATTTTGATGGTCTGGATATGTCAGATCGCTAACTGAGAACGATGTGTTCAGCGTGGACCGCAGGATGATGTTCGAAGACGAGAATATCCGCAGAGACGAGGACGGGATAGAGCATTACCCCCTGTTCGCAGCCGCCTTCATCGGTCTGCTGAAGAGAGAATACGACGGGCCCGAATTCTGACCGTGCTTCAGATCCTGAATCGAAATTTCTATAGATTATACGATATTTATACTATAAATACAATAAATTATACAATAAATCTTATTATTTATATTATAAAATATATTATATATTCGGAATAATATACATAATTATGTCAGAAAACGAGGGATTGCCGAAGAAATATAGCAAAGAAGGCCTGTATTTCGAGGCCAAATCAGCAAAAAACGGAATACCTCCGGATTTTTGGGAGACCTATTCCGCTTTCGCCAATACATTCGGCGGGACAGTGGTACTCGGCATATCCGAAAAGGATGATCACAGCCTGTACGCCACTGGTGTGGAGGATCCGGATAAAACGGTAAAGACACTGTTCTCCAATCTTAACAATCCCCGTTTCACCAATTGCAATCTACTCATGGACAAGGATGTGGTGGTGGATGAACTCTGCGGAAAACCGGTCATCATCATCTCGGTGCCTCCCGCCGAACGCAGCAAACGTCCCGTATATATTCGCAACAACGTCAATTCCGGGACCTTCAAACGCAACAACGAAGGGGACTACCACTGCACAATGGACGAGATCAGGGAGATGATCAGGGACTCGAAGGATTCGGATACGGATTCGGAACCCCTGATGAAGATGACGGCGGATTGTTTCGACAGCGAGACCGTCGACAGCTACCTGAAGGAACTCAATGCCCACCGCCCTAATCACCCCTGGACCCGTATGTCCAGGGAGGAATTCCTGGTGAATTCCCGCGCCGCTGCCGTTATCGACGGAGTCATGCATCCGACCGCTGCGGGACTTCTGATGTTCGGAAAGTCCAATTGCATCCTCGGTACCTTCCCCGGATACTTCCTGGATTACCGCGAATGTATCACCGACAACAGGTGGGATTACAGACTGCATTCGAATTCCGGCGATTGGAGCGGCAATCTGTATGATTTCGTATCGAAGGTCATGGTGCGCATATCCGCGATCATCGGCTCTAGATTCGAACTGAACGGGTATATGAATACCGGCGGATCGGATACATACGTTTCCGTCAGGGAGGCAGTGATCAACGGAATCGTCCATGCCGACTATCGCGTGAAGGGCGGGGTACAGGTACTGTACCTCCGCGACAGGATTACCGTCCGCAATCCGGGAACGATGAGGATCAGTACCGAACGGGCAAGGAAAGGTGGTTACAGCGATCCCCGCAATCCTGTCCTGATGGCATTGGCAATGGCTATCGGCTGGAGCGAACGCGTCGGTTCCGGCATATACATGATGGAGAAGGCCAGGAAACAGGGCGACCTATCATATCTCGAGATCATCGAACATACTGACCCCACGGCAGTCGAATTGGTATTGGGCATATCTCCCGGAAGAACCGCGGCAACGGTCAACACCGAAAGGATCCTGGACATTCTGAGAATGAACCCTTCAGCGACGCGGCAGAATATCGCCGGGGAACTGGGACTCTCGGTAGCTACGGTGGCCAACGCGATGACCGCACTCAAGCTGGCAGGGCGCATCGAACGTGTAGGGAGCAACAAGACAGGATATTGGAAGATTAAGGGCTGACCCCCTCCACTTTTTTATGTGGACGCACATACACGTGCAGATACTATGGTTGACGAAGCAGCAATCAAGGCAGCCCAGGAGAAATACGGAGTGCTCCTGAGGAAACAACTGGAAAGGGTCGAGAGGCTCAAGAACGAACCCGACTGGACCGACTACTCCAAACTGGACAAGCTCATCATCGGCGTCTGCGGAGGGGACGGAATCGGCCCCTACATCTGCGCATCCGCCCAGAAGGTCATGGAGTACCTCCTGGCCGATAAGATCAAGGCAGGGAAGGTGGAGATCAGGACCATTGATGGTCTGACCATCGAGAGGCGTGCCGAAGTCCTCAAAGCCATCCCCGACGACACCCTCGAGGAGCTCAAGCAGTGCCACGTGATCCTGAAGGGACCGACCACCACCCCCGCCAAGGGCGACCCCTGGCCCAACATCGAGAGCGCCAACGTCGCCATGAGGAAGGAACTCGACCTCTTCGCCAACGTCAGACCCGTCTCCGTGCCCGAACTGGGCATCGACTGGGTCTTCTACAGGGAGAACACCGAGGGTTCCTACGCTCTGGGATCCGACGGATTCTTCGTCACTGATGATTTGGCGATGGATTACTGCGTCGCCACCAGGCAGGGTACCGAGAGGATCATCAGGGCCGGATTCGAGCATGCCAGGAAGACCGGCAAGAACTACGTCTCCATCATCGTCAAAGCGAACATCATCAAGACCACCGACGGTCTCTTCGTGGACCTGGCGGACAAGATCGGGGAGGAGTACCCCGAGGTCAAGCACGATGTTTGGTTCATCGACATCACCACCGCCAAGCTCATCGACCCCGCCAGGCGTTCCAACTTCAAGGTGTTCGTGCTCCCCAACCTGTACGGCGACATCATCACTGATGAAGCGGCACAGATCCAGGGCGGTGTCGGAACCGCCGGTTCCGCCAACATCGGAAAGAAGTATGCGATGTTCGAGGCCATCCACGGATCCGCTCCCAGGATGGTCACCGAGGGAAGGGCACAGTACGCCGACCCCTGCTCCATGATCAAGGCTGTCGCCATGATGATGGAACACATCGGCGAGACCGAGAAAGCGAAGAAGCTCAACATGGCCCTGGATGTCTGCGTTCAGTTCGAGAAGAAGCTCGTCATGACCGGCAGGGACACCGGTGCCACCGGCGACGAGTTCGCGCAGTACATCATGGACACCATGCAGAGGCCCGACCTCGAGACCGTATGGCAGGGCTTCATCGACAAGGCCAAGGCGAAAGCCTCCCAGTGAAATAATTTAGAAATATTACACCTCCCGGGCGTTCCGGGGGGTGTCCCCCTTCTTCTCATCCGCACACTTCTGTATTTCCTGTCCGAAACTTCACACTTATCGCCGTTAATTGTGCCATATTTAACGGTTTATCATCCCTATATATACCGTTTATATACTATGGATGGATGAAACCTCCACCAAATAAAACATTAATACGGCCAATTGGATGTATACCCATTCGGAGGCATGCAGAACGCACTACTACAAACTCGAACTCGACCGTTCGGAAATGAAGGACCAGCACAACTGCAAGAGTTTCCTCCCCGTGGACACGGCCCACGTGGTATCCACCGATGTCATCAAATGTTCTTCCATGGGTGACGGGTGCGGCATCTCCATCATGCGCGTGATAACGGACAGCGACATAGACATCCCCGAAGCCACCGTCAGCATGAACGGCGGGGAATGCCAGATCGACAAGGTGTCTTCCAACAACTATCTGGCGACCATCACCAACCACTCCTGCAGGCTCTGCGGCCTGGTTAGCAGGTGCAAGTGCTTCCTGATGTCCGCCATCAACAAGGGCGACAAGGTCGAATGGACCGTACTCGGACAGGACAGCAGCTGCGTCAGGGAACTGGTCAGCGAACTCAGGAACAAGGGTTACACCGTGAACCTCCTCGCCGGAGGAAAATACAACGAGGACATGACCCTCACGTCCAAGGAGGAGAAGTACCTCAGGATCGCTTTCGACCAGGGATACTACGACGTACCCAGGAGGACCGATCTCGATACACTATGCGAGAGGATCGGCTGTTCCAAGTCCACCCTGAACGTATCCCTGAGGAACGCCGAGAGGAAGATCATCCGCAACTACGAGATCAGCAAGACGGGATGATTCTTTTATATCGTTACTTCGCGATGGGTAACCGATATGCCCGAAGTGAGGATAGAGAACGAGATCAAGATGTACAGCCCGGGCGGGGTCTTCTCTTATGACAGCGATGACCCCGTACCGAGCATGAACATGCTACTCCGCATCTGCGAAGCGGAGGGTTTCACCCATCCCGATCCCGTCGGCCGGAAACATACGGATTTCTATTATTCCGATTCGGCAGGGAACTTCGATAAGGATAATATATTGCTAAGGTACCGCGACTGCGGGTGCAAAGCATTCCTCACGGTGAAACTGCCTACCATAAGGAACGGTCTGGGTCTTTCCAGGAGGGAGATCGAGGGAGAGATTCTCAACGATTCCAGGTTCGACCGTTGGAAGTCCGTGCAGGGTTATGCCAACGAGGTATACGGCCCGGTTGATATTGATAAGATACCGCGTCTCAAGGTGGAGGTCGTGAGGGGGAAATGTCTGATCAAATCCAGGGTGCACGCGTACGACTTCAGCTTCGACAGGATGGTGTACACCGATCCCAAGACGGGAAGGCATAGCCTTCCCTGCTACGAACTGGAGTTCGAGCTCATCGACAAAGCGATAGCGGATGATCCCCAGATGACCAGGCTGGTCTCGGTGCTGGAGGACACATATCTCTTCCACGAGGAGAGGATCTCCAAGTACGCCAGGGGCATGGCGTTCGTCAGGAACCTATCGTGATAAATCCCTGACAAGTACGGCCGTTACCATCCGTAAACAATGGAAACGCCTGACTGTCGACTTTTTTTCTGCGTTTCCTATTTATAATCAGGCATTGTCCTGTATCCAACAGCGTTCCGGCTCCGCCGGAACCTCGACAGGTGCATGGATATGGGAATCCTCGGGAAGAAGGACAGGGCCGAAGGGCCGCAGAGGGACGATACCAAGGACATGGAGTTCCGTCTGGTGCTCAGCAGGGGAGTGAAACTGCTCCCCAACACGGAGACCGTCCTGTACCCCCCGCTGGGCATCAGGAGCCCCGGAGGGGTCTGCGGAGCGAAGCTCGTATCCATGATCGAAGGATACGAACGCGGGGATTTCGAGGAGACGTTCCTTGAGATTAGGAAGTACATCAGACAGAACCGCGTCGCAAGTCTGGGTCTTGTGAAATTGTCGATAGCTGCGCACATCCGCTGGTGGCTGGAGGAGAACAGGGTCCCCTCCGTGGGCGACCAGCAGAGGATGAAGGAAGCGTTCCTGTGCACCGCGAGGGTCAACACCGTGGTGGAATCGTATTTCAGCTTCGCTGCCGAAGTTGTGAAGGAGATCGACGGGGAACTGAGCGACGACGAGCTCGCCGAGAAGGTGAAGATCTACACAGGCGAGGACAGTCCGGTCATCGTCTCCGACGATTATTCGGGGATCGACGAGAACGGCTGGTATGCGATGCTGTCGCACAAGTACCTCACCAGGCTGCCCAATACGGGAGAGGTTCTTTTCAAGCCGCTGGGACTGTTCTGTCCCGCCACCAACGATTAGGGGATGTTCCGCAATCTGATCGAGGATTTCCAGAACAGGAACTACGAGAAGGTGATGGACGGGATAACCCAGATCGTCATGGAGAAACATGTGGTGTCCTCGTGCATGGTGAGGCTGTGCGTATCGGCGCAGGCCTGCTTCTGGTACGTGTTCAGGGAGGTCCCCATACCCTCGATACTCAACGACCTGAGGATGACCTACGGGATGGTGAACTCGCCCAAGCCCTACGAGGAGTATCTCAGGGATGTCCTTACGTTCGCGTTCAAATACGACGACCCCGCCAGGATCGCGGGCTTCGCCCACTCCCTGGCGGTGTTCGTCGACGAGGATCACTGAGAGATTATCCTCTTGAACTCCGCATAATCGGATTCGGCGTCGGGATCGGATTCCAGGACAATCCTGTAATCCTTCTCCAGACGAGCGATCTTCTGTGCGTCGCCCTTGAACTTCTCCGCAAGCTGGTTCATGGCCTTGGTGCTGCCGTGATCGGCGGCCTCCCAAACCATGCTGGTCATGTTGTAAAAGAGAGTGGATTTGTACAGCAGACCGTCGGGGTTGCCTTCGGCGTAAGCCTTATCGAAGAGTTCGACAGCTTTATCGGCGGACTGTTCCACACCCTTCCCGTCCCTGTAGAGCAATCCGAGCTCCGCCATGCATCCGGGGTCGCCGTCGTCGGCTCCTATTTCAAAATATTTGGCGGCGTTCCCGTAGTCTTCCTTCTCGAGACAGATGGAAGCGGCGTTGTACGGACCCTCCGGGTCGCCGGCTTCCGCGGCGGCGGTGTAGCATTCAAGTGCTTTGTCGATATCCTTCTCGCATCCCTTCCCCTCGTGGTACATGAACCCGAGACAGCTGAGGGCATCGGTCTCGCCCTTCTCTTTGGCTTCGGATAACCATCTGAACGCTTTCTTGTCGGACTGTTCGGTGCCGTCCCCGTTGAGATACATACGACCGATGTAGCACATGGCCTCCGCATCGCCCTGCTCCGCGGCCGAACGGAACAGTGCGAAGGCATCCTTGGGGGAACACGGGACACCGTCGCCTGTGATGTAAAGGGAACCCAATTCCACCTGGGAACGGATATGGTTCTGCTTGGAGGCGATCTTCAGCCTGTCGGCGGCTTCGGAATATTCCTCCTTCTCGATGAGTTCCAATGCTTCCTGGTAGAGGGATTCGGGGTCGGTGTCCATGATTCGGGGATTACCTTAGACTAAAAAACATATCGTACCGAAATACGCTGTCAGAAATCCATGATCTCCTTGACCAGCAGATGAAGCGTGGTACGGGACACATCGTTACCGAGACACTGTTCATTACGGTTCTTCGAATCATCGAACTGAGCGAATCCGTTTGTGATTGCTGTCTCCAACCTGTCATTGTCGAACGGGATGCTTTCGGATTTCACATATCTCCGACCCAGGATACGGGTCAGTTCATCGTTAAGTTCCTCACAGGACATCCACCTGGTGATTCTTTCGAAGTGGAGGACCAGCCAGACTTCGAAAGAAGGATTGGAGACGAACAGCCCGATTCCTTGCTTTGTACAATCCTTGTCGAAATCCATGACATCCTGGGATGTATGCCTGTCCACATCGGTAACGATGACCGCCTTGTCACCCTTGTCCAATTCCATTTGACGTCTGGTCATCTGGGACATGCAGTACTTGAGGGATTTGGGATAGGAGCATTGATCGCGCTCGGACATGATCTCGATCCTCAGATGAGGATTGATTCCCCTGAAGTTCTCGAAGTATTTCTTCTCCGATTTACCGTCCACGAGGATGAACATGAGCCTGCTCTGCTGCCTGCTTTCCCTGCCTCTTGCCGGACTCATGATATCCTTCCGCGGGGGGAGATGATGTTCGGTACCGCATCGAACCTTCCGAACAGATACGCATCTAGGACACGCGTATCTTTCCGAACACCCTTGAAATCAGACAGTGAGTAGATCTCCGATTCGCCGGTCTCCCAATTCTTGTTTACGAAGTATATCTGATCCCTGCGGACAAGGTTCTGGATATCCATCAGACCGATGTCATGGGTATTGACAATCATCTGAGCCCCCTTGACATTGTAGTCGCCCTTGAACAGATCGACGATCCATCTTGTGAGCATCGGATGGAGACAGGAACCGAATTCATCAATGACCAGTACCTTTCCCTCGGTCAGGGCAGCCGCCACTGGGCCGATTATCCCCAGCATACTGCGTGTCCCGTTTGATTCTATGGATAACGGGAATTCCCTCAGTTCCTCCGGGACGGATCTATAATCATGAGTGAGGTACAGTTTTGTCCTGAGTCTGGAAAAGATGGCTTCATAGTGCGAGACTATCTCCGAATTGTCATCGAACAGCTTCTTGGGCAGATCCTGCTCCTCTCCTCTCAATGAGGATACGTGGAAATCTGCGGTTTTCAGAGCATCTAAAGCCACATCCATCGCCGAACCGTGATCCTTGAGATATTCGTAGGATTCATACGCAGAGTAGCTGATCTCGTCCCCGTCTACGCATAGGATGTCACTTATCGCGGAAAGCACCTTGTAACATAATTCATCGTTATAGGATGCAGCCACGGTGAGGTATGCAGACGTGGGGGAGGTCTTATCGGTGACATCCTTGCACCCCGATAGACTGTATTCCCCATCCTTTCTGCTGAAGATCTCGACATCGCGGCGGCTGACCAGGACCAGAGATTCGGCAGATATCTTCTCGGCAGTAAAGGATATGGTGTATCTGTAGAGGTCCTCACCCGCGGACAGGCATATACTGAACTCGGTCGGCATACTGAGGGTTTCCTCGGAAAGACGGAACGGTTCATACCCATGGATACCTTCCCGACGGACATCTACTGATTTCAGCAGGTTCTGGAGGGCATGTATGCCGTTCAGGATGTATGACTTTCCCGATGCATTGGCCCCGAATATGAGGGCTGAGGAGAGCACGTTGCCGTTGCGTCTGTTCCTGATCACGTTATCCGGATGTTCCGTGTTCTTCGTACTCATCAGATTCAAGACGGCCTTGTCACGGAAAGGCCCGTAGTTCCTGACCGAGAACTCATAGAGCATATATGAAAGAATTATGTGAAAAGTTATATAATTTGTAGATTAATTTTATATATTAGTTAAAAAGTTTTGTGAATAATTCACAAATACAATCGTACCGAATCTGATAATTCTGAACAAGATGAGAAAGTTCATTCCCAGTCTTCGGGAAGGAACAATCTTCCCCGCTCATCGATACGGCCTTCGGTGGGTAGTCCTGCGACAGCATCCCTGAAGTATGTCAGGACTGGAGTGTGCTCCGGATGCTCGAGTTCATCGTTTGAACACTCGCTGCAATATGTATCCACATCCATGAACATCTCAAGCTGTTCAGCCGTGAAGATGTGCACATCATACTCTCCGGAAGGTTCGTCCGAAGAGATCTCAAGACCGAACCTTTCGGTCGATTCATGCCGTGCATAACGGATGAGGATCTGCAGCTTCGACTCGGAAACGGGAACTCCCCTATCCTTGTACAGATCCAGATAGACATTCGCAACATCCCTGCAAGTGACTTTCATTCCTTCACCTCCTGATAAAACATCCGTTCCCAGAACCCGAAGGAGGAATAGTAATCCCTGGTCCCGCGGTACTGCCTCTGCAGCCCCGGCAGTGCCTTCATCGCCCTGCGTCTGAGGAGGGTGATCCTTGCCGCGTAAGCGATCGCTTTGCTCCTGCTCCTCTCGGCGATGAAACCCTCATCCTTACCGGTACGGTAGAGTACCTTCCCGATACGGTAAAAGTGTGCGGAATCCATGTCAAACGGGGTGGTCTCCAGGTCGCCTGCCGGCGACCTGAACGCCCCGTTCAGGGATTTCCTCCTCTTGAAGAAATCCTCCTTCGGTGCCTCCGGAATCAGATCGAGGCCTCTCCTTAATGTATCGAGATCATCGGTCGCTATACCAGGGGCCTTGTGCATGCCGTGCATGCAGAGCCCGTAGACGTGATCGGGACCTTTCAGGAAATCCTCCATACCGAGGATCATCTCCTCGCAGCTCAGGTAACGATAGGCGGATGCTTCGAGGGCCATCTCGTCGAAGAACCTTTCGAGTATCGTTTCGTCGATGTGTCCAGAACAGCAGAGGGCGACGAGGCGGTTGCGTACATAATAGTAATAATTGACGGGACGGTAGGACGAGGTGTAGGTGGGGTGTCTCACATACACGCCGGGAAGGGTTATGATCTTGGCTTTGAGACGTAGTCCGTACTCCACATCGTCCTCCCTGAAGAAGAGAGGGAGGGGAAGACCGTGCTCTTTTATGAGAGTAACAGGGAGGCAGAGGAATGTCCAGTTGGCGTAGTCGATACGCTCTTCGGAGGAAAGTGCCAGCAGTTGCTTTTCATCGGTGATGTCGATGCCGTGCTTGAGGGGGATTATGCTACCATCTATGACTTGAGCACCTGCCTCGTAGACGATGTTCGGATTGTCTGCGTCCAGCATGATCCCGCTGATGCAGATGTCTTTGAACTCTGGTTTTAGATGTCTGAGGAAATCGAATGTCCTGAGGAGTGCGGAGGTCTCCAGCTCGGCATCGTCGTCGTTGAGGATCACGTGCGTCGCTCCCTTTCTGATGGCTTCCGCCATCCCGCGGGCGAACCCCGCGCTGCCCCCGAAATTGGGAGCACGGATGACCGTGACGCCTTCGGCGTCCCGCTCATCCAGGGTCCCCCCGTTGTCGATGACGATGATGAAATAGGAATCGGAGGTCAGGGGTGAGAGGAGATCGAGCTTACGCTGCACTGCATCCTCCCTGCGGTAGGTGCAGATGACGTGTGCCAGGACGATTCTGTTGTCGATCGAATCGTCTGTGTAAGCTTGCTCCGGTTCCTGCATTATGTTTACAATGTTAACAATATAGATTAAACTTAGCAGAATTCCTTCACGACGTCGAGGGCACGGCGGACGGCCTTGTCCATATCGTAGTAACGGTAATCCCCCAGCCTTCCCAGGAAACGCATGTTGGGATATTTCTCCTGAGCGAGGGCGAGATATCTGTTGTACAGTTCGGTGTTCTCCTCGCCGGGTACCGGGTAATACCTGTCGTTCTTGCCGGGGACGAAGTCCTCGGAATACTCCTTGGCTATGACGGTCTTATCAGATTTGTCATTCAGGTAGTACTTGTACTCGTGGATACGGGTAAACTCGTAGTTGTTGGGATAATTTACTGCAGCACCGGACTGGTAGTGTTCCCGGTCGTAAGTCTCCAGTTCGAAGTGCACGCTGCGGTACGGCAGTTGGCCCAGCCGGTAATCCATGAGCTCGTCTATGGGGCCGGTATAGAAGATAAAATCGTAACCTTTGAGATCAACTTCTTTAAATTCCTTGTTGAGCTGAACCTTGATATTGGGACAATTGAGCATCCTTTGGATCATGGAGGTGTAGCCTTCCAGGGGGATACCCTGATAGGTGTTCTGGAAGTAGCGGTCGTCCCTCGATAGATAAACGGGGACACGGGCGGTGACGGCACCGTCGATCTGGTCGGGGGATTTGCCCCACTGTTTCTCGGTGTAATGGAGGAAGACGTTCTCGTAGATGTATTGGGCAAGGAACCTGAGATCCTCGTCGTCCTGTTCCATGAAGTCGCGGATGGGGATCTTGGTGCCGTATTGGAACTTCTCGAGGAGTTTCCTCTCGATCCTTTCCGCGAGGATCTGAGGGAAGGCCATACGGATGGTGTTGAAGTTGAAGGGAAGGGGGAGTTCGTTGCCTTCGATTACCGCGACGACCCTGTGCATATAAGTGTTGAAACCTGTGAATTGTCTAAGGAAGGTCCAGACCTCTTTGTCGGAGGTATGGAAGATGTGGGATCCGTACTTGTGGATCATGATGTTGTTGTCATCGCGGTAGTCGAAGCAGTTGCCCGCGATGTGGTCGAGACGGTCGATCACAGTAATCTCGTTCTTATCGTCATTGGAAAGAATATTCGCTACGGTGGCACCGGAGATTCCCGCACCGACCACAAGGAACTTGGACATGGTTTCCTGTATTGCTTGCTGTTATAACAAATTGCTTGGATTACCGAAGTATGTATCGACAATCGTCGATTACGGTGTACTGCAGCGATTATGTGTCGATTATCTCCGAATCATCTGCAGTATTGTGAATGAGCCAGATTGTCAAAAAATAATGAGTGGGCCCGTCCGGATTTGAACCGGAGTCAAGAACTCCCGAAGCTCCAAGGATACCAAGCTACCCCACGGGCCCAACGTTCCTGGATTTCCTTTCGTTATATTATAGTTGCCGTCCTTTCTTTTTATTTGTTAATATAAGGCAACTGTCGGATTCCGACAATCGCAGTATATAATACATTCCGTTATCCTTAATATATAGCGTTAGCGTTTTGACTCTGATGAAGGGAATTATCCTTGCCGCCGGCAAGGGCACTCGGTTATATCCGGCGTCTAGTCATATTTCGAAGACTTTGCTCCCGATCTATGATAAGCCGATGATTTACTATCCTCTTACCACTCTCATGAGTGCGGGGATCAGGGACATTATGATTATAGTGTCCAAGGATGATAGAGCATATTTCAAGAGACTTCTCGGAGATGGAAAACAATTCGGTATTTCCATCAAATACGCGGTACAGAAGGTTCAGAGAGGAATCGCAGATGCGCTTCTTGTGGGAGAGAAGTTCATTGACGGAGACATGGTCGCTCTTGCACTCGGCGACAACGTGTTCTACGGGGAGGAGATGTACGAGCATCTCGCTCAGGCGATGGCAGAATCTGAAGGAGCTACGGTATTCTGCAAAGCAGTTGATGATCCCCGTGCATTTGGAGTTGCAGAGATTGACGATACTGGAAAAGTACTCAGTCTTGAAGAAAAACCTTCCGAACCAAAATCCAACTGGGCTGTAACCGGCCTTTATGTGTATGATAAGAATGCATGCAAATATGCAAAGACCCTGAAACCTTCCGCCCGGGGAGAATTAGAGATTACAGATCTTAACAAGAAATATATGGATCAGAGTAAGCTAAAAGCACAACTTCTTGAAACAGATGTCGTATGGGCAGACACTGGAACTTTCGATTCATTGCTTAAAGCATCTAATACAATTTATGAAATTGAAAAAACTGGAAGAGAAATTGTTGGCTGTCCTGAAGAAGTTGCACTGCAACGGGGATTTATCACAAAAAGACAATTGTCTGAATGGGTATCTAGATTTAAACTCAATTCATACTATGAATATCTTAAAATGATTATACAAGAACATTAATTGGTAAAACTCCCTCAACTCCAAACTGTTCTGAAACTAGGAATAGATCGCACAGGCGACAATTATGTCGCCTGTGCGACCATACTCCAATAATACGAAGACAATCAGTCCTTATTGAATATGTCTCTGCAATACACCTTGTCAGATACATCACTTAATTCTGGAGACATACGATTCGCTAAAATTATAGAGCATTTTTCTTTAAATAATTTTAAATCAGATTCAACGTCAAAATCCATGTAACTATTACTTACAGTAGGCTCAAAAATAACCACATGGTATCCATCACCCCTTAGTAATTTCATGATATCCAATATTGATGATTCTCTAAAATTATCTGAACCTGTTTTCATTACCAAACGATATATGCCCACAATTCCTTTTTTACCTATTTTTGAACGTATTTTTTCTGCGATAAATTCTTTCCGATCGATATTACTCTGAACTATGGCCTCGATTAAGGTATGAGGAATATCATGATAATTGGCCAATAACTGCTTAGTATCCTTGGGGAGACAATACCCTCCGTATCCGAATGAAGGATTGTTGTAATACTCACCGATACGCGGATCCAAACATACTCCACGTATTATTTCCTCTGCCTGTAAACCAAAAGATTCCGCAAAAGTATCTAATTCATTAAAAAATGCCACTCTCATTGCAAGGTATGTGTTGGAAAATAATTTTACTGACTCAGCTTCTGTTGAACCCATAATTAATGTTTTAACTTCGTCTTCCTCTGCACATTCTACAAGTATTTGTGCAAATTGTTTTGCCTGATCAAGCCGATTACTGCAACTTGGTACACCGACAATTATCCGAGAAGGGTGCAGATTATCATATAGTGCTCTTCCCTCTCTTAAAAATTCAGGTGAGAAAATAACATTAGCAATAGCATTATCCTTACAGAATCTCTCAGTGAATCCAATAGGTATTGTAGATTTTATTATTACTGTGGCATCAGAACAAATGTTTTGTAGTTGTTTTATAACTGTCTCCACAGAGGATGTATTAAAATAGTGAGTTTCGGGATCATAATTAGTTGGGGTGGAGATTATAACAAAATCTGAACCCTTAACCTCATTAATGTCCAAACTCGCATTCAGTTTTATACTGCCATTTGACAAGTACGTTTCAATTTCTTTATCAGCAATTGGAGATTTTCCATCATTAATCATTTGAATCTTTTCGGAGATAATGTCAATTGCAACAACATCATATTTCCTTGATATCAACACTGCCAAGGATAGTCCAACGTACCCCGTACCAATTACCGATACCTTCATAATAGAGGTATCTTCCCATATATTTAAGTAATTTAGTAATCACCACTTAAGTGACGTTTTTTATAGAATATATCTAATATGACGCCCAGTGCATAAAAAATCACACAACGAGCCCCATAATGGACAAGTTGTACAACCCAGTAAAACTGCACAAATGTGATTAGTATGGCGGATAAAATCGAAATAGATTATACAAAGGCAGACGCAGGACTTTTGGGCAATCTTGGTAGAGCTTACCGGGATGGCAGAGGGGTTAAACGTAATCTTGAGAAATCAGCGTACTTTTTTAAATCCGCT
>CACWTF010000018.1 GCA_902763685.1 methanogenic archaeon | reverse complement strand
TTCTCAAATATATCTCAGAACTTCAGTTTCGGTCACTTTCGGCCATCTCCCCCTCTTAACCTTATATACTCCGAGATTCTGGGAATATCCGATGAAGACGATCAAGATGCGCATCGAACTCACCTCGGAGCAGAGGAAGGTCGTGGACCACAACATCGATGCTAACCGTTTCGTCTACAATTCCATGATCACCGCCTGCAAGATCGTTTACCATACCACAGGCCACCTTCCGACCGTATTCGATCTGAACAAGCTCGGAACTCAGATGAGGCACAACCACGGGTACATAGGCAGTGCCTATTCCACCACGCTCAATGCAACGTCGAAGCGTGTCATCAAGGCCTGCGAGAAGACACTCGGCGGTAAGAGGCACAAGGGTGAACGCAAAGCTGAATCGACCGCCGAAGAGGATCCGCAAGAACCCAACTGCAGTGCTCATTTTCCAAGGTACCGTCCCAAGGGTTCGTTCTCTTCTTTCACCTACCCTAGTCCTAACGATTTCTCTGTCGTGACGGAGAGGAGGAAGGGAAAGAAGAGACGCTATCTCAGATTGGGAAAGGTGCCCGGTCTTGTAAGGTGCTATAATCAATCCACGAAGATAGAGGGAAGAGTGAAGACCTGCACCGTCAAGAGGAAGGATATGGGCTCGTACCATCAGTATTACGCATGTATCACATACGAGACTGAACCTCCGGTGAAGGATGAGACTCCTCTCCCGCCAGTTGCGGTGGATGTCGGAGTCAGTAACATCGCCGCGCTGTCTACGAAGAAGACGTATCCCAACGATCACATCTTTAGGACGTATAAGAAGAAACTGGCCAAACTCCAGAGACAGCTGAGCAGGGCCCTGTACGGTTCCCCCGGGTATCGCAAGATCCAAAACAGAATCGACCACTTATACGAGAAGATAAACAACCACAGAAAGAACAACATCGAACTCATATCTTCGGAAATAGCGAAGAATTTCTCCGTCATCGTGATGGAGGACCTGTCGGTCAACAGCCTGCGTAAAATATCAAAAAACAGGACGATGACCAACGGTTATAACGACGCATCCCTCGGACTGCTTAGGAAAAGGATCACCGACAAGGCTTCGAGCGCCGGTCACGATGTGATCCTGGTGGATCCCAGGGATACGTCCCAGCTGTGCTCGTCCTGCGGTACGAAGGTACCGAAGGACCTGAGCGTCAGGACGCATGTGTGCCCCTGCTGCGGGTATGTCGAGGATAGGGATGTGAATTCCTGCTACAACATGCTTCAGCTTGCGGGACTCATAGGCGTTATATGGCTGGACCCGCCAGCCTTGCTCCCCCACAGGGAGCAGAATAACCAGACACCCGAAGAAGAGTGTGCCGGCACTACAGTTTGATTGATAATCAAGGATTATCTGTCATACTCGGGTTTCCACTATCCCAGACTGTGAAAAACGCACATCGTTCCGGCAGTCTTCCGAAACCGTTCGGACTCTCACGGAGCACCGGCGGTGTCTGTCAAATATTGCTATAACTAGCAATTATGGGATGAAATCGATTTTTTGAGCGAATATGTCAGAAACGGTCCGTTTCATTGAGGCACCGCACGGCAAAACTTTAATTACCGAGGCTAGCGATACATGAGCATGGTTGATTTTGACGAAAATGATCCATTTGTCGTTCAGGTCCTCGAGGCCATGAGCGCACTGATTGTTTCTGCATTCTCCCTCGTTGCCGCACTTGCGTGGAACGACGCCATCAAGGCACTTATCTCTAAGTACCTCGGTGCCGACGAGATGATTGGCCTGTTCATCTATGCGATTATCGTCACTATCATCGCAGTTATCATGGCCATCCTCATCACCCGCTCCATCCGCAAGGCCAAGCTGTCTGCAAAGAACAAAGAGTGAAAGCAATCAATCAAACTCTTACCCTGCCCGAAAGGGCGGGGCCCATTTTTTTGAAATATTCATGCCGATCAAGCAGAGATCTGTTCGATCAAAAAAACGAAAAGTAAAATGTTTGTGGCTGCTGGCACAGTCAGATCTTCAGAGCAGGATCCTTCAGATCGATGAGCGCGACCTGCCTGGCGTCGATGAAGAATCCGATCTTCTTGTGAAGCATGATCGACGGTGCATTGTCCGGCTGGATCATGCTGTGGGCCACTTCCGCACCCATCTCGCGTCCGGCCCGGAGCGTTTCCCTCAGAAGCCTGAACCCGATCTCGTTCCTGCGGACTATGGGGTCCACACCCATGTTCTCTATCCATACGAGATTGGTCACATCGGCGACATGATGCAGCATCTGGGCGAAGATGAATCCGTAGATCTCCCCGTCCTCCTCCGCCACGAAACTCAGACCGCTGTCGAGATACACCCTGTAATGGTTGGGGCTGCTGGCCCCGAGATTATCCTTCCACTCGTCGGGGAAGTCCTCCCATTTGTTCTCCAGGGTACTGGAGAAATATTCCCTGATCAGGGAGATCTCGAGCTCGCGGACCTTTTTCAGATCCTTCAGCTTCATGGGGCGGAATTCCAAATTCACATCTCCTCAGGAGCTTCGATGCCGAGACAGTCGAGAACGTTCTTCAGGATGACCTTGGTGGCCTGGACGAGGGTGATGCGGGCATTCCTGCTGGCACCGGCCTGGAGCACTGGCACTGCTGCGTAGAACTGGTTGAACGCGGCAGCCACGTCGTGTCCGTAGGCGGGCATCATGTTAACCCTCTTGCTCTCATCGATGTCCTTGAGAACGCCTTCGAACCTGGAGAGGGCCTTGGCGAGCTTGATCTCATATTCGTCGGTCAGCTTGGAACCGTCGGTGTCCCACTCGAACTCCCCGGCCTTCCTGAGGAGACTGCAGGCCCTGGCGTGCACATACTGCAGGTAGGGTCCGCTGTTGCCGTCGAAACTGAGGGCATCCTCCCACTTGAATATCAGCTGTTTGTCCGCTCCGACGCGTACGATGTTGTACCTGACGGCTCCGACACCGACGGCCTTGGCGATGGCCTGCATCCTTTCCTCCGAAAGGTCGGAACGCCTCTTCTTGATCTCCTCGTATGCACGGGCGATGGCCTCCTCGATGAGGTCATCGAGGTAGACGACGACTCCCTTACGGGTGGACATCCTTCCCTCGGGGAGGGAGACGAAGGCGTAGAAGAGTGCCTCGGGTTTCTCCTTCCTGCCCATGATCTCGAGTGCGGCACAGAGCTGCTGGGAACCGAGCTTCTGGTCCTCTCCGAGGACGTCGATGACACGGTCCGCGCGGGAGAACTTGTCCTCGTGGTAGGCGAGGTCCCTGGTGGTGTAGAGGGTGGTGCCGTCGGCACGGGTGAAGGTGAACTTGGTGTTCTTACCGTGGATTCCGAAATCCTTCAGGTCGACGAAGGACGCACCGTCGTCGGTGGTACCGGAGTACGGGGTGTTCTGCAGCCTGCGGACGACATCCTTGGCTGCACCGTTGGCGATGAACGTGGATTCCCAGGTGTACCTGTCGAGGGTGACGTTGATGGCGGCGAGGGTCTCGTTGATCCCTCCCAGCATGGTCTCGGCTACTTTTTTCACATGATCGATGGTAGCCTGGTCGCCGGCCTCGAACTTACGGAGGATCTCCGCAATCTCGGCCTCCATCTCGGGGACCTGGAACACCTTCTTGTTGGCGACCCTGTAGTTGTATACGAGCCTGTGGTCGACCTTGTCACGGTAATCCGCCTTCTCTGTCTCTTCGATCTCCTTCTGGACCTCTTCGGGGGTCACGTTGGCAACCGCCCAGGACATCATGACGACCTGCTTTCCCACATCGTTGACGTAGTACTCGGTGGTGACCTCGTGTCCGCGCATCTTGAGACACCTAGCGAGCGTGTCGCCGATGATGGGGTTCCTGGCACGTCCCACGTGCACGGGGCCAGTGGGGTTGGTGGAGGTGTGTTCCACGTTGACCCTGATGCCGGTCGGTGCGGACTTACCGAAATCCGCTCCCTTCTCCACGACCTCTTCAAGAAGGTCGGTGATGAGGGCGTCGTTGGAAATGGTGAAATTGAGATAGCCGTTGAGGGGGGTCACGCCGGAGATGAGCCCGCAGGGGACCTTCAGCTCGGATGCGATCTTCTCCGCGATGGCGACGGGGGCCATCTTCAGAGCCTTGGCGAAAGTGAAACAGGGGATTGCGAGGTCCGCGTTGTCCGGGATCTCCTTGACGATCTTGGTGTCGGCGGGGGCACCCATGGAGGCGAGAATATCCCTTACGGCGGCCTCACACTCGTTTACGAACTGATCTACTGCTTTCATGGGAATCACTCCACGTTGTACCTGAGGAGTGCGGCTATTCCTCCGAACGCCTTCAGGAGCATCTCTCCCTCCTCGGAATCGCCGGAGATGAGCTGCATGTTGGAATTGTAGAGATCCGAGAGCTCGAAGAAGTTATCGATGAGGTCCATGCTCTCGACGATCTTGGCGTTCCCTTCGCACTTGGGACATTTGACGGGGGACTCGTCATCGTCGGTGGTGGCCTCGAACTCGTGTCCGCAGCTGCTGCACTGGCACTTGCAGCGGAACTTCCTGAGCTGGCTGGAGATGAGGAAGGTGTCGATGGCACCCATGTCTGCGCAGTGGCGGACCTGGGCCTCACCGTATGCGGATAATCCGCCCTCGGTCTTCCTGATCTCGCGGAAGAGCCTCTGCATCATCTCCTTCTCCTCGGCCAGAGCCTGGTCGGAGATGGATCCCTGTGCGTTGTCGACGAGCTCCTTCAGTCCGGACTCGTCGGTGTAACCGGTATCGATGAGGGGCTTGATGACCTTCTTCTGGAGCTCATGGTGAAGGTACTGCTCGTTGTAGAAGAAGTCCTTGGTGGGCGAGTGGCCTCCGATGATGATACCTTCCAGGTCCTGGAGGGAATCGAGGAAACAGGTGGTGCAGTTGTCCGCGATCTTCTTGAAGAACTCGTGGGCGGCGATCTCGATGAGCCTCTCGAAACGGACGGATGACTGACCTCCCTGGTGGTGCTTCGAGGGGACCATGGACTCGAAGTGCTTGAGCACCTGGATCCTGGGTCCTGCGAGGATACCGATGGTGGCCTCCTTCCTGTCCATGACGAGGAGTCCGTAGTACCTCTTGTCCACGAGCATGGTCTCGAGGGGGTCGGTAAAGAAGGATGAATCGCACCTGTAGAGGAACGCTCCGATGGGTTCCGGGGGGTTGATGACATACTGGACCATCTTGGTCTGGTCGCCGGCACGGGGGACCTCTCCGCAGAAGATGACGATACCGTTCTCAGGCACCTTGTCGAACGTCTTGAGACGCTGCATGATGGAATCGATGGCACTGGTGACGTTCTTCATCGTGGTCTTCGATTTGATGTTCTGTGCCTGGCCCTGCTCTTCCCTGAGGTAGGCCATTGCGTCGGAGATCAGCTTTCCGAAGGGTACGTACACTGAGATTAACTCAGTGCCTCTTCCTCGGTAGTTCCTGATTTCTTCCATGGCTTTCTTGAAATCATAGCGAGCCCTGTTTGCGGAATTGTCGTTTGCCATCTTGACATACCTTCAACAATGATTTTATCCCTAACCCGCATCCCTATAAATAGTGTTAGTCATGAGCCAGGACATTGTCGTCATATCGATAGGCGGTTCCATTCTCATTCCGGACCAAAATGATTCGGTGTTTATAGGAAAACTCGCGGAAATGCTCAAGAAAGTCTCCCAAAAAGTCAGGGTCTGTGTCGTGTGCGGGGGAGGGAAGATCGCCCGCTACTACACCGTCACCGGCAGGGAACTCGGCGGCGATGAATACCAGCTTGACCTCCTTGGTATTGGATGCACAAGGCTCAACGCGGCCCTTCTGGCACTTGCCCTCGGGGACTGTTCTTCCACCGATATCCCCCTCGATGTGAAGGCTGCCGCCAAGAGGTTCGCCGAAGGGAAGATCGTGGTCATGGGCGGTACCGAACCCGGACACACCACCGATGCGGTCGCGACCATGCTGGCCGTGGAACTCGGAGGGGCACGCGTCATCAACGCCACCTCTGTCGATGCGGTCTACTCCGACGACCCCCGCAAGAACCCCGATGCCGTAAGGTACGAGAAACTCACCATCGACGAGCTCGACGCCCTGGTCTACAAGGACCACGGAGCAGGGAAATCCAGCGTCTTCGACCCGTTGGGAGTCCAGATCGCCAAGAAGGAGAAGATCGATATCCAGATGGTCGACGGAAGGAACCTGGAGGAACTCGAGAAGGCCATCCTCGGACAGCCTTTCTCCGGTACCTACATCAATTCCCAGTGAGCGGTTCGAAATCCTCGGATTTCATGAACTCGCATCCCACCGATTCTGCGATGGCGGTGATGCGGGAGGCCTGCGCCCCCTTCATGGATTTCCTGTGAAGATAGGCCATACGGGTACCGCTGGCCTCCATCGCGGCCTTCACGGAACGAGCGATGTCCTCATCGTCGTACCCTTCCAGCTGATAGTTGGGGAGCATGTGCCCGAAATTTACTTTGCTGGACAGTGCCAGCTCTGTGAATCTTGGTGCGTAGTGACCCCCACCGATGCCGATTACCGTGGGATAATCGTTGGTCTCGCGTACCTCTCCCAGGACGGTCGCCTGGATCTCGGCGGCATCCTTCCTGCCCCAGCAGGTGGCGTCGCTCCCGATCTCCAGGAAATATGCGGGGGTTTCGAGATAGGGTCCGTGGTGGGTGACCTCGAAGCATACGTTGTACTCCTCGATGGTGCAGTTCCTTCTGATGCTGCGGAGGGTATCGGAGAGCAGCGACGGGACGGTCCTGACCAGTTTCCCCGGCTCGCCGCCGTATTGTGCGTCATGATAGTTCCCTATGGGGTGGACGGTGAGGGCGGGCATCCCGCTCTTGGCACTGTGGACGGAAGGGAACACCACCATATCCGGACGGAAACCGAATTCGACTGCCTTGCGGTCGAGATGCTCCGCGTTGATGTGGTGGTGCTGGAGATAGACCACCATGTCGCAGCCGTCGGTGATGTACCGGCAGCCGTCGGCATCGGTCCCGGCCTCGGACCATTCGCCGCGGGCGATGTAAGTATCGACCATGTTGACCGAAGCGATGTCCTTCTCGTACCTCACTAACAACCTGTGCATTTGTCACGACACCCTGAAGAATTAGTCGTAAATGCCTCGCTTTGTTTTTTATTCTATCTGTCGGAATATCAATCATGGCAACCATAACCGTCAGAGACGTAACCGTGAAGGAGCGTATCCTCCTGCATCTCTCCAAGTTCTCGAGCGTACAGCCCGGACAGGAATACAACGTCCCGTTCGATCTCACCCAGGACGGTATCGCAGGCGTTACCGGGATCACCCGTGCCCATGCCTCCCTCGACCTCAAGAGGCTCATGGACCAGGGGATGATCACCAACTGGCAGGCACACCAGAAGGGGGTACGCAGCAAGAGGCTGGTATACAGCATCACCACGGCCGGCCTGAGACGGGCGGAGCTCATCAGCGAGAAACTCACTGCGGCGGGCATCGATCCCGATATATTCCTCGACATGAAGAGGTGCACCCCGGAGATCAAATGGAATGCCCTCGACGACCGTGACAGGGAGACCTTCGGAAAGGCCTGTGTGCTCCGTGTCCCCATCCCCCGCGAAGTGTTCCCTCCCACCAAGGTCGGCAATCTGCCCGCGGACGTCTGCGGCAACATCATGATCCCGCCGGAGACCGCCAGGGACTATCTTGCCAGGATCCCCGAGGCGGAGATAGCGAAATGGCACGGATGGGCTGCCGACTGGTGGCTGGAACAGGGCAACATACAGGAGAGGTTGTACCACCTGATCCGTGCGGGCAGGAACCTGGAATCGGTCAAGTTCGCGGTACGCCACAGCGACGAGTTCGTGTCCAATCCCAACGAGGACCTCCTGGACCTCCTTTCCAAACTCGAAGCCCCGGAATCGTACATGGAAGAACTGGCGTGGTTAAGAAGCAGGGTGGCCGTGGACTGCAGGAACATCAGGGCGGCGGACGAATGTGCCCGCATCCTGCACAAACTGAAATCCCCGCTGGAGGAAGCGGTCAACGCCCAGATACAGCTCATGCACGGCAAGTACGGGAAAGCCTTCGAACTGGCCGAGGCCGCTTACTACAATCTCCGCCTGCCTGTGTGCGCGGTGACCGTGTCCAAGGCCTGCCTCGCCATGGGTGACCTCAAGGGTGCCAACGGTTTCGCGGTGATGGCCTGCGACACCATGCGTGAGATCGGAGATGCCAAGGACATCGACGAGATCCTCAAGATCAGGGCCGAGATTGCATACCGCGAAGGACACAAGGACGAGGCTCTGGCACTTCTCGGGAAAGCCGATGCGGCGGCTCCGCCGTACAGGAAGAAGATCCTGCAGAATCTGATCTCCGCCCTGAACGATTCCTCAGGCGAGATCAGGTTCGGATGATCAGAAGACGGTGTTCCTCTTCAGCGAATCGAGGTCGGAGATATAGAGGTCCCTGATGTCGGTGATGTTCCATTTGAGCATCGCCAGCCTCTCGAATCCGAATCCCCATGCGAGGACGGGGGTCTTCACTCCGAAGGGTGCGAGCACCTCGGGCCTGAAGATTCCGGCACCTCCGAGCTCCAGCCACTTGCCGTTGAAGAACACCTCGAGCTCCAACGAGGGCTCGGTGTAGGGGAAGTAGCTGGGACGTACGTTGATCTTGTCGAATCCCATCCTGGCGTAGAACTCGCGGATGAGGGAGATCAGCATGTCGAGGTTGGCGTTCTCGTCGATGACGATTCCCTCGATCTGACTGAACTCGGGAAGGTGGGTGGCATCGATGGACTCCTTCCTGAAGATCCTGGAGATGGAGAATGCCTTCTGGGGAGCATCGGGGTGCTCCGCGATGTAACGGATACTGCTGACGGTACTATGGGTCCTCAGGAGTGCCTGGGATGCCTTCTCCTCAGACCATTCGCCTCCCCAGCCGGTGGAACCGGTGTCCCCTCCGTTCTCGTGTATGGCCTTGATCTTGGCGACGAGTTCCCTGTCCTCGAGGTCGATGCGGGAAGGGTTGTCGAGGAAGAACGTATCCTGCATGTCCCTGGCGGGGTGGTCCTGGGGGATGAAGAGGGTATCCATGTTCCAGAACGCGGTCTGGACGTATTCGGAGGACATCTCGCTGAATCCCATCTCGGTGAACATCCTGCGGACCTCGTTGCCGAGCCTGGTGAGGGGGTTCTTCTTGGCGGTGTAGGCAGCGGGTGCGAAGGTCTGGACATCGTACTTCCTGAATTCCACGTCCTTCCATTTGCCGCTCTGGATGATCTCGTCGGTCACCTCGGTGACCTCTTCCCTGACCTCTATGCCGGAACGTGCCGCATTCACACCGTCGTCGGTGAGACGGATCTCCCTGACGGTCTCCACGACCTCCTTGATCATGCCTTTGCGACCCTTCAGGTCCTTGATGATCCTGGGGTCGGCCTCGGACTCGGGAACGGGAGCGTCCAGCATCCTGGAGATGAGCTCCTCGTCGGGCATCACGGCGTTCAGCATCGCTTTACCGTTATCGGAAAGGACGAGTCCCTTCTCTCCGCCCACCTCCTGCATGGAGGCGAGTTTCTTCCTCATCAGCCATCCGACGGCGATGTTGTCCTCGCCGTTCATCTCGGCCGCGAAATCAGTGAGCGTGATACTGCCGCCGTGGGCATCCAGCACCTTGAGGGCGTTCCTCTCGGGAAGCCCTTTGCGGGATGCCTCGGGGTCGGTGAGTTCGAAGTATTTGGTGCTCTCCTCGGAGATCTCCGCAAGGCCCTTGGAAGCAAGCCAGGAGGCGGATCCCATGACCTCTACCTCGAGACCGAACCCGCCGATGCGGATCATGTCGGCGGGGGAACCCCTGCCGTTGTTCTTATCGAGTGCCAGGAGCAGTCTCTTCTCGTTGTAGCTGAGTCCTTCGAGCAATTCTTTCATATCCATCTGATTCACCACTTGAATCCTTCGAAGGTCATCTTGTCGACAATCTCCTTTGCCTCTTCCCTCTTGGCCTGGTGGGCCTCGAGGAACACGTTGATCTTCTGGGTGAGGGCTACTTTGCACTCGCCGCAGAGAATCTCTCCGTTCCTGCACTTCTCCGCCATCTCGTTGAGTTTGGCGTCGTCGTGTTCGAAGAGATAGTAGTTGTACTTGAAAACGGCACAGACCTCGGGGTTGCCTCCGTTCTGCCTCTGTTCCTCCACGCTCACGCATCCGCCGGTGAACGCCCTGCCGACCTTCTTCTTGACCTGTTTGGGTGTGTCGGTGGTGTAGATAGTAGCGTTCTCGTCGGAGGAGGACATCTTGTCGCCTCCGCTGAGTCCGGGGCACATCTTGCAGTAGAGCATGGTGGGCTTGGGGTATCCCAGTCCGGGCGCCACGTCCCTGGTGACCCTGAAGTGGGGGTCCTGGTCGATACCGCAGGGGATGATGACGCGGGTGGGCTTGCCCTCGATCTCGGTAGGTATGAACGCCGGGGCCGATTCCAGCGTGGTAAAGAATATCCTACCGATGTTGGATTCGCCGTCGAATCCGAAGACCGCCTTGGCGGTGGAGAAGGTCACCTTCTTGGCGACACGGAGGGCGAGGGGATACAGGGTCTTGATGTTCTCGGTATCCACGATGATCTTGGTCTTCTCGGGATCGAATCCCAGGGCCACGAAGTCGAGGGCATTCTCGTATGCCATGTTGCGGGTGTCATGGAGGGTCAGGTCCTTGAAGAGGAACTTCTCGTCGTCGGTCATCTGGAACAGCATCTTGCACTTGAAGGTGTCCTGCATCCATTTGTTGAGGATCCACGGCATGATGTGTCCGAGGTGGGTGTTGCCGGAAGGTCCCCTGCCGGTGTAGATGTAGAATTCGTTGCCCTTCTCGTACTCGTCGAGCAGCACGTCCACATCGCGGTGCGTGTAGAATATGCCGCGCCTGAGCATAGGGTGGGGCTCCCCGTACCTGGACAGCCTTTTCATCAGCTTATCGTCTATGGGGGTCGTCCCGAACTTTTTCATCAGAACGTCGTAATCTATGTCTCCGGTCACTTCCCAAGGGGTGACTTTGAAGTCCTCGGCCATTGGATTCCCATAATTCGCGCGTGTATATAAGGCTAAACGGGGAAGGATGTACCAGACCCCCGTTTACCGCTCGTTAAGCCTATAAGGGACGTAGACTATCCACGGGGCATGTGGAACATACTCGGAGAGGAGGTCATCTACCTCGACATCCCCTATAAGTTCAAAGACAGGATCCTGGCACTCGCCGCCGACGACGAGAACGGGAAGAAATTCAAGGGACTCATGGACAAGTCCGAGGTCTCGTTCATGATCAACGGCGAATCCGAGGAATGCTGCTTCATCATCAAGGTTCCCGACGAGTACACCCCCGAGGACATCCAGCTCATGGCCGACCAGACCATGGCCGCCATCGTCACCAACGACCGTGCACCCATCTCCGCCAACGGAACGGAGCAGAAGTACAAGATCATCATCAGCAACGACAAGGAACCCGAGATCATCGGACTCCGCAAGACCCCCGGAATGTCTTCCGTAGAAGTATTCAAACCCATCTTCCGCGACTGGGTGGCCCCCGGGAAACCCAACCCCTACTTCACCGGGAACAGCCGTTATTAAACATCAAAAATAGGATTGTGCCAGACGGCACGATCCTATCATTCTTTCATACGTACGGTAAGCGAGATCTCGCTCATGTCGGATTCGTCCCTCTCGGGAGTACCAGGGTACACGATCTTCTCCGACCCGTCATCCTTGTGGAGGGTCATCATGAGCGGTACGGGGATGAATATCTTCCATTTCTTCGAGATGTCCGAAGAGGTGGTGGCTTCCATCGCGTAATAGTAGATGATGGAGGTCAGGATGACCACGAACAGGATGATGATCGCGGACAGACCTATGAACAGCAGTACCTGGACAGGATCCTGTTCATTCATGGCCATGAGCACGAAGATCAGTGCGGCGAAGACGGGGACGGCCATCCTCTGGATGGTGGCCAGGGCACCGTTGAACAGCCTGAAGTCGCGGTAGTTGGTACCTATCTTCACGTCGAGCGACTTGAACACGGTGAAGGGCAATACAATCACGGGGACGTAGAGCATCACGCCGAAGATGAAGGTGGGCACATCGCTGGATATGGTACCGGTCTGCATGAAGGTGGGGTTGAGGGACAGGTAGATCCAGAAGAACATACCCACGATCAGCGAGAGCACGATGGTGCTGCCCATGTCCTTCCAGGGGAACTTGTTGCCCAGTTTCTTGGGGCTGATGACTATGTTCCTGGTGTCCAGGTCCGGAGGCACGTTGAAGATGAAAGCATACAGGCGGTCCTTGATACTGAGCTTCTCCTTCACGTTCACGTACCTGATGTGGCTGACCACATCGTAGAAAATTATCCTCTGGATGGCATCGACGACGCAGGCGACTCCCAATGCCCCTATGAACACGTAGACGACGATTATGATGTACATCAGCGAATTGGTCACGAGATATCCGCCTATCGCCAGGATGACGGTGATCACCAGCGAGGAGATGTTCTTGCGGTTGATGATGTAGATCAGACCGACGAGGTCGAACGGGACCCCGATGAAGGACAGCAGGAAGTACGGATCCAGGGTGTAATAGCTGCGCAGCAGGACGAATGCCGCGGCGTAGGCTATTAGGCACAGTACCCAGGCGCCCATCACCAGTTTGTCGAACTGACGGACGACGGTCAATCCAGCGGGGAGTCCGTCCGCCCAGAAGTTGTGTTTGTCCCCTTCTTCGATATGCATCATTTACTGTCAAGCCAGGCCTTTACCGATACGGTGGATTTCTCTCCCGGGGTGATACCCAGGAAGACGCACATGTCGGGATAGTTCTTAGTGCTGTACGGCCCGATCGTGGTCTCCGTTACCCCTCCGACCTCGCCCACCAGCCCCTCGGGGGATGCGAGAGCGACATCGATGGGCTTCTCCGATACCACATGTACGCGGACCATACGATTCTTCTTCACATCGAAAGGGAACTTCAGGATATGGAAATAGCATGATCCCGTGGAGTTGGTAGGGTCGAATTCGCCTAAGCGGATGCCCTCCTGCTCGAATACAGTCTCCTCTTTAGAAAAGAATCCCATCGATTGGTAGATGGCGAATACACTAAAAAACCTATGCCCGCACTCAGTCCTGGGACTGCAGTTCCTCGATATCCGTGGAGTACTTCCACATCCTGGGATAGTGGCCTTCCTCCATGAACACGCGGGAGGTCTTGACGGCCACCCCGGCATCGGTGGCCATGATCTTGTCCGAGGACATCATCATCTTGCCGACCGCGATCAGTTCCCCGCGGGCGGTCATCATCGCCACCAGGGCGTTCTTCCTGATGTCCTCGTCGAGCATGTGTATGCCCTTCACCGAGAGATCGGCACCGTGGCATACCGCATCCACGGCGGTCGCCTTGACGATGATCTTGGGCAGAGGGTCCACGAGTACCTCCATGGGTTTGATGAGGCTCCTGAGCCACTCCCCGCGGCCTTCCTGCTGCCAGAATATGTACGCATCGGTCAGGTCCTGCAGGGTCGCAGCGTCGGCTTCCAGCATCTTACCGGAACGGGAACGCCTCAGCTCGGTCATGGATGCCCCGCAGAGGAGCATCTCGCCGATGTCGATGCAAAGGGTCCTCGCGTAGGTACCTGCATCGCAGGAGATGCGGAAGAGCACGTCCCTGCCGCGGATGTCGAGGATCTCGAGTTCCCTGACCGTCCTGATGCGGAGCTGCCTCTTGACGGCTGAACGCACGGGCGGGAGCTGGTATATCTTGCCCTGGAACCTCCCCATGACCTCGCGGATGCGGGCTACGGGAACATCCCCGTGGAGCTTCATCAGGCAGATGTACTCCTTGTCGGAGGAAAGGACGATATCCGTGAGACGCACGGCCTTGCCGGTGCATATCGGAAGGATACCGCTGACGTACGGGTCCAGGGTTCCTCCGTGTCCGATCCTGTCGGCGTGGAGGGCGGCCTTGGCCCAGGCGGTGACCTGATGGGAGGTGGGGCCCGACGGTTTGTCGAGTGCGATGACCCCGCCTTCGAGAAGTTCCCCTACGGTACGGTCCGACGGGCGTTTGCCCCACTTGTCCGGTACTGCTTTGGGGTCCTTTACCAACATGTTCATGCCTTTACCGCATCGAGGATCCTCTGGAGGACCTCGTCGGGGGTGAGATTGTCAGTGTTGATGATGAGGTCGTAGACGCTCCTGTCGTTGATATCGATGTCGTAGTACATCTTGTAACGTTTGGCCTCGGAGGCCTGGCGGGCGTTGGTCTCCTCGACGGCATGCTTGAGCTCCTGCTCCTCGCGGATGCCGATACGGGCGAACCTGACCTCGGGACTGGCGTCGAGGTAGACGCGCAGTGCGGGAATCCCGTTGCGTGTGAGCATATATGCCGACAGGCGGGATTCGAGAATTATGTCGGGGCTGTTGCGTGCGGTCTCGACGATCTTGGCGTCGATGTCCGCATCGATCTGAGGGTCCTGCTCGGCGAGAGCCCCGAGCTCCACCAATGTGAGACCCTTCTCTGCGGCCAACTGTCTGAAGACCTGGCCGAAGACGACTGCCTTGAGACCGAGGGCCTCGGACAGTTTGCCGCAGACAGTGGTCTTCCCGGATCCGGGAGGACCACTGATGGTAATCCTCATGCTGCTCCTGCGTCCATCTTAGCAAGACGCTTCTTGAACATGAAGTAGTTGATTAGTTTGTTCTCCATCTGTCCGATAGGAAGGCTGATCAGGGTGTAGATCACGATCCAGTTGGGCATGAAGTTCAGGAGGGTATCGTTGAGGTTGGTCGTACCCCAGGGCATCGAGATGTCCAAGAGTTCGGTGGGAACCGTGTTGGACACGAAATACCAGATCCATGCATAGATGGGGATGACGAAGATCATAGTCACGGGCATGAGCTTCATCATCTTGGTGCTCTGTGCCATGGATGCCTGCATCATCTGGGGCTGGATCTCCTGAAGCTTCTTGAGCTTGAAGAGATTGTTCTCGGTACGTGCCTTGCGCATCTCCGCATTGAACTCGCTCTGGATGTGCTGGGTCTTCGCCTGCTCGACAGGGTCGGACAGGAGCCCCCTCACGAGGGTACTGAGAGTGATCATGATGAGTCCTGCGATCACGAGGGTCAGTACGGGGTAGTCACCGCCGAAGTCGACCACGCAGAATACCACGTTCAGGGCACTGCCGATGGGTTCCCTGAACATCATGACGACCATCATGATGACAAGGACCGCCAGCATACCGAACATGGTGCTCATGGGCATGGGCTGCATGTTCTGTGCCTGCATCTCTCTCATTTGTTCTGGACTGCCTGGGTTAGCCATTTTCACTCACCGCCGAAGAATCCCCTCATCATGGGGTTCATCTCCATCATCTGCTCCTTTCCGAGTGCCTCGTAGAAGCGTATGATGATACCCACTGTCAGCAGCAGACCGGTACCGGTGGCGTTACCCGTGGTACCGATCATATCGGCGACCGCGGCCAGCAGACCGATCAGTGCACCGGACAGTATGGTGATGGTAGGGATGTATCTCTCGAGGACCCTCTTGATGATACGGGGGTCCCTCCTGAATCCGGGAATCTGCATTCCGCTCCTCTGGATGTTGTTGGCGACGGATTCCGCACCGAGGTTGGTGGTCTCGACCCAGAACTTCGCGAACATTATGGAACCGATCACCATGACGGTGATGTAGATCATCACGTGGCAGAGATTCTCGAGCACGCCGTGTCCGTTTCCGTAACTGTCGGGGTTGAGCATCGGCATGAGCCAATCGGTCAGACCCTGCGGCGTGGAAAGGAACCAGGCGAGACCTCCGGAAGCCGTGGTGCTGCCGGTCTCGTAGACTCCGAGCGCGTCGTTGTGTCCGAGGAGGGGTATCGAGCTCAGGAAGTCGCTGGTGTAGAACAGCAGACATACCATGCTGATGTTTGCCAGGAGGGCGGACATCAGGATGACGGGGATGTTGCTTGCGTACATCAGCTTGATGGGGTACTTACCCCTCGCACCCCTGGCATTACCATGTGCCAGAGGCAGCTCGATACGGCTGGATTCGAGGTATACTACGATCAGGAAGATCACCAACGTTCCGACCAGGGCGATGAGCGGATTGGGCTGACCCAGGAGGATCATCTCGTAACCGCCGGAGGCCATGTCGGCACTGTCGGTGTTCATCAGGATGTAGATAGCCTTGGGTATGGTTCCCGCAGGGGGATTGCTCAGAGAGTAATCCGCAGCCGAACTCACGGGGTACCAGTTGAGTGCTCCGGTGAACACGGCCTGCGCCACACCCGCCGCAATGAACAGGGATATTCCGCTTCCGATTCCCCATTTGGAGATGACCTCGTCGAAGAGGAACACCAGGTACGAACCGATGAACAGCTGGAGGATGATCAGGAGCTTCGCTCCTCCGTCCCCGAACTGAGAGGTGAACGCACTGGAAGGGATGAGATATCCGAATACCTGCGGTACAGCTTCGATGAAAATCATGACAAGGACCAGTACCTTCATCACTGACTGGTAGCAGGCCTTGTCCTTCTTGTTGCTCAGGTCCAATTTGATGATCTTGGCACCTACGAACAACTGCATGATGATGGAAGCGGTAACAATCGGTCCGATACCCAGCTGCAGAATGGTACCGGAAGCCCCGGCCATGATGGTCCTGTACTGGGCGAATATATCCAGGGAATCGGACTGGTCCAATCCCCAGATATAAACGTTCGACATTACGAAGTACAGGACCAGGATGACCGCGACCCACATGATCTTGGTCCTGAAGTGCACGTGCCCTTCAGGACGCTTGACTGCGGGGAGCCTGTCGCCTAGGGGTTTCACCTTGTACAACAGGCTCGGTTTTGCATCATCCATCTGAATTACTCCTTACGGACTCACTCAACGACAGAACCGCCGGCGGCCTCGATCTTCTCTTTGGCTTTGGCAGATGCCTCAGCAACGGTGACCTCGATTGCGATGTCAACGTTTCCGCTTCCGAGAAGCTTGTCGATTCCGGCGTCGGTCAGGTTGACGGAGTATTTGTCTCCGTCCTGTTTCGCGAAGCCCATGGCAACGAACCTGTCCATGCTCTTGGCGAGCTCGGACACGTTGATGGTGCTGTTGGCCTTCACGACGGACTGGGGCCTCTTGAAGCCGTAGTGTCCGTAGTGGTTCCTGTCATATTTCAGCATCCAGATCTTGCCGGTCTTTCCGATACCTGCGTTTCCGCGGCCTCCGATGATACCTGCTCCACGTCCGGACTTCTTTCCGCGTCCGTGGGTCCTGGATCCCCTGAATTTCTTAGTTCTGCTAGGCATTTAGGTCACCTCAGAGCATCCTCATAACCAGGTCGTTGATCTTCTCTTTCCTGTCTCCGAGCGCACCGCCGGTGACGAAGGAGTGTTTGTTTCCCTCGTATCCCTTGACGGGAGGGTGGAGACGGAAGACGGGCTTCATGCCCTCAACGTCCTTGATCTTGTATTCGCCGGCGACGATTGCCTTGGCAAGGTCGTCGATGGTGGCGAACTCAGTCTTCTCTTTGACATACTCGTCGGTGACGGGTGCGTCTCCGACGACCTTTCCGCGGGCCTTGATCATGGCGGCGAGGGTCTCCTCGTCGATGAGTCCGAAGGTGCAGTAGTCCTTGACAACCTGAAGCATGCCTTTGTATGCATCGTTGACAGGGACCACGGTGGCGTGGTTGACCCTGTTGAGTCCCAGGAGGTGCATGGTGTGCTGGATGTTGTAGTTGACATCAGCCTGTCCGAGTACACGGATGACGACGTATGCTGCCATCTTCACTCCTCCATGGAATCGGTGTCGGTCTCTGCGGTCTTGAGTCCCACAGGTCCGGCGACGATGTTGAGCTTCTCTGCCTGAGCGTCGGTGACCCTGACGACGGAGGTCTGCTTGAGTGCGTCGAAGGTTGCGACACAGTAGTTGACCTTGGTCTTGGTGTTACCGCGTGCGAATCCCCAGGAATCGTGGATTCCTGCGAGGGTCAGCAGGCTCTTGGCGACATCACCGACTGCGAGTCCGATACCGCGGGGTGCGGGACGGAGGTAGACAGTGACGGATCCGGAACGGCCGACGACCTCGAAAGGCAGGGAGTGGACGGATCCACAACCGCATTCCCAGGAACCGCAGCCCCTCTTGATCTCGATGATGTTGAGCTTTGCGTTGTCGATGGCCTTCTTGATGGAAGGTCCGACTTCCTTTCCTTTTGCACGGCCTACGCCGATGAATCCGTCTCCGTTTCCTACGATGCAGGTGACGGCGAACCTTACCCTCCTTCCGGAGTCGGTGGTCCTCTGAACCATGTTGAGGTCGATGACCTCGTCCTGCAGGTCAGGAAGGAGAATGTCGACGATCTCGGGCTCACGCAGAGGCAGTTTGGTTGCCAGAGCTTCGCTCATCGTGGTGACTTCTCCGTTGAGGACCATGTGTCCAAGCCTGGTTTTGGGTACCCAGTCAACCATTTTACTCAGCCTCCAGTTTCTCTTTCATGCTGTTTACGTCAGCTTCGATCTTGTCGTCGATGTGCTTTCCCATAAGCCTGTCCTCGTCGGGGAGTACATCCTCGCTGCAGGGGACTTCGAGTCCGGCATCGATCATTCCCTTGGCGACAGCGAAGAGGACTCCGCCGTGCTGGGGGTTCTGCATTCCGAGATCGAGCACTGCGTACTCGATGTCGGCTTTCTTGGCCCTGAGGCCAGCTGCGTAGCCGACGAGGTAGGCTGCGGGGACGGAGGAACAGGAGTTCTCCCAGCCCATTGCCTTGAATTCCTTGGTGTCGGCTGCGGCTACGATGACATCGCCAGTCATGGTGAAGTCCACGAACTGGACGGTGATGTTCTTGTTGGACCTTCTAACTACGGCACGGGTCTCGTGGCTGGCCAGGAGCTTCTTCCTGGTGTAGTAGTTAGTACGGCTTTCTCTTCTTCTGCGGAACGCAACTTTGTATCTAGGTCCTGTAGCCATCAGATCTCCTCCTCTTTCAGGTTGCCGTCGGCTACCATGTGCTGCTTAAGGTTGCGGCGGGAAGTGTAGACTCCTCCCTTTGCTTTCCTGTAGTACAGCCTGTACACGGAGGGCGAGATCTTGCCGGACTCGCGGAGCTGCTTGAGCTCGTCGCGGATGGGCCTGATGGTCGCGATCCATGCGCGCTTGGAGGGAACGCGTGCGTTTGCTGTTCCTTTCCTGCTTCCAGGTCCCTTGCGCTTACCGCTGGCTTTCTGTTTGGCTATGTATCTTATCCTACCTTTGGAAGTGCCTGCCTTGGGTTTGGCCTTGATGTGACCGGACTCAATGGCGTTGCGGATGTCTCCGCGGGTGATGCAGTCCTGGACCTCATCCTCTTTGGTGGGGTCGATCCATACCCTGTTCTCACCGCACTTCAGGATCTCGGCTGCCAGACGTTTCTGGTTCTTAAGGTCGGCCATTTCAAGCCCTCCTCTTGATCTCGGTGGGCATCTTGTTCAGCACACGGATTCCGAGTTCCTTTGCCCTGTTTTCGATAGTGATTCTCTTCTTGACTCCGACAGTACCGCCGATGCGGGCTGCCTGGGTCTTGGGGTCGATGTTCTCGAGTCCCTCGACGTTGTAGACGAGGACCTCTTCGAATCCTGAAGGGTGAAGGTCCCTTACGAGTGCGGGTCCCCTGTATCCGATCTCGACCATCGGGGGCCTCCTCTTCATTCCCCTCCTCATCTTGGAGTGGATTCCCCTGGGCCTTCTCCAGGACTCGCCGAGCTTCTGGTACCTGAACCACTCCTGCCTCTTGAAGGCGGGGCGGTTGCCGGAGATGACAGCCCTCTTGGCGAGTGCATCGATCTGTTCTTCGCTGAGCTCTGCCTTGGGCTCCACTACGTATGCGGATGCCTCGACGACCTCAGCCTTGGGTGCATCGGTCTTGGCGGGCTTTGCGGCCTCGTTGGACTCGAATGCTTCTGCCCAGTGTTCTACGGTCTTGGGTCCGACTCCGGAGAGCGTCTTGACGATCTCCTTGATCTTCGCCTCATCTTTTACAGCGTCCCTGAGCTGCTCAACGGTGGTGATTCCGATGGACTCGAGCTCCTCGACGTTTGCCTCTTTGAACCCGGGAAGGTCCATGAACTCTTTAACGCTCATTCTTTCACCTTGTGAGATTTGTGGACGATGTAAATTCCATCCTCGAATACCCTCTTATCGAAGCCGCCCCTCATGGTACACCTCTCGATGTTCGCGGCGGTCTGACCGACTTCCTCTATGTTAAGTCCGGTCACGGTAACGTCGGATCCAGCAACTTTGACTTCGACGTTTCCGACGAAGTTTGCGTAACGGGTGGCGTGGCCTCCCATGTAGTTGTTGACCTCGAGCCTCTTCTCGTTCTTGTTGACAGCCACCTTCATAGGGAAGTGGTTGAAGACGATCTTCAGCTGGTAGGTGTAACCCTCGGTCACTCCACGGATCATGTTCCTCACATGGGCGTGGAAGGTTCCGACCATTGCTTTGTCTTTGATTCTCGGGTACTCGCAGCTGACGACTACCTCGCCGTCAGCGACGACTACATTCACGCGGGGGTGCGAGAAGGTTCTGCTCAATTCGCCTTTAGGTCCTTTGACCTTCAAGGCGTTCCCGTCCATAGAGACGGTGACCCCATCGGGTATGGCGATGCGGCTTTCGATTATCCCTGCAAATGTCATTGTTCATTCCTCAGTACACGTAGGCAAGTAGTTTTCCGCCGATGCCGAGTTCTTTGGCACGGGCCTGTGCGACGACGCCGCTGGTGGTGGTGAAAATAAGGACACCGAAATCCTGGGCAGGGAGGTACCTTGCTTCGTATTTCTCGATGTCGGTGACTTTCACGGAGTACCTGGGCTTGATAACGCCGCAGTCGTTGATTGCTCCTTTGAGAAGGACACGGAACTTACCGGCCTTTCCGTCCTCGACGTACTCGAACTGGTTGATGTATCCGTAATCCTGCATGACCTTGAGCACACGGCCGATAAGTTTGGACGAAGGCGCGATTTCGCATTCCGCTTTTCCGTTGAGGGAAGCGTTCTTGATCACGCACATTGCATCATTCAATGGATCGCACTGCATTTCTGTTCACCTCACGAATATTTCTTGAATCCGAGCTCCGGCGCCATGTCCCTGAAGCACTGACGGCAAAGGTGCATTCCGTACTTCCTAATAATACCGCGCCTGCGGCCGCAGCGGTCGCATCCGACCTGCCTTCCGAACTGTTTCTTAGGCTTCACTGAACCACCTCAACTTTGAATTTGTTCTTGACGAATTCGATTGCTTCGTCGCGCTGTACACGGTGCTCCTTGGGGATCCTCCTGCTGAGGAGGGCCCTCCTCTCGACGCGGCATCCGCCGACACGGCGGATGACGACGTTGACATCCATTCCGAAGATTCCGATCTCAGGGTCGTATTTCATACCGTCAAAGTCGGTGTAATCGGAGATTCCGAAGGACATGTTTCCCTCTTTGTCGAAGGAGTAGGAGTAGACCTTGTTCTCCCTGATGGAGAGTGCCCTGACCAGGAAGGCCTCGGCTGCCTCTCCCCTGAGGGTGACCTTGCATCCGAGGGGCATTCCGACACGGATTCCGAGGTCCCTGTTGACGGTCTTGGAGATGGTCTGGACGGATTTCTGTCCGGTGACCATTTCGAGGACCTTCTGTGCCTTGACGAGTTTCTCTCCTGCTTCGCCGACACCGATGTTGACGGTGACCTTCTCCACACGGAGGGCCCTCATGGGGTTCTCGCTCATTCAGATACCTCCGGGAGTTCGGACTTGCCGGTACCGATGACGAAGATGTTCGCCTTGACGGTCTCGGCGTTGCTCTTGAAGGTGACGATGTTCTCGGTAGGCCTGTTGACGACGGTGTACTTCTCGACGGTCTCGATGGCACCGATGTGGCGTCCGGAGATGACGAGCACGACTGCGTCCTGTGCGAGGGGGTAGTCAGCGATGATGGAGTTGTCCTCAAGGTTGATCTTGACGGTGTCTCCGGTGCTGTACCTTCCGCCGCTCAGGTTGAGCTGCATCTTTCCGCCGGCGACTTTGGTCTTGTTCTCGATCCTGCAGAGGATCCATTTCGCATCGTCTGCGCTGATGGGGACGAATGCGATCTTTCCCTTGCTGGTCAGGAGGACACGGTAGTTGACTCCCATCTTGGGGATGGAGACGACATCCATGATTCCGATGGGTGTCTTTGCGTCTTTTACAGCCTTTCCGTTGACGATGAGGTCACGGGCGGCTACGATCTTCTTTGCCTCGCTGGCGGTGTCACAGACTTTGAGCATATCCCTAAGGACCAGGGTGGCGGGCATGGAGTTCTCGACGGAGTGTGCTCCGGCGGACTGTTTGGTTGCCCAGAGGTGGACCTTCTTGGGGATAGGCCATGTCTTGGGCATGGCAAGTCTCTTCATGTGGTCGCTCATTCTGCAGCCTCCTTCTTCTTTCCAAGGGCTTCAGCCCTGAGGGGATCCTCGAGATTCAGTTTGGTGATGACGAGGTTCGACGCGTGGATAGGACGCGCCACGGCAGTTCCGTCTGCCTGTTTGATGGTAACGCCCTCGATGGAGACACGGCCGGTCTTGGTGAAGACCTCGATGACCTTTCCCTCGGTTCCGCGGACGTTCTCTTCTCCGCGAAGGACGGCGACGGTGTCACCGGCGCAAACCCTTGCGGTGCGTTTTCCGTATTTCTCTGCAAGATCTTTGCTGAGGTGTGCGGAGAGCATCTTTCTCTTCTTGTGGGCAGGGGCGTTAGCCTGAGCTTTCCTCTGAACCCTTGCTTTGCTGCTTACCATTCAATTCACCTCAAACGATAGTGCTGGCGGTCGCTGCGATCCTGGGCCACCTGTCGGCAGCCTCCCTGGCAACGGGGCCTTTGATGTCGGTTCCTTTGGTCTCACCGGTCTCGGTAACGAGCACTGCGGCGTTGTCCTCGAAGAAGACCATGGTTCCGTCGGGGCGCCTGAAGGGACGCCTCTGGCGAACGATCACTGCGAAGACGATCTGCCTCCTCATTGCGGGGGTTCCCTTCTTCACGGATGCGATGACGATGTCTCCGAGAGCGGCCTTGGGGCTCCTCCTGGCGACTCCGTGGTATCCGGGGACGGTGATGATCTCGATTACCTTTGCTCCGGTGTTGTCGATGACGGTGAGTTCGGACTGCTGCTGGAGTCCGCGGGTCTGAGTTCCTGCGATTCCCTTCATCTGATCTCACTCCTTCTTCTCGATAACTGCGAAAGCTACGGTCTTGGAGATAGGCCTGCACTCCATGATCTTGACGGAGTCGCCAGCCTTGAGTCCGAGGCAGGGTGCTGCGTGAGCGGCGAACCTGGAAGTCCTCTTCTCGTACCTCTCGTATTTCTTTACAAACTGGAGATAGTCGCGTTTTACGATGACGGTCTTGTTCATCTTGATGGTCTCGACTACTCCATCGATGATCTGTCCCCTGACGGAGAGGTCTCCGTGGAAGGGACAGTTGGGGTCGTTGCACTCGCCCTGGGGCGCTGCGACCTCGATTCCGATGTTCTTTACTTTTGCTGTCATAGTATTCTCACCTAACCTTCTTCATTCTGTCTTCAGGTCGGTGAAGGATCTTGCTTCCTTCGATGTCTATCTGCTCGTTGTGATACGTGAACCTGAACTCATTCCCCGACTTAGGGACCATTCTCTCAGTTCCGGCCGATGCAATGGTGAACGTGTTCTTTGTTTCGTCGACCACTCTGCCGGAAATCCCGGAGAACGGCGCTGACAGCACAAGCACGTCGAGGCCAATGAGTTCAGATCTCATGATATCGCTCTTGTTCATCTGATTACCTTACTTCGGTGCGGAATCCCATCTCTTCCAGGACGAGTTTCACTTTCTTCTTGTGATCTCCCTGGAGTTCGATGCGTCCGTCCTTGCAAGTACCGCCGGCTGCACACCTGCTCTTAAGAGTCTTTGCCAGGTCGACGATGTCGATGTCGTTCCCGTCGATACCATCGATGACGGTTACGGTCTTTCCGTATCTGCGGCTGTCGATAGAGATCCTAACGCTCTGCTGCTCACGTGCGATCTCCTCGCACATGCACAGTTCTTTCGGCAGTCCACATTTAGGGCAGATCTCGGACATCAGAGCTTCTCCTCCTCCTTCTGTACGGTCAGAATGCGGGCGATGCTGGTCCTGATGGAGCGGATGATTCCGGGGCTCGAGGGAGCGCCTCCCATAGCGGAGACACCCCTCTCGTGCATGAGCTCGTTGCGAAGCTCTTTGAGCTTCTCGTTGCGCTCCTCAGCGGTCATGTTCCTGATATCGGCGATTTTGAGTGCTGCCATCTTCACTCCTCCTTAACCTGGGAAGAGGCCTCGACCTTGAAGAGGTCGGGGAGCTTCTGGGCGGCTTCCTCTTTGCCGGCGATCTTGATCTCTGCGGGGAGCTTTGCGTCGCTCTGCATGATCTCGACGGTGACACCGATGACTCCCATCTTGAGGGTGGCGACGGCGAATCCGTGGTCGACGAACTGGAGTTTGGGGTCTCCGCAGTATTTGATGGATCCCTCTTTGAACTTCTCAGTCCTGTGCCTCTGTCCGCTCAGCTTTCCTGCAAGGATGATGTAGCATCCGCGGGCACCGGCGTCCATAACCCTCCTGAGGGTTGCGTGTCCGGCCCTGCGGAAGTGCCAGCCCCTCTCGAGGGAGAAGGCAAGCTTCTCGGCCATAATCTGTGCGTTAAGGGAGACGTCTCCGACTTCCTGAACCTCGATCTGGGGGTTCTCGAATCCGAAGCGCTCCTCGATGACGGTGGTCAGGGTCTTGATGGTCTGACCGCGGCGTCCGATGACGAGTCCGGGCCTCTCGGTGGTCAGGATGATACGAGTTCCCAGGGGGGTCCTCTGAACATCAAGACCGCCGAATCCTGCACGGGAGACCTCTTTCATGAGGTACTCTTTGAGCAGGACCCTGCGGACGTTCTCTGCGACGAACTTTCTCTCTGATGCCATTTCACTCAACCTCCGAGATGATGATCTCGATGTTTACGGTGTCCTGGTTCCACTCAGTGGCACGTCCCTGTGCCCTGGGCATGTGACCGGGAATGACCTGGCCCCTGGAGGTGGAGATGGTCGTGATGACCATGCTCGCGGAGTCAAGTCCCTTGTAGTCGGCGTTCGCAACCGCGCTGTTGAGGGTTGCGAGGATTGCCTTGGAGACCTTGACGGGGTACCTTCCGGGTCCGACTCCCTGCTTGTGGGAGACACGCTTGTTGTATCTCCTGAGCTTGACGGGGGTCTCTTTTGCGATGACGCTCTCGAGGAAGGCCTGTGCCTGGGGGACGGTCATTCCCCTGACTGCGCATGCGACTTCGCGTGCGAACTTGGGGGAGATGGGCTGTTCCCTGATCAGTGCCTTCGCGGAGGTGTCGGGGTCTGAAACAGTGGTGTATCCTTTGTTAGTCATATTCCTTCACCTCACTTGAGCGGCATGAACTTCGAAGACCTGGTAGCACCGACTCCGGGTCCGGAGTGCTCGGGGGCCTTCCTGTTCTGTACGAACTCGCCGAGGAAGCATCCGATCATCTCGGGTTTGAGCTCGACCTCGACGAACTCCTTTCCATTGTAGATTGCGACGGTCTTTCCGACGAACTGGGGGAGGATGGGGAGGTCCCTGCGGTGGGTCCTGACGACCTCATCGCACTCACCGTTCAGTTTGTCGAAGACGAGCTGCTGCTCGTAGTTCAGGCCGCGGAGGTAGGTCCTCCTAGACCTGGAAGGCAGAAGCTCGAGGACTTCATCGAAAGGCATGGCACGGAGCTGCTCCATGTTGTATCCACGGAACATGAACTCCTTCTTTCTCCTAGCCTGAATTGCGGATGCCTTCTTCCTGGATTTTCTCCTGGAAGCTTTTGCGGATCCCATGATTTTCTTTGCCATTGAGCTCACTTCCTCTTAACTTTCTTCTTAGGCGCAATGAATCCGGCTTTCTGTCCCGGAGGTGCGTTCCTTCCATGGCAGTTGGGGCCTCCGACGTGCGGGTGGCTTCCTCCTCCATTGGGGTGGTCGACTGCGTTCATTGCAACTCCTTTGGTCTTCTTGTTTGCGACGGACCTGGACCTCAGGGTGTGGAAGTTCTTTCCTGCCTTTCCGAGAGGTTTGTCGATCCTTCCTCCGCCTGCGACGACACCGATTGCGGCGCGGCATGCGGGGTTGAACTCCTTGAGTTCTCCGGAGGGCATGTTGAGGACGACGACCTTACCCCTGCTTACTACGAGTGCAGAGGCTCCTGCGGTCTTCACGAACTTTCCTCCGTCTCCGGGCTGTCCCTCGACGTTGTTCACAAGGGTTCCCTCGGGGATGTTGGCGAGGGCGAGGATGTTTCCTACCCTGACCTCGGTTCCGCCGAGATCGATCTTCTGACCGACCCTGGTACCCTCTACTGCGAGCTGGTAGCTCTTCTTTCCCTCGAAGTCGATGACTGCGAGAGGACAGGTCCTTCCGGGGGCCTGGATCAGGTCCTTGATGGTTCCCTGTGCTTCGTAGTGGGGGATCCTGATGTCATCCACGTGCCTGTGGGAGGGAGAGCGGTAGTGAGAGCCTCCGCGGGCCCTCCTCTGCGGTATTAATCTTTTTCCCATATTTTCACCTCAGAATACTCCGACCCTCATACCGACATCTTCTGCAGAGTAGCCCTCTGCGAGCTTGATGATGGCGTGTTTGCCGTCTTTCTGGATTCTGGTCCAGACACACTCGACCTTGACTTCGAAGCGCTCTTCGAAGGCGGCCTTGATGTCTGCCTTGTCAGCGTCCCTGTTGACGATGAACTCAATCTTGTTGCCGTCCTTGTATCCCTGAGCAGCGGTTCCGCCCATGAGGTTAAGAGCCTTCTCAGTGACGTACGGCCTTACGAGAATGTCACTCTGCTTCATTCGGTCCACTCTCCGATCTTTGCGATGGCGGATTTGGTGTAGACAGTGAGCCTTCCTGCGTCTCCTCCGGGAGCGAGCAGGCTGGTGTTCAGTGTGCTGATCTCCTCGACCTCGACACCGGGCAGGTTGTTGGCGCCCTTGAATACGGCTGCGGCCCTGTCTTTATCAGATATTACTATAAGAACAGATACAGGGGTCCTGTACTTCCTGTTCCTCATCTTTCCCTTACCGGCGCGGATCTTGGTTCCGTCCTTGGCACGCTCGATATCGTATCCGATTCCGATTGCGTCGAAGAATGCCTCGACCTCTGCGGTGGTCTTGACGTCGTTGAATGCGTCGTCAACTACGATGGGGAAGGTCACGTTGTCGTCGAACTTGTGTCCGCGGGCCTTGACGCAGTCTGCACATGCGGTTGCGGCGAGTGCGGAGAGGCGGGCGATCTTGAGCTCTTTCTTGTTGACCTTCTGGTCCCAGATCTTCTCGACTTTCGGGGGGTGTGCCCTCCTACCGGAGACGTTGTTGGGGGACTGGGTTGCTTTCCTTCCGTCGTGGAGACGCTGTACGCGTGCAACTCCGCGTCCTTTTCCCCAGGTGCTGACAGAGTGCCTCATACCGGACCTAGGGTTGGGTCCGTATGCCTGCCTGCTGTTGGCTGCGGCTGCGAGAATGGCCTTCTTGATGATGTCGGGCCTGTAAGCGGTGTTGAATGCTGCGGGAACCTCGATGGTACCGGAAACCTCACCTTTAACAGAATAAACGTTGGTTGTGGTCATTCAAATCATGCTCCCTGCTTGGATTCGGTCGAAACATAGGTGACCTCGGCTGCACTGGTGTCCATCTTTGCAGAGACCCTGGTTCCGTCCCTGAATCTGATGAGCCTCTTGGTGGGTCCGGGTACGGAGCCTTTCACGAGAACGTAGGTGTTCCTGACCTCTCCGTAGTTGTTGAATCCGCCCTTGGGGCTTACTTCCTTGCCGTCGGTTCCGACTTTGATGATCTTCTTGTTGAGCTCAGTCCTCTGGTGGTATCCCATCTGTCCGGGAAGAGGTACGGTGGACCTTACGTATCCAGGCCTCTTAGGACCAAGGTTACCGATTCCGCGGCGGTGCTTGCTGTTCCTGTGGGACAGCAGCTTGATTCCCCACCTCTTGGTGGCTCCCTGGAATCCCTTACCTTTGGTGATGGCGATGACGTCGATGATGGCTCCCTCGGCTGCGAAGTCGGTGATGGTGACCTCTTTTCCGAGGATGCCCTTGGCGTACTCGATCCTCTCTTTCATCACACCTCCACCGATCCTGAGCTCCATGAGGTCGGGTACCTTCTTGGGTACACCGCTGATGAGCTTGGGCTGGGTGTAGGCGAGGACGCGGACGTCCTCGACGTCGAGATTGTCGAACCTGGAGAAGTCGGGCTCTCCCCTCTTGGGGATGTTGACCCTGCGGTCAAGCATGGGGTCAACGTCTGCTGCCCATACCTCACCGGCGGTCTTGAGTCCGTCGATCTGCTGCTCGTAGAACCTGACAGCAGCGATCTTCATGGGGGGTACCTCGACAACGGTCACGGGAGTCTGGACTTCCATGCCGGAGGTGGTGCTCTTTGCGTTCTTGTCAACGACAAACGCGTGGGTCATTCCTGCCTTGTATCCGGCGAATCCCTGAATCTTAGGGGCTCCGCTGATCTCGGGCCAGGAGTCTAACCTGGGCGTCTGCGATTTTGCTCTCTTCCTAGGGCCGAATGCCCTGGATCCCTTCTTTGGGCGTCTTCTTTGCGGCATATTTTACACATACCTGCGAGGGTCTCTTCGCTAACCTCGCGCTATATTTTCAGACGAACGCCTTCATGAACCGACCGTGACACCTTGTTCGCCGCCAAAACGCCCGAAGGCTGGTGGCGATCGTGGGTTGCGATGCATTGCCCGATGTGTCTGGTCGGACATAGAGTATGTCCAATCTAAACCGTGGTATGGGCAGGTTATATATAAAGACTGCTCACGCGTCTCCTATAATAATAAGGGAAAAAATGGGAAGGGGTTTGGTCCGGCCTTCGGCAGGCTCAGAGCTCGCCTTTCTTGGCCTTGGCCTTGGCACGGTCCATACGCTGCTTGGCGGTGAAACCGGTGGACTCCTCGAGGAACTTGTTGAGCATCCTCTTGGAGGCGAGGATCTGATCGTCGGTGAGGGATTTCACATCGTCGACATTGACGGTCAAAAGTCCCATCTGGGTCTTTGAAAGGACCTTGGCCTCGATCCTTGCCATGGCACCGTAGGAGGACACGAAAGAATCGCCCTCTTTGGTGACGTTCCCGAAGACGGATTCCATCAGCTTACCGAGATTGTCGCCTTCGATTTTCGCGTAGAATCCCCTCTTGATGTCGAATTCAGTCATCTCTCCTGCCATTTCGCTCACATCCTTATCGTTAGTTCGCTGTCGAGTGCACGTCCGATGTCGGCGGAGGTCCCCAACAGCTTCTCTGCTTTCAGGTATTGCTCCCAGGTTAATTTACATTCGCATGACACCTCGAGATCGGCGGGGTTCTGGGAGAAGGAGAACCTCTCCACGGCGGACAGGGCCGCGGCATCGCATTTGCCGCAGTTGTGGACGCCTCTCTGGGAACCTCCTCCGGACGGGGATGACATGAGCCTCGCATTAACAGTGCCAGACAGCTTTTTCATGACCTCGATGAGAGACCATATCCAAGGAGATCTGAAGTCCCCTCTCTTCCACAGCCTCTCCACATAGGTGCCGTGTTGGATGTTGAGGGGGTTGATCGAGATCTCGTCGGAGAACGGGTCCGCGAACCTGGCGGAGGCGATGGCATCGTCCATCCCGGCCTGCTCGCTGAGGAACGGGGGCTTCAGAAGCAGATAGGTTCTGACGCCGATGCCGGCGGCCTTAAGCCTCATGCCCGCTTCCCGGCTCTGTGCCGCGGTGAATCCCTTGTTGATGCATCTGCACAGCACCTCTTCGTTGGAGGACTCGAGACCCAGCGCGACGGTCAGGTTCTTCGGCAGGGTGGCGACGAGTTCGTCGGTGAGGAACTCCGGCCTGCTCTCGACGAGGATCCTCTTGCAGGATGCATACTCGCGGAACACCCTCTCGCGGACGGATACAGGGATCTCATCAGTATCGAAGAAACTCCCGGAGGTGTAGATCTTGACGAACGGTTCGCCGCGGTACTTGGACAGTGCCTGGTCGATCTGAGCGTTGAGGTCATCCTCGGTCACGTTGGAAAGGGATGCCGTACGGTATCCGCACATGGTGCATCCTCCGCTGCCGGCCTTCGCCCAGCAGCATCCGTTCGTACGCATGATCAACACCTGGGCCCTGACGGTCTCCCCCGAGACCATATCGTCTTCGGACCAAGAGGCTTCCAGCTCATTGGGCATCCGTTTCGCTTTCATTGCCCACCCCACACCTACACGCGCAATTAAACCTATCGCGGGCGTTCACCCGCGATATAAATTAATAAGGGTCCCACTTACGCAGTGTTCAGGCTATAGCATGGCAAAGAAAATCATCGTCATCGGATCCGGTGCGGCCGGTATGTCCGCGGCATCGGCTGCAAGAGCGGCAGATCCTGACGCAGAGATCACGGTGTTCACCGAAGACAGGGATGTCGCTTACTCCCCCTGCATGATCCCCTGGGTCCTCGAAGGCAGGGCCACCTGGAACGGTATCATCATGCACGATCCCGCATGGTACGCCAAGGAAAGGAACATCAAAGTAATCACCGAGACCAAAGTGGAGTCCGCAGTCAACGACCGTGCAAGGGACGGTACCGTCACCAAGACAGTCACCGCAGGCGGGAAGACCTACGAGTACGATTCCCTGGTCCTCGCCACCGGCGGAAAGGTGTTCATCCCTCCGATCGAGGGCACCCAGCTCCCCGGCGTATTCACCGTCAGGACCGTCAAGGGCGGACAGGAGCTCGAAGCGTACCTCAACAAGTCCCAGAAGGTAGCGATTGCAGGTGCGGGAGTTATCGGACTCGAACTCGCCCTCGCACTCGTCAACATCGGCAAGGATGTGACCGTCATCGAGATGATGGACCAGGTCATCCCCCGTATCGCCGACAGGGATATGGCGGAACCCGTCCAGAAGTACCTCGAGGGCAAAGGTGTCAAATTCATGATGAAGACCCCCGTCCAGGGCGTCATCGGAACCGACAAGGTTGAAGCGGTCAACGCGGGAGGACAGACCGTCCCCTGCGACATGGTGGTCTTCGCCACCGGAGTACGTGCAAACGTCGACCTCGCGGACCAGATGGGTCTCGACAAGGGTCAGATGGGAGCTCTGCTCGTATCCCCCACCCTCCAGGCATACAAGAGGGGAAGGCTCGTCCCTGACGTCTTCGTCGCCGGGGACGTAATGCAGTGCCAGTCCGCGGTCTACCCCGGACCCACCATGAGCCAGCTCGGTTCCTCCGCCAACAAGGAAGGAAGGATCGCGGGAGCCAACGCCGCCGGCAAAAAGCTCGAGTTCGGCCCCGTTGCCAGCCCGTGGGTCAGCATCATCGGCGACCTGCAGATCGCAGGTACCGGAATGTCCCTGGGACTCGCTTCCTGGTACGGAGCGGACTGCGTCACCGGCAAGGCCACCGGCCGCACCCGCGCCAGGTACTATCCCGATGCGAAGGAGCAGACCGTCAAGGTCATCGCTGACAGAACCACTCACCGCCTGGTCGGTGCCCAGATCCTTGCCGGAGAGGAAGCCACCGGCCGTATCGACTGGCTCACTGCCGCCATCGTCAACGGTACCACCGCAGAGGAGTTCCTCGCCAACTCCGAGAACGCCTACTGCCCGCCGACCTCCCAGGTAAGGGACGTCGTGTTCGCCGCAGTGGAAGACCTCGTCAGAAACCTGTGATCCCACATGGACGTAAACGAGTATCAGAAGCTGTACAAGGGCCTCCAGGCCCCCGAGGACATCGACAGGTTCCTTGCCGAGGGCTACGACCGCAACCTGCTGGAAACGCTCTACAACCAGAAGGTCAACAGGGTCGTCAAGAAGAGGTACCACATCGTCAAGAAGAACTCCGCACGCATCCTCAGGCAGTGGCAGAAAGGAACTTCAATCTGCCAGCTGGCGGAGAACTACGAGTTCCCCCCGATCCTCATGGCCATGATGATCTTCGAGGAGGACGGCTGCAAGAGGAAGAACTTCTGGGAATACGTACGCGACCCCAGTCTGCTCGACAGCGAGGTCACCGCCGAAGAGCTCAGGGAGGCATCCCGCAGGGATCTCGTCTACTCCATCGAAGGAAACGAGAAGAGCAGGCTGAGGGGACAGTGGGGAGAGGGCCTCCTCTGGGAATGGCTCGACTCCCAGAACGTGAAGTACAAGACCGAGGCCGACGAGCGTCAGGAGGACGGACAGCAGGGTTCCAAGACCCCCGACTGCCTCCTCGACCAGCCCATGGACTTCTGCGGGAAGAAGATCTTCTGGATCGAGAGCAAGGCCTCGTTCGGCGATGCCCCCGAATTCAAATTCAATTCTACGAAACAGCTCATCCCCTACACCGAACTCTTCGGACCCGGCGTAGTGGTATATTGGACCGGCCATCTGGACGGTCTCGAATGTCCTCCCGATGTGACCCTCGAGGATATCGGAATTCTTAAGAAAAGTCTGAAGCCCTGGAACGGGGAGTGAGGGGGAACCCCCACCCCGGTTCACAGTGCGGGAATGTTCTGAGCGAGCTCTTCCCTGAGTTCGCCCATGGTCGCAGTCCTCTCCGCATAGGCATTGTGTTTGTGGATGGATTCCTGCGAATCGCTGACGACGAGGATCTCCGCATCGTCGGGAAGGTCCTTGTAGTGGTGGACGACGAGGGTCAGACCGTTCCTGACCACATCCTCCACGAAGCGGGTGTTGGTGTGGGCATTGATTACAACGCGTCCCTCGTCCTCCCTCTTGAGGAGTTCGAAGGTGGGGGTGGAGACGGATTTCTCGGCGAGTTCGATGAGTTCGTCGACGATGATGTTCTCGTCTACACCGGTGGTGACCTCGATGGTGACGACGTTCCTCTGGTTGTGAGACATCATGGGGAATCCGGGATTCTCCACGTTCAGCATCTCACCGACGGTCTCCTGGGCACAGGGACAGGCGGTCATGCCGATGGCCTCCACTCCGATGGTCTTGCGGATCTCCCCGTCCCTGACACCGTGGGCACCTGCGTGGATGGTGTAGAGTTCGAGGGTGTCCCTGCCGGAGGGGGTCTTGTTAGCCTTGTAGTAGTCAGCCCTGATGTTGACGTAGGCGTTCTGTGCGTACTCGTGCTTCACCAGGAGCTTGCGGATCATGTCGACGGCCATGTTCTCCAGACCGGTGACAGGCTCGGAGGTGCTCTCTTCGGCGACCTCCCTCAGGACCTCGACATTGCGGGAGAGGTGGGAACCCCTCTGGGAAGCGGGAAGGTCTACGAAGATATCGATGGTGCAGTTGACGACGCTGTTGAGCGGATTGGTCAGCTCGGGCCTCTTGATCAGCACGGGCTTGCGGACACCAGACACACCCACCTTGGTGAGTTTGAATCCGGAAGAACCCTTTCCGTACTGTACGTCACATTTCAATGCCATAAATGAGGGAAAGCCACGCACTACTTAAAAGATATAGGCGTACCAACTTGTTGGTAGAAAGGCGGACATTAGATAAAGCAGCCTTCCGATTCACCCATTATGATGATGTGCGGAGTGGACGAGGCCGGCAGAGGACCGATGTTCGGACCCCTCGTGGTCGGTGCGGTCTACATCGAGGACGATTCGGCCCTGAGGGAGATCGGCGTAAAAGATTCGAAGAAGCTCACGCCTTCCGCCAGGGACCGTATGTTCGACCAGATCGCCGAAGCGGCATCCATGTGGTGCACCGTGCCCCTGTCAGCGGAGGAGATCGATGCCCAGATGAAATCCCAATCCCTCAACATGATAGAGCTGGGTCTTTTCGTCGAAGCGGTGGGGAAGATTCCTACGGACGTCATCTACGCGGACTGTCCGGATGTGGATACGGACAGGTTCGGGAACATCATGTCGGTGCGTCTCGAAGGCAGGAAGGTGGTCGCCGCCCACAAGGCCGATGCCCTGTATCCCGTCGTATCCGCCGCCTCCATCATGGCGAAGGTCACCAGAGACAGGATGCTGGACGACCTACGGAAGGAATTCGACTGCGAGATCGGTTCAGGATACCCCAGCGATACCGTCACGGTACAATTCATAGAAAAGTGGATTAAGGATAACGGTTGTGCCCCTCCTCATACACGCAAGTCTTGGGAGCCCGTGAAAAAGATGATATCCGCACGGCGCATGACGAGTCTTGACGATTGGTGAATCATATGACTATGGAAGCCCAGATCAAAGCTCTCGTTGACAAATTCAACGCAAAGACCGAAGCCGACGAGAACCTTAGGAAAGAGGTCGAACACCTCAAGAAGACCGTCAACATCGACCTTGACACCGAGAAGTACTCCGTCAAGCTCGAGAACGCCAAGATGTTCGACTTCAAGGCAGACATCATCGAGGACGCAGACGTCGTGGTCACCAGTACCCCCGAGAACTTCCAGAAGCTCCTCGACGGCGATCTCAGGCCCATGAGGGCATACCTCACTAAGAAGATCACCATCAAGGGCAAGATCCAGGACCTGATGTTCCTGAAAAAGTTCTTCTGATCCCAAACTACCATTACGCCCCGATCAAGGGGCGGGATTTCCATTTTCCATCTTGCTGGCACTTGTGTTTTGGGGGAGAAGACCGCTTTCGGCGATGCCAGTTATCATTATATAGGATAGTGGTTTAGGGTAGATTATAGCGAGGTAGGGTAGCCAGGATATCCCGTCGGGCTCATAACCCGGAGATCAGACGTTCAAATCGTCCCCTCGCTACCATTTTGTTTTCTCTTCCTTTCGGATCGTCTCCCGCCGTAACCGTACCCCGTTCACGTCGTTTCAGAACTCGCGGTACTGTGCCAGGGCTCTAAGGTTGGCATCGGAGGTCATGGGCGGCACGCCACATTCCGGGGTGATCAGAGCATAACCGATGTCCGAATACCTCTTGGCGTTGGCGATGATCGCCTCGGGTTTGCCTTGGTACAACAAGGGGACGGCGGGTATGCCGCCGAGCAGGCGGACCTTGCCAGAGACCCTCTCGAAGATCTCCTCCGGACCCGTGTACGTCTCCACCGAGAGTCCGTCCTCCCCCAGTCCGGCCAGGTTCTCCAGGACCTCGGAGGTCTCCCCGCACGAATGGATGGTGGTGAACCCCTTGGCGGCGGAGATCAGCTTCCTAACGGGTTCCGCTACGAAATGGTCGAAGTTCTCGGGAGGCATGATTTCGGACGAGGCCTCCGCGATGATCTGGACATCGTCGGAGTTCTCCGACAATACCTTTACGTATTCTTCCAGACGGGGGGTCACCGCACTGACCCAGGCATCGCATCTGTCAGGATCCATGAGCATACCCATGAGGAAATTGTCGACACCCGTGAGGAGATACGATACCGTGAACGGATCGGTGCAGCCCGTGATGGTGAACAGTTCAGGGTGCTCCCGGCGAATTTTCGCTGCGGCCTCACAGACAACCGCGCATCTGCCCCCGGCCGCATATTCTGCGGGGCTCATGAACTCTGGCACATCCGGGACCTCTTCCTCCGAGAAGAACGGGGAACCTGCCACGGAGGGCTGTGCGCCCTTCTCCCCGGGATTGATCTCGGCACCGAACCTCTCGCTCTCGACGGTGATGCAGAAGGGGACCTTCGCGGTCGCGAACCCGTACATGCGGCTGGGCTGCAGGGACAGCTCCGCCATCTTTGATGCGTCGAAATTGGCTTCCGGCCAGCAGCATCCGCAGCCGTCCATCTGGGAAACGGTCCCGGTCTGGGTGAAGATCGCAGGAGGGGCGGTGTCCCCGCGGTTGCCTTTCAGTGCCTCGATGATCTCGTCGCGGGTATTCATGCGGTATGAATCGCAAAGTGCGTTAATAAAAGAGTGTGCGGGATGGACCCGCGTGAAGTTTCAGAGCAGGCTCTTGGCCTCTTCCTCGGACATGTCAAGTGCCTTGAGCATGTAATCGAGGGCTTTCTTGGCGTACTTCGCCCTGGCCTTGGGGTCGTCGAGGATCTCACCGTAGGTGCCGAGAACGTTGTTGTAGTACTCGATGGCGAACTCGGAATAGAGCGAGGGAGCCATGGATTCGTCGATCTGTGCGGCCTCGTTGTAGGCCTTCTCGGCCTCGTCGTACTTTCCGATGGAGATACAGAAGAGACCGTAGGACTGGTAGTACTGGGGGTTGGTGTCGTCGAGTTCCATGGCCTTCATGTAGTCGTCCATGATCTCCTCGTCCTTAATCTTGGCACCGAACATGCCGGATGCGTAGTTGGCACACTCGGCCCTGCAGTACCATCCCTCAGCGTCGTCGGGATACTCCTCGGTGAATTTCTTGAAGGAACCGTGGGCCTTCTTGAAGTCGCCCTGGTCCATGACTTTCATCGCAGCATCGTATTTCTTCTGTGCCGCTGCATCCCTTGCGGGTGCGGAGGTTGCCATCTCTTCTGCCATGAGTACTACAACCGAGTTTCAATATATAAATGGAGAAGAAATCTGTACCCTGTCCGTGCGAACGGTGTCCCGTTCCTCGGTCAGCTATTTATAACGCGCTCGAATAATCGCACGTAGGTCTTCAACATGGACAAAGAGATAGTAGCGAGGGTGGCAAAAGCTTCGCACATCAGACTTACCGAAGAGGAACTCGACAGATACTGCAAGGATCTGGGCGACATCCTCGATTATTTTGCGATTCTCGACGAGGCACCCAACCACGACGGCAACGGAATCAATCCCGTGGAGATCGCCGACGTCCTCAGGGACGACGTTCCCGAGGAGAAGTTCGATTCGGAGGAACTCCTCAGGGACATGAAGACCTACGAGAACTACATCAGGGGGCCGAAGCTGGTATGAGCGACGCTGACACCCTCTCCAAACTCAGCAGGATCAACGACAAGTACCAGATGTTCAACGATTTCTGCAGGGACGGCGAACTCGGCGATGCCAAGTTCCTGTTCTCCGTGAAGGACAACCTCACCTCCGCGGAATACGAGACCTGTGCCGGTTCCAGGATCCTCGAAGGCTACCGCCCCGTATTCGATGCCACCTGCATCGCGAAACTGAAGGCCGAGGGCGGAAAGCTGATCGGGAAGGCCAACATGGACGAGTTCGGATTCGGAACCTTCTCCACCAACTCCGGGTTCGGCATCCCCAGGAACCCCTTCGACCTCTCCAGGTCCTGCGGCGGTTCCTCCGGAGGTTCCGCCTGCGCGGCGGCGGTCATCGACGACCACATCTCCCTCGGAGTATCCACCGGCGGTTCGATCTGCTGTCCCGCCAGTTTCTGCGGGACCTACGGTATCGTCCCCAGCTACGGACGCGTGTCCAGGTATGGACTCATCGACTACGGCAACTCGCTGGACAAGATCGGCATCCTCGCCATGGATCCCAAACAGATGACCAAGTATCTGCCCGTCATCGCAGGGAAGGACAAGGAAGACCCCACATCCTGTGTACAGCCCGAACTCAAGATCACCCATAAGAAAATGAAATCCGTGGCCGTCCCCAGGGAGGCCGTGGAAGGCATCGCCAAGGATGTCCTCGACGCATTCAACAAGGCCCTCGAGGACCTCAGGAGCATGGGCATCGACGTCGAATACGTCGACATGCCGGAGCTCAAGTATGCCATGCCCGCGTACTACATCCTCGCCACCTCCGAAGCATCCACCAACCTCGCAAGGTACGTCGGTATGAGGTACGGCCAGCAGGAAGGCGACCTCACCCTCGGATTCGACGATTACTTCACGTCGTTCAGGACCCAGTACTTCGGCGACGAGGCCAAGAGGAGGATCCTCCTGGGAACCTACACCAGGATGGAAGGATTCAGGGACAGGTACTACGCCAAGGCCCTGCAGGTCAGGATGGTCGTCATCGACGCATACAAGAAGGTGTTCGCCGACCATGATGCGGTCCTCACCCCCACCATGCCCTTCGTCTCGCCCAAGTTCGACGACATCTCCAGGATGACCCCCGTCGAATCCTACAAGGCGGACTTCCTCACCGTTCCCCCCAACCTGGCGGGAACCCCCCATCTCAACTGTCCCTGCGGATACAACGCGGACGGCATGCCCATCGGTATGCAGTTCGTGACCGACCACTGGAACGAGGACCAGCTCCTCACCATGGCGGAGGAATGGGACAAGCAGTTCGAGATCAGGAAAGCGGAGGTGAGCCTGTGAAGATCGGATTGGAGATCCACGTACAGCTCCCCACCAAGTCCAAGATGTTCTGCTCCTGCCCCACCACGGATGCCCCCGCACCCAACACCCATGTGTGCCCCACATGTCTCGGTATGCCGGGATCAAGACCCGTGCTGAACAGGGAGGTGCTCGTCTGCGGTATCAAGCTCGCCAAGATGCTGGGCTGTACCATCGCGGACGAAATCTGGTTCTCCAGGAAGACCTACTTCTACCCCGATATGAGCAAGAGCGTCCAGATCACCCAGTACGACCACCCCATCGGAACGGGCGGAGTGGTGTACCTCAACGGCAAGCCCATCAGGATCACCCGTATCCACCTGGAGGAGGACCCCGGAAAGACGAAGAGGACCGGCGACATGCACGCCCTCGTCGACTACAACAGGTCCGGTATCCCCCTGGCGGAGATTGTCACCGAGCCCGACCTCTCCACCCCCGCCGAGGCAAGGGCCTTCCTCGCCCAGCTCATCCAGGACATCAAGCACACCCTCGACCTCGAGAACGGTGAGAGGAGCATCAGGTGCGACTGCAACATCTCCGTCGGAAAGGAGAGGTGCGAGATCAAGAACGTCACCGGACTCAAGAACGTGGAGACCGCCCTCACCTACGAGATGGTCAGGCAGATCAAGGTGCTCAAGGCCGGCGGAAAGATCGAACGTGCCACCATGAACTTCGACGAGAGCAGGGGAGTCACCTACGGCGCCAGGAAGAAGGAGTTCGAGGCCGACTACGGTTACATCGACGAACCCGATCTCGGAATATTCCACATCAAGGCCCTGGCCGACAGCATCACCATCAAGGAAGCCCCCGCCAAGATGATCACCAGGATGGCCGACCAGTACGGGATCGACCAGAAGATGGCCAAGCAGCTCGTCTCCACATCCACCGATCTGGCACAGTTCTTCGAGACCGTCTCCAAGCAGTACGGTACCGAGAACGCCATAAAATGGGTCGCCGGCCCCGTCACCGCCCACTGGAAGGCACTGGAGTCCCGCAACGGTGGCACCGACGAGGTCCTGGCCGTCATCGGCAAGTTCGCTTCCGGCGAGATCAACGATACCGAGTGCGGAATCGAAATCAAGTGCGCCATGACCGGCGAATCCGCCGAGAACGCCCAGGAGAGCTCCGCCGGTCTGGAGACCCTCATCAACGAGTACCTGGATGCCAACCCCAAGGTCATTGAGGACTATGGAAAGGGTAACGTCAAGGCGGCCAACAGCGTCATCGGTTACGTGAAGAAGAACACCGGCAGCCAGTACTCCTCCTCCGAGGTCGTCGAGACCGCGAAGAAGCTCATCGAATCCAGGCTCTGAAACTCAACCCCGGGACCCCGACGGGTTCCGGGCATCCTTTTCCTTTTTAGTTGTAAAATAAATGACCCAGACATCCGAAGATGCCCGGGTCTGGGAATGGTTTCACTCCGCGTCGGGGTTGAATTCCTCGGCGTCGGAGATGTCGAAGTCTCCCGCAAGGGAGATGATCTGCAGCTCGGTGAGCTTCTCGTCGTCGACAGGCGAGGGAGAACCGTCGAGCAGGGACACGGCCTTCTTGTTCTTGGGGAAGGCGATGACCTCTCTGATGGTGTCCTTGTTGAGCAGGATGGCACAGAGCCTGTCGATACCGATTGCGATTCCTCCGTGGGGAGGGGCACCGTAGCTGAGTGCCTCCACGAAGTAATCGAACTTGGCCTCGATCTGCTCGTCGGTGAGTCCGAGCTTGTGGAACACGGCCCTCTGCATCTCGGCGGTGTGGATACGCTCCGAACCGGAACCGAGCTCGTTACCGTTCAGGCAGAGGTCGAAACTGGCTCCGCCGCACTTGGGATCGTTGATGTCGCCGAGAGGCAGCACGAACGGGTGGTGGAACGCATCGTACTTGCCGGAGACGGGATCGATCTCGAACAGGGGGTTCTCGTCCATCCAGAAGAACATGAACTCGTTGTCGGGGACCATATGGAGGTCCTCCGCGATCTTCTTCCTGAGGAATCCTCCGCCCTCGTAGGTGGCCTTCCAGGGACCTGCGATGAGGAACACGAGGTCGCCTTCCTCGGCACCGAGGGTCTTCTTGATGTTCTCGAGGATCTCGGGAGTGAAGTATTTGGTGATGTTGCTGGTGAGGACACCGTTCTCGCACCTCATCCAGGTGAGACCTCCGAGTCCGACCTTCTTGGCGTACTGGATGTAACGGTCGACCTCGTTCCTTCCTACCTCTCCGTACTCCTTCTTCACACAGATTCCGGCGACGATTCCGCCCTCGGAAAGGATGCTCTGGAAGATCTTGTAGGGGACGTCCCTGACGACGTCGGTGAGCTTGACCCATTCGAGGCCGTACCTCATGTCGGGCTTGTCGGATCCGAACCTCTCCATGGCGTCGCGGTATCCGATGTGGGGGAAGGGAGTCTTCAGATCGGTTCCGTAGAGTCCTTTCCAGATGTGGGCGACCATACCCTCGATGAGGGCCTGGATGTCCTTGCTGTCGACGAAGGACATCTCGAGGTCGAGCTGGGTGAACTCAGGCTGCCTGTCCTTACGGGAGTCCTCGTCACGGAAGCACCTGGCGACCTGGTAGTACCTGTCCATTCCGCCGACCATCAGCATCTGTTTGAACTGCTGGGGGGACTGGGGGAGGGCGTAGAAGGTTCCGGGGTGAACACGGGAGGGGATGATGTAGTCCCTGGCTCCCTCGGGGGTGGACCTTCCGAGCATGGGGGTCTCGATCTCCAGGAATCCCTGGCTCTCCAGGTAGACTCTGGCGAGGTGGACGAGCTTGCTCCTGAACTGCATGCTCCTGATCATCTCGGTCCTCCTGAGGTCGAGGTACCTGTATTTCATCCTGGTATCCTCGTCGGGGAGGACACCTTCTTTCTGGTCACCGATCTCGAAGGGAGGCAACTTGGATTTGGCGAGGAGCTCCGCATGGGTGATGAGGACCTCGATCTCTCCGGTGGGGTTGCTCTCCACGGCGGTTCCCTCGACCCTCTTCCTGACGGTTCCCTCGATGAGAACGCAGGACTCGCGGGAGAAGGTATTCATGACATTCTCGATCTCAGTCCTGTCGGTTCCGGCAGGAAGGTCTTCGGGATCGAAGACGACCTGGGTGATTCCGTACCTGTCCGCAAGGTCGATAAACGCTACTCCTCCATGGTCCCTGGAAAACCTGACCCATCCTTCCAGACAGACCTGTTTTCCGATATCGGAGGCCCTTAATTCTCCGCAAGTGTTCGTTCTTCTCATTGAGGTCCCTCAATAATCTATAAAACGCGCTATACTCAGCGTATATTATAATATTAACCCGCGGGAGAGGAGGTATCCCGGACCCCTTGCGGGGCCCGGAACGTATCACTCTTGGTTCTTCCTGCATACGAGTACGGGGCAGTACGCGGACCTCACGACCTTCTCGGCCACCGAACCGATGACCGCCCTCTTGGCATTGGTCCTTCCCAGCGAACCGCAAACGCAGAGGTCGTGGTTGGCGGATTCCTCGGCGATCTTGTCAGCGGGGTGCCCCTGCACGATCTTGGTGCTGAGGGAGATTCCCGCCTGTCTGCCCATCTCCTCCGCCCTGGCGAATGCTTCGGAAGAAAGCTGTCTGGCGGCCTCGGAGATATTCTCCGAGGTATCCAACGCACCCGCGAGACCGCTCATCTTGTCCGGGTCGATGACGAACAGGACGGTGAGCGGGGCCCCGTTCTTCTTGGCGATGTTCACTGCGTTCCTGACCGCGAAATCGCTGTTCTCGCTGCCGTCGGTAGCCACCAGCACGCTCCTGTACATGGAGGGGGAACCGGACAGATCATCAGGCAGGGAAACGGGCCTGGCAGCGGTCGCGGAAGCTGCGGATTTCCTCATACCGGTCACGAAGATGGCAACCGCGATGATAAGACCCAGCACACCCATCGCAAGGTAGGAGTTGCAGTAAGAACCCATGACCGCGAGTACAGGGGTGAAGATCAGCGTAGTGATGAAATTGGAAAGGTTCAGGAATACGGAATAACCGCCCATGATCTTTCCCGAGGTCTGGACCGTGGAGAGCATGGAGAGCCTTGCGATGACGGTGGGCATCAGAAGACCCAGCGAACATCCCATGACGATCATGCTCACGAAGGTGAGCGGCAGATACGGGATGTACAGCATCACCAGACTGACACCCATCATCAGGAAGGCGATGGCGAAGGCTGTGATGTCGCTGAGTTTGGTGGCCCTGCGGGTGTACAAGATGCTGAAGACAGCCTGTGCCACTCCCATAAGTCCAAGGAGGATCCCCATCATCACGTAAGGCTGGTCCATCTCGGTGATGTAATACGAGAAGTTCATGGGGACCGTGAACATGAGGAACATCTCGGAGAAGACCATCGCATAACAGAATGCAATCTTCCTCTTCCCGCCGTCGTCGGCAGGCTTGTCCTGCATGGGCATCGATTGAGACTGATCCCTCTGAATCCTTGCGGGATCCCTTACCGAGATCAGTCCGAACACCAGGATGGGTATGCCTATCAGGTAGATGAGGAAAGGATAGTTCCATCCGACATCCGCCAGTGACCCTCCGAGTGTCTCGAGCACCAGGGTACCCACACCGATGGCCGCAGCCTGGTATCCGATGACCTTGGCACGCTGCAGTCCGGCATAGTACTCGCCGATGAGCGCGGTGATGGTCAGGGAGATCCCCGCGATACCGATTCCCAGAATGAAACGGCACAGGAGGATCAGGGGGAAGCTCTCGAGGAAGAAACTTGCCGCTCCGGACGCCGTGAAGATGACCATCGCAAGGAAGAACACCTTGACCTTCCCCAATCTGTCAGCGAGATATCCGACCCCGAATCCAGTCACGGCGACCGAAAGGGACGGCAGACTCACGATCAGGGAAGTCATGAACTCGCTTTCACCGAAATGCTGTTTTATCGGTTGCAGGGCGGGAGCCACTGCCGCTGCCCCCATGAGGATGACCATGGAGGATAGGAGGATGGTCAGCAGAGTGACCTTTCCAGGAGTGAACGGTTTCGATATATCCATGAAACCGTTGCAATGTGGTTTTGCGTATAAGTCTAACCCAACGGCTTAGTGTAAAAAATTGACACCTATAGTACGCAAATCAGACATCGGTAAGCTGGGGCCGGTTACTCGGAATCGTCGGACAGAAGATTGGGTACGAACTCGTTCTCACTCTTCACGACATTGAGCACGACGGACGTGTTGGTCTTGCTGACCGCATCTATGGAGTTGATCTTCTTGACCGCAGCGGAGAAATCGTCCCTGGTGAGACAGGTGACCAGCACCACGGCGTCGGCCTCTCCCGTGACGTCGTAGATCGCAACGACCTCGGGCATCTTGCACAGTTCCTTCTCTACATCCACGATGTTGTCGGAGTAGATGTGAACGAGTCCTGTGTAATCGTAGCCCATGGCGACGTAATCGATCTTGGCACGATAGCCCTTGATAACTCCCTTGGATTCCAGGTTCTTGACCCTCTGGATAAGGGTGGTCGGGTGAACCCCCAGCTGTTTGGCGAGCTGCCTGTAAGAGCCTTGGCTAGAATTGCACATCATCTCGATAATACGGCGGTCCAGCTCATCAAACTCTCTTAGGTCTCCCATGTTTCTTCCTATCCCCCACATTACATCTGAACAATATTTATACGTTTTTTTGGACGGCGCTCAAAAATTTCTGTATGAATGGCTAATATTCCTTTTGATAGTAGATAATCGAGAGAAACTTAATGTCCGTTATGCCGATTTTGTCCATTCAACGATTTGGGGGATAGTACATTATACGCAAAGGCGATTCCGCCGCAGATATCATGGCAGACGAAGTTTTCAGACACGACGGATACATGGCCGTATTCGAGGCAGGTGTGGTCTCCGTCAACGGGGACGAGGTCATCCTCGACTGCACCGCATTCTACCCAGGAGGCGGAGGACAGGTATGCGATACCGGTAAGATCAACGGTTTCAGAGTGACCGACGTCCATTACAACGGGAAGGAGATCGTGCATGTCGTCCCCGGCAACGACCTGAGGCCCGGACTCCGCATCTGGGGAGAGGTGGACTGGGAGAGACGCTTCGACCTCATGATGGGACATACCGGCGAGCACCTGCTGTTCTGTGCGCTCCACCGGCAGGACCCCGAACTCACCATCACCAAAATCTACATCGGCCCCGACGAGAAGTATGTAATCGTCAACCACGACATCTCCTGGGAGAAGATCGGTGCCGCACTGGAGTTCGCCAATCAGGCCATCAGGGACAACCTCCCCGTCAGGAAGACCGTAATGAGCAGAGATGACCCAGACCTCGAAAAGGTTAGGATCAAGCTCGACCGTATCGAGGAGGACGAGGAGATCACCGTCGTATCCATCGGCGACATCGATTACTCCGCGTGCAGCGGAATCCACGTCATGGAGACGTCGGAACTGGGAATGCTGTTCGTCGACAGGAAGGTCTCCGCGGGAAAGGACGGCATCGCCATCCATTTCAAAGTGGGCAACGCGGCACAGAGCTCCGCCATGAGGCTCGCCAACATATGCCTGCAGGCCGTCGAGGAAGCGAACAGCAAACCCGAGGACATCGTCCGCAGCATCGCCAACATGAAACACGACCTGGCCGTGGCCGCCGAGGCATCCAAGGCCATGGTGAAACAGCAGATCAAGAATGAAATATTCGGTGAGAAGAGACTGGCTATAGAGGTTTTTCCGAAGCAAAAGAACCTTGTTGACGTACAGGACGTATATCATCTCTGGGTCTTCCCGAAAGATTTTGACCTGCCTTTCGGTATTCATCCGATCCGAGACAAGCAATGCAAAGTAATAAGCCGCGGCTGCCCTAAAGACGTCGGCTACCTGATCGAGAACACCCGTCAGATGAGCAGCACAGTCTCGGACCGCGAAAGGAGAAATCAGGCAGACACGGAGGTATTTGATGGACAGAGAGTCTCCCATCCACAGGAAAAAGAAACCTAGCTCAAAAAGCAAGGCTTCCTCCCGCAGCAATCATAAGCACAAATATGAACCCTGCATCCTGAAGTATCTGCAATACTCCTGGGGTGAACGCTGTCAGATCTGCGGCAGAATCCGTTACAAGCCGGGCCACCGCAGTGATCTGCTGAGGCCGGAATGCAGGGGCAAACCGTATGTCTGGATCGGGGATTATCTGAGTATCCGGGAGATGAAGGAGAAATATCCGGGAATCCGTGTCTTTGATTGGGAATACACAAAATCAGGAGTAGTACACAAGGAGATTCTCGAATAAAAG